>JAKDMP010000181.1 GCA_030452225.1 Gammaproteobacteria bacterium
ATGGTCGTGACGACCATCCTCGCCTTCTTCGTGGCCCGCGAGCGCGGCCACTGGAGGCTGTGGCAGGCGTTGCTGTTTATCGCCGGCTTTCTGATCGTGGATCTCGCCTATTTCGGCTCCAACCTGATGCGAATTCCCTACGGCGGTTGGTTCCCGATCGCGGTGGCCATCGTCTTCTTCATCATCATGTCCACCTGGAGGCGGGGCGGTGAGCTTCTTGCAGGCCAAACGGACCAGGATGCCGTTACCATCAAGCAACTGGTTCAGGATCTCGCCAGGGAGAAAACCGCACGTGTGCCGGGCACGGCCATCTTTCTCACGCCCCGTATGAAAAATACACCGCCCGCGCTCCATCATCACATCGAGCGCAACCGCGCGCTGCAGAAGCAGGTGGTCCTTTTAACCGTGCTGGGCGAAGACGTGCCGCGCATACCGCAGCAGGAACGCCTGGAAGTCGAGAAACTGAACGAGGGTTTTTACCGCGTCATCCTGCATTACGGATACATGCAGCACACGAACGTGCCCTCGGATCTTGCCGCCTGCACGGGAAAGAACCTCGAAATAGACCTGAATGAGGCGACCTACTATGTCGAGCGGCAGTCGCTGGTGCACGGTCGGCGCAAGGGAGGCATGATCGGCTGGCGCGACCGGTTGCTCGGTTTCATGATGCGTAATTCCATCGATGTTACCGCCACCTACCACATCCCGAGCGATCAGACAGTGGAATTGGGGCTGAGAATCCGCATTTGATGGCCAAACCGGAGGGGGCGCGATTTGAGAAAAAGGCGCAAAAACGCTAAAGTAAGCCGTTGAAACACCGAGGTTTCGAGGACAGCCCATGGCCATAACCCTGAGCGAGACCGCTGCCGAGCGCGTACAGCGCTTCATGGCCGACCGCGAGGGTGCGATCGCCCTGCGTTTGGGGATAAGGAAAACCGGTTGTTCGGGCTTCGCCTATGTACTCGATTATGCCGCCGAGGCGGGCGCCGACGACGTCGAATTCGAGGATCACGGCGTGCGCATTCTGGTCAGGCGCGACAGCCTCCCGATGATCGATGGCACACGGGTGGATTTCGTGCGCGACGGCCTCAATCAATCCTTCCGGTTCGCCAATCCGAACGCCACGGACGAGTGCGGCTGCGGGGAGAGCTTCAACGCCTGAAAGCGCCGCTGCGGCCGGCGTGAATATTTGCGCGCGGCCCGTTTATTCTTTAAAATTTCACGATTTTCCGTGCACACGGCGGAATCTGATCCCGGAGGATTCTCGATGGCATTGCAACGCACCCTGTCCATAGTCAAGCCGGACGCCGTCGCCGCCAACCATATCGGCGCCATTATCGAGCGGCTCGAGAAAGGGGGCCTGCGCGTGGTGGCGGCAAAAATGCTGCAGCTTACGCGCGAGCGCGCGGAGGGCTTCTACGCCGTGCACCGCGAACGCGCTTTTTTCGATGACCTGGTAGCCTTCATGACCTCCGGGCCGGTGCTGGTCCAGGTGCTGGAAGGCGAGGATGCCATCGCCCGCAACCGGGAAATCATGGGGGCAACCAATCCTGAAGAGGCGGAAAAAGGTACGATCAGGGCGGATTTTGGCTCGAACATCGAGGAGAATGCCGTTCATGGCTCGGATGCACCGGATACGGCGGCGACCGAGATCGGCTTCTTTTTTGCCAACGAGGATTTGTGCCCGCGGCTGCGCTGAAGCGAGGTACAGGTGACAACCGAAACATGTAATCTGCTGGGCCTGGATCAGGCTGCGCTGACGGCCTGGTTGGCGGCGCGCGGCCAGCGTGCGTTTCACGCCCGCCAGCTCATGGCCTGGATCTACCGGCGAAGGTGCACGAATTTCGACGCGATGACCGATCTTTCCATGGCGTTCCGCGCGGTTTTGAAGGAACAAGCACGGATCGTCCCACCCGAGTTGGTCGATACTCGGGAGAGCCGCGACGGCACGCGCAAGTGGCTGCTCGATTCCGGTACCGGGAACCGCGTCGAGATGGTGTTCATACCCGAGGCGGATCGCGGTACGCTGTGTATCTCGAGCCAAGTGGGCTGCGCCATGGACTGCGCGTTTTGCGCGACGGGGGCGCAGGGTTTCAACCGCAACCTGACAAGCGCTGAAATCGTCGGGCAGTTGTGGTTGGCGAACAAGCTTCTGCCGCCGCGAACCTGCGATCTGCCCGCGGTATCCAACGTGGTGTTCATGGGCATGGGCGAGCCGCTGGCAAACTATCGCAACCTGTTGCCGGCGATCAGGATATTCACCGATCCGTTGGGCTTCAACCTTTCCAAACGGAGGGTGACGGTAAGCACTTCGGGGCTGGTCCCCGCGATGGACAGGCTCAGCGAAGAGGGCGACGTGTCACTGGCCATCTCCCTGCACGCGCCGGACAATGCCTTGCGCGACGAACTGGTGCCGATCAATCGCCGCCATCCCGTCGAAGAGCTGATGGCGGCCTGCCGGCGTTACATCCAGGGCGGTACGCACCGGCATGTCCTGATCGAATATGTCATGCTCGACGGCGTGAACGATACGGACGCCCATGCGCGCCGGCTTGCCCGCCGTCTGAACGGCTTGAACGCGAAGGTCAACCTCATTCCCTTCAACCCCTATCCCGATGCGCGTTTTGAGTGCTCCTCCCGTGAGCGCATCGATTGCTTCCGGGAGATCCTCCTGAATGCCGGCATCATGACGGTTACACGCCGGACGCGCGGGGATGACATCGAGGCCGCCTGCGGGCAACTGGCCGGGCAGGTGCGCGATCGAACCCGCCATCGCATCGGTGCGCGACGGCTGCAATCGGAGATAACGGCATGATGCGAGGAGCTGCAATGCTTGGCGTGTTGGCGTTGGCTGCATTCTGCGGGGCTTGCGCCTCGTCCGGCGAAATGCCGAATCGGGGCTCGCCGGAACTGGCCGCGAAATACAACGCCCAATTGGCCGCCAACTACATGCGCGAGGGGCGCATGGACATGGCGCGGGCAAAACTCGCGGAAGGCCTCAAACAGTCGCCTCATTCGCCAGCGGTCCACAATACACTCGCGCTGTATTACGCTCGGCTTGGCCGATTCGACAAGGCCGAAGAACAATACAAGCTGTCGTTGAAGTACCGGCCCGGCGATCCCGAGACCATGAACAACTACGGCGTCTTTCTGTGTACCCATGGCAAGCCGCAGCAATCGTTGCAGTACTTCGTGAAGGCGGCGGAGGATCTGGACTATTCGACGCCGGATGCAGCGCTTGCCAATGCAGGCCTGTGTGCCTTGAAGATTCCGGATGACAAGCTGGCAAAGCAGTATTTTCGCCGCACCCTGGCGATCAATCCAGATCAATCCCAGGCATTGTGGCAAATGGGTCTGATGGCATTCGGGCAGGGACGCTATACCGAGGCGCGCAAGTATATTTCCCGGCTGATCCAG
>JAKDMP010000055.1 GCA_030452225.1 Gammaproteobacteria bacterium
GACGTCCCCCGGTTTCACTTTGGTGCTGTTGGGCAGATACGGCAGCGACAGGAGGTTGAGGCTGCCGGTTCCGACCGCGATCGTGGCGGTATCGGTACGCTTGATTTGAACCGGTACGGCGCTTGCCGGATCGGTAATCAACATGACTTGCGAACTGAGCGGCCCGACGTGCAGGGTCTGGCCGATGATGCCGCGCGCATCCAGCAGGGGTTGACCGGGCCGCAAACCGATGTTGGCGCCGGCGTTGATGGTAATGCGATTGGCGAAGGGATTGGTGTTGATCGACAACACGGTGGTCGCGACGACGCGGCCCCGCATGGTGCCGGCGGCATTCAGCAACGCACGCAGGCGCTGATTTTCCTGGCGCAGCGATTCGAGTTGTTCGAGCTGGATCTGCGCCAGCAGGTAATCATGCTTGAGGCGTTCGTTCTGCTCCAGCAATTCGTTGCGGCTGGCGAACATGGTGGAGAGTTCCCGCAGGCCTGCACTCGGCGCGTTGACAGCCCATTGGACCGGATAGATCACTCCCATCAACGCGCCGCGCAGCGTCGAAAGCGAGGCGCCGTGCTGATCCACGGCCATCAGCGCGATCGCCGCGGCGGCAAGAATCAGCGCGCGGGGCGTCAGGCCGCGGGTGAAGCGGGCAACGCGCGGTTCGTGCTTGAACTTCAGCACGGGGAGCGGTACCGTGCCTGGGTCGGCGCGTTGCGGGCGGCGCGTCCTGGCGCAGGCAAGAGGTCTCGTCGTACTCGCCCGAGCGTGGGCGCCGCCGTCGTGAAGAAATCAGCCCGCATCAGTCCGAGGTCGGAGCCCGGAATGCGGGCTGGGCTCGGGAGCATGGCAATCGTCGCTTGTGCCCGCTGCCTCCAGGCAAAGGCAAACCGGTCTGGGGATCATTCGAGAGCGAGTACATCCGCCCCGTGCTTGTCGATCAATTCCAGCGCGCGGCCACCGCCGCGTGCCACGCAGGTAAGCGGATCCTCGGCGGTGATGACCGGGATGCCGGTCTCTTCGGCAATGAGTCGATCCAGATCGCGCAGCAATGCCCCGCCCCCGGAGAGCACCAGACCCTGGTCGGCCACATCGCCGGACAGCTCCGGCGGAGTTTGTTCCAGCGCCTGCTTGACGGCGCCGACGATGGTGGCCAGCGGCTCCTGTAGTGCCTCGAGAATCTCGTTGGAATTGAGCTTGAAACTTCGCGGCACGCCTTCGGCCAGGTTGCGGCCCTTGACTTCCATTTCGAGGACTTCGCGGCCCGGGAAGGCGGAGCCGATTTCGATCTTGATGCGTTCGGCGGTCGCCTCTCCGATCAGGATCGAGTAATTGCGGCGAATGTAGTTGATGATCGCCTCGTCGAAACGATCGCCGCCGGTGCGCACGCTCGCGGCATAGACGATGCCGTTCAGTGAGATGACCGCGACCTCCGAGGTGCCGCCGCCCACATCGAGAATCATCGAGCCGTGCGGCTCGGCCACCGGCAGGCCGGCGCCGATGGCCGCCGCCATCGGCTCGTCGATGAGGTATACCTTGCGCGCGCCCGCGCCTTCGGCCGAGTCGCGAATCGCCTTGCGCTCGACCTGTGTCGAGCCGTGGGGCACGCACACCAGCACGCGCGGGCTGGGGCGAAAGTAGCGGCTGCCGTGCGCCTGGCGGATGAAGTGCTTGAGCATCTGCTCGGTGAGGGTGAAATCGGCGATCACCCCGTCCTTGAGCGGGCGCTCGGCGCTGATGTTGCCGGGCGTGCGCCCGAGCATCGCCTTGGCCGCCGCGCCGATTGCCTCGGGGCGGCGATGACCGCGCTTGGGGTCGTAGCGAACCGCCACGACGGATGGCTCATTCAGGACGATGCCGCGCCCGCGCACATACACCAGCGTGTTGGCGGTGCCGAGGTCGATGGAGAGGTCGCTGGAGAAAGCACCCAGAAATTTGCGGAGCATGTGTGCGGGTCCGTACAGGAAGAACAGATAGTTAGCGCGTTAATTTAGCAATCTGCCGCGCACGAAACAAGCCCGCGCCGCGGGTTTTGTCCCTCCTTTTGCTAAAATACGCCGTTTGCGGGAGCTCAATCGATGTTCGATGCCGCCGAGGTGAAACGTCTGGCGCATTTGGCGCGCATCGCGGTGGATGATACCACCGCTGCCAATCTGGGCGGTGAACTCGACACCATCATGAAGATGGTGGACGAGTTGAAGGCGGCCGAAGTCGAAGGCGTCGAGCCCATGGCCCATCCGTTGGCCCTCTCCCAGCGCCTGCGCGCCGACGCGGTCACGGAAGCTCCCGAGCGCGATCTCTACCAGCAAAATGCGCCCGACACCGTCGCCGGGGTGTACCGGGTGCCCCGGGTCATCGACCGCTCATGAAATCGCTGCGCGAACTCGGCGCGGCGCTGGCTGCCGGCGAGACGACCAGCGTGGCGCTCACCGAAGAGGCGCTCACCCGCATCGCCGGGCGCGATCAGGCGCTCAACAGCTTCATTACCCTGGCGCACGATGAAGCCATGGCCGAGGCGCGTGCCGCCGACGCGGCGATCACGCGCGGCGAGGTCGGGCCGCTTGCCGGCATACCCATGGCGCACAAGGATCTTTTCTGCACCACCGGCGTGAAAAGCAGTGCCGGCTCGCGCATGCTGGACAACTTCGTCGCACCGCACGATGCCACCGTCGTCGAGAACCTGCGCCGCGCCAGGGCGGTCATGGTCGGAAAGACCAACATGGACGAGTTCGCCATGGGTTCTTCCAACGAGACAAGTTTTTACGGCGCCGTGAAAAATCCCTGGAACACCGATTGCGTGCCGGGCGGTTCTTCCGGCGGCTCGGCCGCCGCCGTCGCCGCGCGCCTGGTGCCCTATGCGACCGGCACCGATACCGGCGGCTCGATCCGCCAGCCCGCGGCGCTCGCCGGCATCACCGGGCTCAAGCCCACCTACGGACGGGTGTCCCGCTACGGCATCGTCGCCTTCGCCTCGAGTCTCGATCAGGCCGGCACGCTCACCGTATCAGCCGAGGATGCCGCCCAGGTTCTCCGGGCGATGGCCGGCTTCGATAAGCGCGATTCGACCTCGGTGGACGAGCCGGTACCCGATTACCCGGCCCTCATCGAAGAGTCCGTGAAAGGCAAACGCGCCGGAATCCCGAAGGAGTTTCTCGCCGAGGGCGTGACGCCGGGCGTGCGCGATGCGTTTACCAGAGCTGCCGAGGAGCTCACGAAGCTGGGTTGCGAAGTCGAGGAAACCACGCTTCCCAACCTGCGTTACTCGGTGCCGGTGTACTACGTCGTCGCCCCGGCCGAAGCCAGTTCCAATTTGGCCCGCTACGACGGCGTGCGCTACGGCCATCGCGCCGACAATCCCGCGAACCTCGAGGATTTGTACCTGCGTTCGCGCGGCGAAGGTTTCGGCACCGAGGTCAAGCGTCGCATTCTGATCGGCACCTTCGTGCTCTCGCATGGCTATTTCGACGCCTACTACCTTCGCGCCCAGCGCGTGCGCCAGCTTATTGCCGACGACTTCCGGGAGGCTTTCGGGAAGTACGACTTTCTCCTCGGGCCGACGACGCCCACCGCGGCGTTCAAAATCGGCGAGAAAACGAGTGATCCGGTGGCCATGTATCTCAACGACATCTTCACCATCGGAGTGAACCTCGCCGGGCTCCCTGCAGTTTCCGTCCCGATGGGTTTCGACGGCGGCTTGCCGGTGGGCCTGCAGATCATCGGTCGCGCCTTCGACGAAGGCGGCATCCTCGCCCTCGCCCATCAGTACCAACAAGCCACCGACTGGCACCGCCAGACCCCGCCCGGAGTAGAAGCATGAGCGCCTCGAAAGCAGTTCCCGCAGGCCGGGATAACCCCGTACTTGATGCGGGGGTTTCCGGCATATCGGCGAAGGCCCGTTTCTGTTCGGGGGAAATTGAGGCGTTTCTATTTTCGTCATTGCGGCGCAGGCCGCAATCCAGTTTGAATGATGAATCCCGCCCGAAGGGCGGGATGCTTTTCAAGACTGGGCCCCGGCCTGCGCCGGGGCGACAAGGGTGCGTAAGCGGGGTGGCGATAGCCGCAGCCACGACCCATTGCCCGAATTCCGTCATGCCGGCGAAGGCCGGCATCCAGTGTATAAATGAATCCCGGCCAGTGGCCGGGACGCGTATTCATACTGGGCCCCGGCCTGCGTGCACAGCTGTCCGGGGAAGATCCGGGAAGCCGTTCTTCCCGTCATTTCGGCGAAGGCCGGACTGCGAAGGTCGCAGGCCGGAGCGAACGTGCGCGAAGCGCATGGCCCGAAGGGCGAGCGACGCAAGTCGCGAGTCATCCAGTCCGAATTATGGCATCCCGCCCGCAGGGCGGGATACGTATTCATACTGGACCCCGGCTTTCGCCGGGGCGACGATTGTCGGCTCGATCAAGTCGATATTGATCGCAGCCTCGCCAAATGCGCTGTGCACACAGCCTTCAACGAAATGTCCGTACAGTTCCTCTGACAGCAGTGGGTCTGCGCCGGGGCGACAAGGCTGCGCAAGCACTCCGGGGGGCGAGTGATGAGTGATTGGGAGCCGGTGATCGGGCTGGAAATTCACGCCCAGCTCTTGACGAAAAGCAAGATTTTTTCCGCCGCTTCGACGCGGTTCGGCGCAGAGCCCAACACCAATGCCTGCCTGGTGGACCTGGGCTACCCGGGGGTTCTGCCGGTCCTGAACCGCGAGGCGGTGCGCCTGGCGGTGCGCTTCGGCCTCGCCATCGGCGCCGAGATCGCGCCGCGTTCGGTGTTCGCACGCAAGAACTACTTTTACCCTGATCTCCCCAAGGGCTACCAGATCAGCCAGTATGAGCGGCCGGTGGTGAAGGGCGGCAAGTTGACGATCCGGCTCGACGACGAGACCGAAAAGACCGTCAACCTTACCCGCGCGCATCTCGAGGAAGACGCGGGCAAATCGCTGCACGAAAACTTCCCCGATGCCACCGGCATCGATCTCAACCGCGCCGGCGTGCCGCTGCTCGAAATCGTCTCCGAACCGGAATTGCGTTCCGCCGCCGAAGCTGTCGCCTACATGAAGGCGATTCACACGCTGGTGCGCTACATCGGCATCTGCGACGGCAACATGCAGGAAGGCTCGCTGCGCTGCGACGCCAACGTCTCGATCCACAAGCCGGGCGAGCCCTTCGGTACGCGCGCCGAACTCAAGAACCTCAACTCCTTTCGTTTCGTCGAGCAGGCGATCGAGTACGAGATCGAGCGCCAGGCCGAGGTGCTCGAATCCGGCGGCACGGTGGTGCAGGAAACCCGGCTCTACGACCCGGATCATCATGAAACGCATTCCATGCGCGCCAAGGAAGAGGCGAACGATTACCGCTACTTTCCCGACCCCGATCTCTTGCCGTTGGAGATTGCCCCGGACTTCGTGGAAGAAGTCAGGGCGACTCTGCCGGAACTGCCCGACGCCAAACGCGAGCGCTTTCAAAGCGGGTACGGCCTGTCCGCCTACGATGCGGCTGTGCTCACCGCCGAGCGCGAACTGGCCGATTACTACGAGGCGGTCGTGGCCGCGCTCGGGGGCGAGGCGAAACTCGCCGCCAACTGGGTGATGGGCGAATTGGCCGCCGCGCTCAATCGCGAGGGTCTCGTCATTACCGCCTCCAGGCTTGAAGCCCGCGCGCTTGCCGGCCTGATCCGGCGCATCGTCGACGGCACCATTTCCGGCAAGATCGCCAAGGACGTGTTCGAGGCCATGTGGCAAGGCGAAGGCGATGCCGATGAAGTGATCGGCAAGCGCGGCCTCAAGCAGATCAGCGATCCCGACGCACTGGCGAAAATCGTGGACGAAGTCATCGCCGCCAACCCCGCGCAGCTCGAGCAATACCGCGCCGGCAAGGAAAAACTCCTCGGCTACTTCGTCGGTCAGGTTATGAAGGCCACGAAAGGCAAGGCCAACCCCGCCGAAGTCAACCGCCTCCTCAAGCAGAAACTCGGCGGCTGAAGGCCAGATTGAATGCCCTCCCCCTTGGCCGCGGAAGCGGCGAAGGGGGAGTTGGAGGGGGATTCTTTTCGCGGGAGGTAAGTCGGGCTGCCGCCTATTTGCCGGACTTTTCCGCCTGCATCTTCTCGACGATCGCCAGCGATTTCGTGACATGCTGGACGGGCGTGAGCTTGTCAGCCGAGGTTGAAAACACGGCGACGATCTCGCCGCTTCCGTCGAGTACGAAGGTCGTGCGCGGAATGAAACCGTGTTCCACCGTGTTGCCGTTCACGTCGACGACGCCCTTCTGCGGGGGGATCATCTCGAGGCCATAGTCGGCCGCGATCCTGCCGCCCGGATCCGAGGCGACCGGAAACTTGCCGGCGCAGTAATCCGGATCGGACGAGAAGCGGTTGAGCCGCTGTATCGAGTCCGCCGACACGCCGATGATCGTGGCGCCGGCCGCCGTGAATTGCGCCTTGTGGGTCGCAAAAGTATGCGCCTCGACATCGCAGCCGTGGGTGAACGCGGCCGGGTAGAAGTACAACACCACCGGTCCCCTGGCGAGCGCCTGGTCGAGTGAAAAAGTGAATTCCTCGCCGGCCAGGCTGGCCTCGGCGGTAAAAACGGGGGCCTTGGCGCCCGGTTGAAGGGCGGCGAGAGCCGGCACCGTCAGCAGCAATGCGGCCAGCGCGCCGATCGAGGCGGTGGCCAAAAGACGTTTGCTCATTTCCCTGACCTCCTCAGGGGGATGCGTCGGTTCAGCATAGCACCGTTTGCCGCGCTCATTCTCCCCCTTCGAGCAGGTCACGGTAGAGGCCGAGATTTTCGGCGTCAAAGCAGCAGGCGACGATGCGCTCGAAGTTGCCGTTTTCCTCGCGCATGACTCCCACGGCGACTCTCGCGGCATCCGCTTTCGGGTAGCCGTACACCCCCGTGCTGATGTTGGGAAAGGCGATGCTTTTCGCGCCGGCCTCGCGGGCGAGTTTGAAGCTCGAACGGTAACAGCTTTGCAGAAGTTCGGGCTCGCCGTGCTCCCCGTCGCGCCATACCGGCCCCGGCGTGTGGATGATCCAGCGCGCCTTGAGCCGGAATCCCGGCGTGATGCGCGCCGCGCCCGTCTCGCAGCCGCCGAACTCGCGGCAGGCCGCGAGCAATTCCGGCCCCGCGGCGCGGTGGATGGCGCCGTCCACTCCGCCGCCGCCGAGCAGCGTCTTGTTGGCGGCGTTCACGACCGCATCGATGTCGAGCTTCGTGATGTCGCCCTGAATGGCCTCGATCATGTGCGCATCCTCAGGGTCTTCCACCCGGCCATGGTATCCGAGCAGGCGGCGTCGAGCTCCCGCCTCGTCCCGTCATGCCGGCGGAACGTGATCGCGATCCGCACTGCGAAGGGGGAGCGCCGCCGCGAACCTGCGCGAAGCGCATGACCCGAAGGGCGAGCCTGGCCGCTCGCGGGTGGCCAGGCGGGTAATCCGGCACGGGAATGATGGAATCCCGCCCGTGGGGCGGGATGCGTGTCCAGACTGGGTCCCGGCCTTCGCCGGGACGACGACGTCAATGAACTGGATGGATTTGTGCCGCCTCTCAGAGCTGCCAGGCGTAGCTCAGCTTGAGGAAGAAGCTTCTCCGCTGTTCCACAATGCCCGCGCCCCCGGTGCCGAGATAACCGTTGGAATAGCCGGCAAACAGGCTGGTCCATGGATTGAGGACGTAGCCGAACAGCCACTGGGTCGCGATGGTGCGCGTCCGGCTTTGTGTGCCGGGTGGATACAGCGCGGTATTGCGCCGGATGTTCTGGGCCTGGACGATGGCGCGCACGAACATTTGCGAGTTGAAGTGCCAGGCAACCCGGACATCGTATAGGTTGGCGGTATACAGCCGGCCTCCCTGTACGTTCAGGCGCTCGAAGTTGTTGACAAACTCGATCTGCAGATGTCTGCCGGGGACGAGCGTAAACGCAGGCGAAATGGACAACAGGTCGCCCTTGCGCACGCCGACGTAGTCGATGGCGTCGCCGGCGGTTACGTCCAGATCCAGTTCCATCCAGCTGAGCGGGCGTGCGTCGCTGCGCAAGGTGTACTGCAAGAGTGAAAAAGTCTTGCCGCCGAAGTACTGATCCTCGTGCGAGACGGAGAAAAATACATGGCTTCGCGCGATGGCGTGGACAAAGGTGTAGATCTCCGCGCTGCGGTCGAGAACGGGGCCGCCATCGGTCGCCTGGACCCAGTCGTAAGTGGTTCCGAAGCCGCCATTGTTCCACCAGGCGGTGTTCGAATAGAAGTTGTATTCGAATTCGCCGCGCGCCTCGTTGTAACCCACCTGCGGCAGGAAGCCGAGATCGGCCCGAAAGCCGGATGCTACATGGCCGGCGGAAACACTGGCATTGAAGTTGCGTCGTGTGAGGTCGTAGGTGCCCACCCAGCCGTTGCCTGTGACCCGCCCGGGCTGAATGCCGAAGGCCGCGGCGACATCATCCGGGTAATAGGTGGAGGAGTGCGCCGTTTGCAGGGTGAGGGCATTGCTCGGATCGATCTGCCAACGGCCGTCGACTGCAACCACGGTATTGTCGTAGCCGCCGCCGCGCCGCCCGGTAACCAGCATCCCGACCGCCGAGTTGCCGGCGAAGTCGTGACGGTAGCGCAGCAGAGCGTCGCGGGTGGAGAAGTTGAACGATTCCAGTGCGGATTGTGTGCGGCCTGGAACCAGAATGTTGGTGATCGCGTCGTCTGCGATCAGGGCGCCCATGGCATGGGGGCCTATCTGGCCGACCATCTTGGATGCCCAATCGGGATCGGCGATCTGGCGGGTGTCCACAAAATTGCCGCCAGCGCCGTAATGGCCGAAGTCGAAACCCGGTGTGTTGAACACCCAGGTGCCGCGGCGGAAGAACGGCCGGTTCTCGGGGTAAAAAATTGCAAAACGCCGGTTCACGGTGGACTCGAGTACGTCGGGTGCCACCTGGGAGAAATTCGGGTTCAACGTCGCCGACCACGCGAGGTCGGGGCGTATGGCCCAGCGCGCATCGAGGCTGGGCTCGATTTCGGGGCTGCCCTGCTCGAGTCCGGACGAGGGCGTGGCGCGCTCGTCGGTGCGCGAGAGCGTGACGGACGGAAGAATCTGCACGTTGGTGCCATGTGCGCGGATAGGCGTCGCCGTTTCCACGATCTGGGCCTGGCAGAGAAGGCAACTGCCGTTGTAGTTGAATCGAATCTGGAGCATTTTGTGGCGCACGCTGCGCGGCCAGTTGCGTATGAACACGATGCTCCACGTCTGGGGGCGGTCGCTTTGCGGGAACTTGAGCGACTCGAAGGGAACCTTCATCACCGCCACGTAGCCGTTTTCGGTGAGCCGCGAATCGCAATTCCAGATGGCGTCGTAGGAGTCGTACTCATCGCCTCTTTGACGGAACATGTCCAGTTCAGTACCGGCTGCGCTGCAAAAAAATTCATAACCGGTTTGATTGTTGAAAGGGCTGAAAATCACGCCGACAAAGTCCTGGTCGTTGCCGAAATTGTCGTGCCGCCGGTACTTGGCGAGAATCTCGCCGGGCTGCGGATCGTGAGCGACAAAGCGCAGCCACAACGCCGTATCCGTGTAACCGACGAACACTTCGGTTGCGACGGGCGCAGGAACATTGCGGCCGGGTTGGAACTCGTTGTCGATGGAAAATTGCGCGGCATGGCGCCAAGCGGCTGCATCGGGCTTGCCGTCCTCCCCGACCCAGGGGCTGATATCCGGGATCGTTTTGGGCGATTGACTGGATTGGGCGGCCAACGCCGATGCCGCCGCTGTCAGGCAGAGCGCCGCCGCCAAATTCACGAGCAAACGAATCATCGGATTCCCCGGCATCCCTTGGATGTCGCGGGCGGCCGGTGGCGTGCTACGGGGCGCGCTTGTTTCGGTCATTGGTGGCCGCGTCGGTGCATCAACCGCCTATTGTATGGGCGCTCGCACCCCGATGTCGCCGCTTACGCCGGCGTCTTTTCTCTGAAGTCGGGAATGCGGGGAACAGACATCCGCGACCATCGAATGATGGTGGGCCTGCAAGGACTCGAACCTTGGACCAAGGGATTATGAGTCCCCTGCTCTAACCAACTGAGCTACAGGCCCGCGTGGAGGTGATTCCGGTGCGCGTCGCCATTATGATAAACGCTCGCAAGCTTGTATCCATCGCAAGGGGATCCGCATGGAGTTGATGAAGCTGGATCGCACCCCGCGCCTGCTCATTCTGAGCGTATTTCTCGGAATCGTCGGCGGGCTGGGGGCGGAGCTGTTCCTGGTTGCTCTGCACTGGGCGGATATGTATATCCTCGGTCATCTCGGCAATTACTCGACGATTGGAGTCGCGGCGGCGCGTGCGGCGCAATTCGCCCCGGCCCCGTTCGATCACTGGTACTGGTGGGTGCCGGTCGCGACCACGGTCGGCGGGCTGGCCGTAGGCTTTCTGGTCTACGGCTTGTGCCCCGAAGCCGAGGGGCACGGCACGGATTCGGCGGTACGCGCGTTTCATGTCACCGCCGGGCGCATGCGCGCACGTGTGCCTCTGGTCAAGGGCATCGCGAGCGTCATCACCATCGGCTCGGGCGGTTCGGCCGGGCGCGAAGGGCCGACCGCGCAGATTGCGGCGGGCGTCGGCGCCATCGCCTCGGCCTGGCTCAAGCTTCCCGATGACGAGCGCCGGCTGATCATCCTGATGGGGATGGCGGCGGGGCTTTCGGCCATCTTCAAAAGCCCGCTCGGCACCGCGATCTTTGCCGTGGAGGTGCTCTACTCGCGCATGGCCTTCGAGGGCAGCGCACTGGTGTACACGATGATTGCCTCGGCCGTGGCTTACTCGATCATCGGGGTGTTCGAGGGCTTTACGCCGCTTTTCTTCCTGCCCGAGCAGCTCGGCATGAACGATTCTTCCGACCTGGTCTGGTTCGCGCTGCTCGGCCTGGCTTGCGGGGCGCTGGGTGCGCTGCTCCCGACGGTGTTTTATCGCATCCGCGATGCTTTTCGCGCGCTCAGGATTCCCAACCACTTCAAGCCCGCAATCGGCGGGCTCGCCGTCGGGCTGATCGGCATTGCGCTGCCGCCGCTTCTCGGCGGCGGTTACGGTTACATCCAGTTCGCGCTTGCCGGCGGCGCTGGGCTGGCGATCTGGCTGCTGCTGATCCTTTCGCTCGGGAAGGTTCTCGCGCTTTCGCTGACCATCGGTTCGGGCGGATCGGGCGGCGTGTTCGCCCCGAGCCTTTACGTCGGCGCGATGCTGGGCGCGGCCTTTGCCGGGCTGCTCGCGCTGTTTGACCTCGATGTCAACGCCTCCGCGCTCGCCGTCGTAGGCATGGCGGCGCTGTTTGCCGGGGCGGCGCGCATCCCCATCGCCGCGCTCGTCATGGTGGTGGAGATGACCGGCGGTTACGCGCTGATTTTGCCGACCATGATCGCCGTCGCCCTCGCCTTTGTCGTGCAGATGGCGCTCACCCGGCGCACCCGTTACCCGACGCTGTACGAGGCGCAGGTGCCGATGCCCGTCGACAGCCCGGCCAATCGCGAGATGTACCGGCGCAGCGTGGAGAATCTCTTGCGCCGCCACGAACTCGAGCTTGACAGCGACGTGTTGAGCGGCGAACTGCAATCGGCGCTCGCCACCGAGGAGGGCGTCGCGCTCGACGGCGGGGAACGCCTGTATCACCTGTCGCTGACGGCGGGTTCGCCGGCGGCGGGGCGCGCCATCGCGCGCCTCGGCCTGGAGGATATGAATGTATTGATCGCCGGGATCATTCGCGCAGAGAATGAAATCGTGCCTCATGGTGGCACGCGCCTGCAGGTCGGCGATGTCCTGCTGGTTGCCGCCTCGGGCGATGCGATCGAGCGCTTCCGTGCGATGCTCGAACCCGGCGTGAAGACGCCCGCTTGAAGCGGGCCGGCCGCCCGTGAGCGAAGACTTGAACGCCCGGCGGCGCCGCTGGATTCTGGCCGGGCTCATGGCGACGATGATGCTCGCGGCGATGGATGCCACCATCGTGTCGACCGCGATTCCGCAGATCGTCGGCGATCTCGGCGGTTTTTCGTTGTTCACTTGGGTGTTCTCGATCTACCTGCTCATGCAGACGGTAACGATCCCGGTGTACGGCAAGTTCGCCGACATGTTCGGGCGCAAGCCTGTGTTGATCGTCGGCGCGCTGATTTTTCTCGCCGGCTCGGCGGCTTCGGCAGCCTCCTGGGACATGCTGTCGCTGATCGTCTTTCGTGGTCTGCAGGGGCTGGGCGCGGGCTCGATCATGGCGACCGTCAATACGATTGCGGGCGACCTGTACTCGGTGCGCGAACGCGCCCGGATCCAGGGCTGGCTGTCGAGCGTCTGGGGCATGGCTGCCGTCATCGGACCGGCAATTGGCGGCGCGTTTGCCGAGTATGCCTCGTGGCGCTGGATTTTCCTCATCAACCTGCCCGTCGGCGCGGCGGCGATCGCGCTAATTGCCGTGTTTCTGCACGAGCGTGTCGAACATCGCCGCCATTGCATCGACTTCGCCGGCGCCGGCTTGATGTTCCTTGCCATCGGCGCGTTGATCTTCGGGCTGCTGCAGGGAGGCCAGTCCTGGCCGTGGTTGTCGGCGCCGAGCCTTGTCGTGTTTGCCGCGGCCCTCGTCTTGATCGCCGCCACCATTTGGGTCGAGCGTCGTGCTGCCGAGCCGATCATGCCCGGTTGGCTGTGGCGAAAGCGCGTACTGGCCGGCACCAACATGGCCATGATCTGCATGGGCTTGGTGATGATGGGGCCGATTGCATACCTGCCGACTTTCGCGCAGTCGGTGCTCGGGCTCGGCGCCATCGCCGCCGGCTTTGTGCTGGCTGCCATGAGCATCGGCTGGCCGCTGGCCTCGTGGTTGTCCGGACGGGTGTATTTGCGTGCCGGCTTTCGCGATTCCGCCCTGGGCGGCGCCGTGCTCATCATTGTCGCCGCCCTCGGGTTTCTGCTCATGCCGCGGCCGGGGAGCGGCTGGATGGTGGCACTCGACCAGTTTGTGCTCGGCGCCGGGTTCGGTTTGCTTTCCACGCCGCTTCTGGTCGGCGTGCAATCGGTGGTCGGATGGCAGGGGCGGGGCATCGTGACCGGCGTCAACATCTTCTCGCGCTACCTCGGGCAAAGTATCGGTGCGGCCGTTTTCGGCGCGATCTTCAATGCCACGATTACCGCTCGGCTGACTTCGGCGCCCGCGGCACTGCGCGCGCAATTGCCGAACGACATCAATGCCGTGATCGACGCACTGCATGGCGCAGGGCTCGATGCAGCCGCCGGCGACTATCTGCGCCGCGCGATCCATGCCGCCACCCATCACATCTACATCGGCATACTCGCTGTCGCCGTCCTCACCCTGATCGTCGTGCTGTTCACCCCGCGCCGCTTTCCCGTCGTCGACCAGGAGTAACCGCCAACGCGCCCGTCGTTGTAGCAGGCCGTCGCGAACAAGTTCGCTCCCACCCCTTTTCAAACCATCGGTGCGAAAATTTCCTGTGGGAGCGAGCTTGCTCGCGATTGTGTGTGCGCGGTGGTAAAGGGAAATCAGAGCCGAGCGGCGATGTTGTGGAAGTCGAAGGCCGAAGGCGCC
>JAKDMP010000182.1 GCA_030452225.1 Gammaproteobacteria bacterium
GCGGCGGCATCGGCGAGTGCCGGTTCGGGAACCGGAGCGTCGGGCGCAGCCTCAGCCGGGGTGTCAGGCGCACCTTCGGCCGGTGTTTCCGCAGCAGGCGTCTCTGTCGAAGCCTCGGCCGATGCCTCCAGAGGCTTGGGCGTACGGCGCACGCGATAGCCGAGGGAGGAGAGGATCGAGGAGAAATCCTCGCCCGAGCAGCCGAGCAGCGAGGTCATCTCGACGGTGACGCGGAAGCCGTTGCCTTCGGCGGCGCCGACGGGCAGTTCGCCCTCGTGCGGGCGGTTGGCATCGAGCGCGATCAGCGGCCGGATGAGATCGGCGAGCCGCTCGAGAATGTCGACGCGCACGGCCCGCTTGCCGGCGACCTTGAAGCCGGCGACCTCGTAGAGCTTGAGCGCAACCTCCGGATCGATCTCGAAGCTGGTGCGGCCCGAGAGCACGACATGCGGCAGATCGGAAACGCCGGGCTGACGCACACCGCCGTTCTTCAAGGCAAAGAGGATCAGCGCCAGTTCGCGCGGCGCGGGCTTGAGGCTCTGCGGCAGGTAGATGTGATAGGCGCCGAACTTGACACCGAGCTTGCGCAGCTTGCCGCGCACCTCCTGGTCGAGCCCCTTGACCTCCTCGGCGACCTCATGGCGCGGGATGAGACCAAGATGCTCGTAAAGCCGGAAGGCGATGCCGCGCGCCGTGCCTTCGAGATCGGTTGGGGCTTCGAGCCCCATCACCTGCTCGAGCACGGTGTTGATGTGGTGGCGCAGCCACAGGTTCAGCCGCTCCTGCACGCGCTCGAGCTCGACACCGGTCAGCACCTCGTCGGCCAGCAACAGCACGCGCGGGCGCAGCAGCGCATCGCCTTCGACCAGTTCGGCAACGATCTCGCCCTTCCAGCGCAGGCGTCCGTCGGTCGCCAGCACGAATTCCTCGTTGGGCGCACCCGCGAGCCGGTCAGCGCGGTTGCGGATTTCGGGCGCGATCGCCTGCTCGGCGGCCGAGCGCAGCGCCTTGGCATCCAGTTCGCCATCGGCCTTGGCCAACGTGAACCGGAAGCCTTCGAGCGTACCGATAAGGTGGCCTTCGAGGCTCACTTCGCCCCGGTCATTGATTTGCGGAGATGCCATGCGTCTGTCTTTCAGGTGACGAATGAGAACGCTCGTGCGCCGGTCGACGAATCGCTGTGTCAGCTTTTCGTGCAGGGCGTCGCTGAGACGATCCTCTATGTCACGGGTCTTTTCACGCCAGTGTGTCGGGTCTTTGAGCCAGTTCTTGCGGTTGGCGACGAACGTCCAGGTGCGGATCTGCCTGATACGGTTGGAGAGTGTATCGATGTCACCGCTGGCATTGTCGCAGAAGCGTACCTGCTCGGCAATCCAGTCGGCATCGACCGCATCAAATCGCATCAAATCCGAATAGATGCGGGTGACCATCTCGCCATGAGCGGCCGGAGAGATACCGCGATAGTCCGGAATCTGGCAGACCTGCCACAAAAGATGCACGGAATCCGGGCCTGTCGCCAGCTTTCCACCCTCGTTGCGGGCAACGAATTCGAACGCATGCTGGTCGGTCGCCACCGGCACGCGGGTCAGCGCCCTGTGGTTCGGCGCCGCATCGAGGCTCCTCTTCAGCGCCCCGATCGATGAATAATCGAGCGAATTGTTGCGCCATTGCAGCACTTTGACCGGCGAGAAGTCATGCGTTTCGAGCGCAACGACCAGGTCTTCGTCGAACGCTCCCGTGCCCGCCGTCACCCCGAAGGTGCCGTTGCGCGCATGCCGGCCGGCGCGCCCGGCGATCTGCCCGAACTCGGCCGGGGTCAATGGCCGCATCTGGCGCCCATCGAACTTGCTGTCGTCTGCGAAGGCGACGTGGTGGATGTCGAGGTTCAAACCCATGCCGATGGCATCGGTCGCCACCAGGAAATCGACATCGCCATTCTGGTAGAGATCGACCTGGGCGTTGCGGGTGCGCGGGCTGAGCGCCCCCATCACCACCGCGGTGCCGCCGCGCTCGCGCCGGATCAGCTCGGCGAAGGCATAGACCTCCGCGGCCGAGAAGGCGACGATGGCGGAACGCGGCGGCTGGCGCGAGATCTTCTTCGACCCGGCATAGGTCAGTTGCGAGAAGCGCGGCCGGTGGATGATCTCGGCATGCGGCAGGAGCGTCCGGATCACCGGCGCCATGGTGTCGGCACCGAGCAGCAGCGTCTCGCTCAGCCCCCGCGCATGGAGAATGCGGTTGGTAAAGACATGGCCGCGATCGAAATCGATCGCCGTCTGGATCTCGTCGACGGCGACGCACTCGACGGCAAGGTCCGTCGGCATCGCCTCGACCGTGCACACCCAATAGCGCGGCTTTGGCGGAACGATGCGCTCCTCGCCGGTCACTAGCGCCACGGCCCGCGCCCCGACCCGCTCGACGACGCGGTTATAGACCTCGCGCGCCAGCAGCCGCAGCGGCAGGCCGATCATGCCGGACGAATGGGCGAGCATGCGCTCGATGGCGAAATAGGTCTTGCCGGTATTGGTGGGACCGAGAATCGCCTTGAGCGATTGGGACGGAAATGAACTCATTGACGCCAATGTAGGGGCAAGCGGGCGAGGTTGCGAGTGTCCCACGAAAGGACAGTTCACGCGACCCCGCGCCGGCGCTGTTAACAGCAGAAACGAAGCGGGAACAAATGCGGCCCGAATCGGCGAGAATCACTGAGTCTGGTTTTGTTCACTACAGCATGTGGTAGGGCGATGTCGGGACTCGCCACAAGAGCGTGCGTTCTCGTCACCCGACGGGCAAAAACACGCCGAAATCCGTTCAAACTGGTTGCCAACAGATGAATTTCGCCGAACCGACGGTAATCGTGAAGCGAAGGTAAACGGCTGTAGCAACAATCTTTTTTAACCGTTGACAAAGAGAGCCCGGCATTCCGGGCGCAACCGGCGCCAAATTGGCAATAAACCTGATTGACGTTCCGATTTGGGACGGAGGGCTACTGGAGCCGCGGCAACCCCGATGTGTGCCGCAATGCAGTCGGCGATCCATCGCATACACCTGAAGTGAACGGTCTCTGGCCTGCGCCGTAGATTGGCGACCGAGCAGCGAGCGAATGCTAGGTCGAGCGGCTTTGGATGGAGATTTCTCCGCGACCCTCGCCGAAATCGCTGGCAATCTCGTCCTGCAGCCACCGCAGGAACGCACGGATCTTGGGCTGTTCAGTGCTCGACGGCGCGCAGACGAAATACCAGGAAGACCGTGTCGGCATTTCGGGACCGAACGGGCAGACCAGGACGCCGGCCTTCAGGTCGTCGACCACGAGGGATTGTCGCGCAAGGGCCACCCCCTGGCCGGCCACGGCGGCATGTAGCGCCCTGGCCGTGGGGGTGTTTCCCCGCCCCGTTTAGGC
>JAKDMP010000056.1 GCA_030452225.1 Gammaproteobacteria bacterium
AAGATCGACAAGATCCCGAACCTCAAGCCGGCGTTCAAGAAGGACGGCACGGTGACCGCGGCGAGTTCCTCTTCCATCTCGGACGGCGCAGCGGCGCTCGTGCTCATGCGTGAAAGCGAAGCGGAGAAGCGCGGCCTCACGCCGCTCGCCCGCATTCATGGCCATGCCGGATTTGCCCAGGAGCCGGCTTGGTTCACCACCGCCCCGGTCGGGGCGATCGATCGACTGCAGAAGCAGCTCGGCTGGTCGGAAAAGGACGTGGACCTCTACGAGATCAACGAGGCCTTCGCCGTCGTCGCGATGGCGGCAATGCACGAACTCAAGCTCCCGCACGAGAAGGTCAACGTGAACGGCGGCGCCTGTGCGCTCGGCCATCCGATTGGATGCTCCGGCGCGCGCATCACGGTGACGCTGCTGCATGCGCTCAAGGCGCGCGGCGCCAAGCGCGGCATCGCCTCGCTGTGCATCGGCGGCGGCGAAGCCACCGCCATCGCCGTCGAACTCCTCTGACAAACCGCCGCAAAGCTGCTCCCGGTCGTCGCCCCGGCGAACGCCGGGGCCCAGTCCTGAATACTCATCCCGGCCACAGGCCGGGATTTTTTATACTGCATGCCGGCTTTCGCCGACATGACGAAATCCTGGTCGTCGACGATTTGTACGAATGGGTGATATCAATTATCCATTCGTGATATCATTTTAGCCTGAGACTGCTGCAGATTGATTTGATGTCCGCCGTCACCGTTAGAAATTTGCCGGAAGATACGCATCGGGCGCTGAAACTGCGTGCCGCCCGCCACGGGCGCAGCACCGAGGCTGAGATTCGCGCCATCCTGGAAGAAGCGACCAGCGCCGAGAAGCGCATCAAGGTGGGTTCGGCGCTTGCGGGGTTTCGCAAAAATCTGCGCGATATCGAGTTCGACACTCAGCGCGATCCAACACCACCCGAACCGGTCGAGTTCGAGTGATCGTACTCGACACCAACGTCGTTTCCGAGCCCATGAAACCGAACGGCGATCCCACCGTGCAGGCATGGCTGGATCGCCAAATCGCCGAAACACTCTTTCTCACGACGGTGAATCTTGCCGAGCTTCTTCTGGGATTGGAATTTCTGCCCACGGGCAGGCGCAAAGTCAGGTTAAGAAGCACCATGACCGAACTGCTGTCACAACTCTTCTGCTCACGCATCCTTCCTTTCGATCAGAATGCCGCCGAAACCTATGCCTCCCTCGTTGGCAAGGCCCGTGCCGGTGGCCACATCCTTTCGATGGCCGATGCGCAGATTGCCGCCATAGCCAAGACCCACGGATACACTGTAGCCACTCGAGACGCCTCGCCCTTCACGCTGGCAGGCGTCTCCATCATCAACCCCTGGAAAGAAGTTTGACATGCCGATCATCAAATCCACGATAGACACGAACAGCAAGGAATTTGCCGCCAACCGCGAACACATGGAAGCGCTGGTGAAGGATTTGCGCGAGAAGCTGGTTGAGACCGCCAAGGGCGGCAGCGAGCGCTCGCGCAAAAAGCATCTCGACCGCGGCAAACTTCTGGTACGCGACCGCATAGAAGCGCTGCTCGATCCCGGCTCGCCCTTCCTCGAAATTTCCGCGCTCGCTGCAAACGGTATGTACGACGGAGCCGCGCCCGCCGCCGGCGTCGTTGCCGGCATCGGCCGCGTACACGGACGCGAAGTGATGGTGGTCGCCAACGATGCCACCGTGAAGGGCGGCACGTATTTTCCAATGACCGTCAAAAAGCATTTGCGCGCACAGGAAGTGGCGCTCGAAAATCGCCTGCCCTGTATTTACCTCGTGGATTCCGGCGGCGCGTTTCTCCCACTGCAGGACGAGGTCTTTCCCGACAAGGAGCATTTCGGGCGCATCTTCTACAACCAGGCGCGTCTCTCGCGCGAGGGCATCCCTCAGATTGCCGTCGTCATGGGCTCGTGCACCGCCGGCGGCGCCTACGTGCCGGCGATGTGCGACGAAGCCGTGATCGTGCGGAACCAGGGCACGATCTTTCTCGGCGGCCCGCCGCTGGTCAAAGCCGCAACCGGCGAAGAGGTGGATGCGGAAACGCTTGGCGGCGGTGAGTTGCACAGCAAGACTTCCGGGGTCACCGATCATCTCGCCGACGACGATCAACACGCGCTCGCCATGACCCGCGACATCGTCGCCCATTTCAATTACCAACGACCGGACTGGCTGGCGAAGCAGAAGAGCGACGAACCGCGCCATCCCGCCGACGAACTCTACGGCATCGTGCCGCAAGACACCCGCCACCCCTACGACGTGCATGAAGTCATCGCGCGCATTACGGACGGCTCCGAGTTCCAGGAATTCAAGGCCAACTACGGCAAGACGCTCGTCACCGGCTTCGCGCACCTGTACGGCTACCCGGTCGGTATCATCGCCAACAACGGCATTTTGTTCTCGGAAAGCGCGCTCAAGGGCACGCATTTCATCGAGCTGTGCGAACAACGGCGCATCCCGCTCGTATTCCTGCAGAACATCACCGGGTTCATGGTCGGCGCCAAATACGAAGCGGGAGGCATCGCCAAGGACGGAGCGAAGTTGGTCATGGCCGTCGCCTGCGCCACCGTGCCGAAATTCACGGTGCTGATCGGCGGCAGCTTCGGCGCCGGCAACTACGCCATGTGCGGTCGGGCGTATGGCGCGCGTTTCTTGTGGATGTGGCCGAACGCGCGCATCAGCGTGATGGGCGGCGAGCAGGCCGCGAGCGTGCTCGCCACCGTCAAGCGCGACGGCATCGAGGCGAAGGGCGGCAAGTGGAGCAAGAAGGAAGAAGAGACTTTCAAGGAGCCGCTGCGCGAACAGTACGAGGCCCAAGGCCATCCGTACTACGCCACGGCGCGCCTGTGGGACGACGGCGTCATCGATCCGGCCGATACGCGCCGCATTCTCGGCCTTGTGCTCGCCACTTCCGAGAACGCCCCGCCCGAACCCGGCGGCCGCTACGGCGTCTTCCGCATGTAAGGAGCGCCAGCCAACCGCAACCAGGACGAGGTGCGTTTCATGCGGTTGATAGAGCGCCTGACGCGGCGCAATCGATTCACTTCGGTCACGATCGGCGGATGCCGGCAGGATGCCGGCGCTCCAATATCGCGACATACCGCCGATCCTGAACACCACCTGTCCACATCGCGTAGGAACGAGCTTGCTCGCGATCTTGGCGAGTCGATTATCGCGAGCAAGCATGCTCCTGCAAAACGCAAACTACATGGCCCGCTTGCCTTGCATCCGCCTACTTCACCGTCGGGGTGAGCGCCAGGGTCAGGACTTCGAATGGTTCGAGACGGATGGTGGTCAGCGTGTCCGCGTCGAGTTCCTCCGGTACGGCATCGCCGCCGGTATGCCAGACGTCGATGACGGTGAAATGGCCGGCCCCACCCCTGGGCAGTTCCAGTTGTTTTTGCAGATTGATTACGGCCAATTGTGGATCGTCGTCCGGGTTGCGGAAGGTGATGATGGCCTTCTTCGGCGTCCACGCGGCCCAACCATACACCTGCAGGCGACCGGGATCGCCGCCGATCCAGTGCGTATCCCGGAGCACGTCCGCGTTGGCCCGCGCCCATTTGGCCGCCTCGGCCAGCACGTCCCAGTCGTGCTCGCTCAGAAGGGAAGGCGTGATGTACATCTCCTGCAGGTCGGTGCCGGTGGCAAAGTAGCTGTGTACTTCCTCGGCAAAGTCATGGCCAGGATCGCTGTCGAGACCCTTGGCGTGCTGCGCGTAGACGATGCCGTGCAGCATCAGGGAATTGAGCGGGTAGAGCGGCCCCTTCATGACGATGTTCTGGTAGGTCTGCGCATCGCGGTAGGTGATCCATTGTTCGCGCTTCGTGCCGACGCCGGTGAAGTTGTGGTCGTAGCCGCCGCGGTAAATGGAATCGACCCAGCGCAGCCAGAACGGCGACGCCCAGGTGCCGGTGGTGAGGTTGATGAAGGTGTCGGGCTTGTCGGCGCGGATCTCGTCGATGAGCTGGATGGCTGCGGCGAAATCGCTGTCAAAACGGCTGCCCGGGTACACGCTGTTGACGTTGCCGAGACCGTCGAACTTGAACTGGTTGATGCAGTCCTCGTCGAGCAGCTTCATCACCACGTGATGAAAGCGCTTCCAGTATTTCGGACCGGACAGCGCAAAGCCGTCATCGACGATTTCGTAGCCGGCCTCGCGGCCATTTTCGATCCGAATGTCGTGCGGCTTGCCGTACCCGCCCCACGGCGAGAGCCACACGCCGGGTGCGGCGCCGTACTTTTTCGCCGCCTTGCACAGCGGCTTGAAACCATTGGGAAAATACTTGCTGAAATTCCAGCTGCCGCTGTAATCGTCCCAGCCGTCGTCAAACAGAAACGAATCCATGTCCACGCCGCGCTTCTCGACCAGCTCGCGGCCGAAGGCGTTGATGCGGTCGAGCGCCTGCTTCTCGGTGTAACGGGTGAAGTAGCCGATGTCGTACCAGGAGTTGTAATGCAGGAACGTGCGGTAGGGATACGCGCGCTCGCGCTCGATATAGGCGGCAAAGTCGCGCCTGAGCTGGGTCGGTCGGGCCGCGCCGATAACGGCCGAATAAGTGACCGACTGTCCCTTTTGCAGCGGCAGCGTGCGCTCGATCCACATCTGCACCTTGCCGCTCCAGGCGCGGCCGTGCGACATCGGGTGCTCGAAGCCGAACCAGTCGTTGCGGGCTACCACGGGCGAGCCTTTCACCGCCCCCTTGACAATGGCGCCATCGGCTTCGAGATCGAAAAGCTCCACGCGTTTGAGGGGTTCATCGTTCTCGAGAGCGGTAATCGTGACGATTTCGCGCAGATAATGCGACCCTTTGCGCTGCACCAGCCGCCAGTCCACGCGGAAGCGGCCGGCCTTGCCGGCAAAGCCGGCCTCGACCGCTCGGCCCGGCAGGCGTTCGGCCAGGCGCGAGGCGTTCGGGTCGGCTTCCAGAGTCACTCCGTGCGGAGCCTCGAGCAAGCGCATGTCGTTCGCAGTGAAAGTCGTCCCGTCCTTCAGCACCAGCTTGAAGAGCGCTGTCACGGGGATCTTCCCCTGGTTGATCCTGTCCGTCACGACGAAGTCGTCGAGCCTGCCGCCGACGATCTTCCAACCGGCCGCAATCGTGCTGTTGCCGAAGCGCAGAATTGCATCGTTGCCACCCGCGGCGTGTGCCGGAGCGGCAGCCACCGACAGCGAAATCATGCAAATTGCAACGGCCGGCAGGCTGTGTGCCACTACCAGCAAGCACCGACAGAAAAGCACGAGCCGTACCATGGAACCATCAGACAACAAGAACCATATGCCCAGTATCTCATCCAAGCGCCTCTTTGCCAAGTTCGCCCGGCGTCCCGTGTCGAGAAGTACAAGACATGCCGACCGCATCCGTCGAGTTCAAGCGCGAAATCCGCCGAAATACTGAAATCCTGTGGTATCTTTTCCCTTCAGCGCCTGAATTCGACTGCTCGGGACGGAAATGAAGAGGGAAACGCCGATGGCTGACAGGGTCATGTTGCATATCGATGGACGGGGCGTGGCGACGCTCACGCTCAAACGCGCGGAGAAGCACAATGCCTTCGACGACGACTTGATCGCGGAATTGACCGCAAAACTGGTCGCTCTCGACCGAAATGAGCGCGTGCGCGCCGTGGTGTTGACCGGGGCGGGCAAATCCTTTTCCGCCGGAGCCGACCTCGAGTGGATGCGCGGCATGGCTACGGCGAGCGAACAGGAGAACCAAGCCGATGCGCTTCGGCTCGCAAAAATGCTGCGGGCGCTGAATTTTCTTTCCAAACCGACCATCGCGCGCGTGAACGGCGCAGCCTACGGCGGCGGCATCGGCCTTGTCGCCTGCTGCGATATCGCGATTGGCGTGGATACCGCCAAGTTTTCGCTCTCCGAGGTCAAGCTGGGGCTTGCGCCGGCCACCATCGCGCCTTATGTGGTTTGCGCAATCGGGGGGCGCCAGGCGCGCCGGCTGTTCGTCAATGGTGAAATTTTCTCCGGCGCCGAAGCCGAACGCATCGGACTGCTGCATCACTGCGTAGCGGCCGAAGCGCTCGATGAGACTCTCGAGCGCACGCTGCATTTTCTTCTCAAGGGCGGCCCGGTGGCGCAACGAGAATCAAAAGCGCTGGCGCTTCGCATGGCAGGCATGACGGCTGGATCCGCGGAAAAGATCGATGCCGGGAATGCCGCGTTGATTGCCCGCCTGCGTGTTTCCCCCGAAGGCCAGGAAGGGATTGGCGCCTTTCTGGAGAAACGCAAGGCTCGCTGGAACGGATAAGGTGTCCCCGCCTCCTCCGGCAGTTTTGCACCCGGCGAAGCATGGCTTACCATGAGCGGAGAATCGGAGCGCTCACGATGCATAAAAGGCCTGTAATCGGAGATGTACGGATACTTCTTGCGTTGTCGTGCATCGCACTGGCGGCCTGTTCGGGTGGTTACAAATCTCATTCCCTCGAAGCCATCAAGGATCGAGGCACACTCGTCGTACTGACCCGCAACGCTCCCACCACCTACTACATCGACAACCGGGGCCAGGCTACCGGGCCCGAGTATCAGATGGCCGTCGCCTTCGCCGACTATCTTGGCGTCAAGCCGAAATTCGTGGTCAAGGATTCGGTCTCGGATCTGTTGTACGCCCTCGCTCATGGTCAGGGTGACATGATTGCCGGCGGCATCACGCGCACTGCAAAACGGCTCGAGCATTTCGACTTCGGTCCGGTTTACCATACCGTCACCCAGGAAGTCGTCTGCGGCAGCGGCTCCAATCCCGATTCCGTGGATGAACTGCACTCTTTCCACCTCAAGGTGATTGCAGACAGCAGCTATGTCCAGCGTCTCAAGCAGTTGAAGGAAAAATACGCGAAGCTGCATTGGACGACCACGCATACGATGAATACGGAAGCGTTATTGCGGCAGGTCTGGGCGGGGCAACTCGACTGCACCGTTGCCGATTCCACCATTGTCGCCATCAATCGCCGTTACTTCCCCAACCTCGACGCGGAATTCGCGATCAGCGAACCTCAACCGCTGGCCTGGGTGATACCGGAACACGGCGCACAATCTTTGCGCGAGGCAATGAAGCAATGGTTGCATGAATACAAGTCGAGCGGCGCGCTGGAAAACCTGATGGAACGTTACTACAGCCACGTTCAAATCTTCGACTTCGTGGGCGTGCGCGCCTTCAAGAGAAAGATCGAAAGCGCATGGCCGAAATACCGATCGGTTTTCCACGAGGCTGCCGAGCAGAATGATCTTCCGCCCCTGATACTGGCCGCAATGGCCTACCAGGAATCGCACTGGAATCCGCATGCGGAAAGTCCCACCGGAGTTCGCGGCATGATGATGCTGACGCTCGACACAGCCGAGGAGTTCGGCGTGGAAAACCGGCTCGATCCGGTCCAGAGCATTCGCGGGGGCGCCCGTTACCTGGCATTCCTGGAAGGGCGGCTCGAGGAAGATGGCGTTCCGGGTCGCGCCCGGCTCTGGTTTGCGCTGGCCGCCTACAATATCGGTTATTACCATGTGCGCGATGCCCGCAGGCTGGCCCGCAAGCTCGGCAAGAACGAGGACAGTTGGTATGCGGTCAGCAAGGTCCTGCCGCTGTTGTCCGAACGCCGTTACTACAAACACCTTCCCTACGGTTACGCGCGCGGGACGGTGGCGGTGCGCTATGTCAGGCGGATTCGCAATTACGCCGATATTCTGCGTCTGGAGATTCGCAACAATCCCGGCAGATGACTTCAGCGCTTCGATACATACGGGTTGCCGCTGATGTAGAAGCGCAGCAGCCGGCGCGCCCAGGAACCGGCGTAGTCGACGCCGATGCGCCGGCGCCTGGCGACACGAAACGAGCGGGGTTCGTCAGGCTCGCGCAGATGAAGCCGCGGACTTAGCAAGTCATGACCGCTGAGGCTTTTGTCGATGCCCAACGCGCGGCAAAGCAGCGCAGGGCCGCTGGTGCGTCCGTCCACACCGCTCACCGGCTCGAGCGCACGCAACAGCACGGCCGCGGCTTCGCCATCCGGCGCGCAGACTACATTCATGCAGTGGTGCATGCCATAGATGAAGTACACGTAAGCGTGCCCCGGCGGACCGAACATCACCCTCGTACGCGGCGTCATGCCTCGAAATGCATGTGAGGCGCGGTCGCGCTCGCCGAGATAGGCTTCCACCTCGACGATACGGCCTACCCGTTCCACGCCGTCCACGCGGTGGACCAGGTGCTTGCCCAGGAGGTCGCGGGCCACCTCGACTGCGGCTCTTGCGTAAAAACTTCTCGTAAGATAATTCACTTGAACACGGCACGATCAACCCGCTGAAAATCCTACACCAACCCGCCAATTGCCCGTGAGTCGCTTCGTCAAAATCACGACGTTCGGCACGGTAAAGCACTGTCTGTGGTACGATTCGCCTGTTTATCCGTCGACAGCGGCGCCCCTTGGAGGCTTCAGACATGTCGGCGTCCGAACGCCCACCTGGAGGCTTTATGCGACTGTTCAGCTATCTTCTCATGGGAAGTTTATTGGCTCTGCCGGCTGCCGGCATGGCTGCAAGTCCGTCCGCGGCAACGTCTTCGGCAGCGGCCGAGGGGCTGCATCTCGACTGGCTGGATCGCAGCGTCAGCCCCGCCGAGAATTTCTACAAGTTCGCCAATGGCGGCTGGCAGGAGGAGCATCCCATCCCGCCCGCGTATTCGCGTTGGGGCATCTTCAATATCCTGCACATACGCAACCAGAAGATCGTCCGGGAAATCATTGAAGACGCCGCGGCGGCCAACGCCAAACCCGGCAGCATTACCCAGAAGGTGGGCGACTTCTACGAAAGTGGCATGGACATGGAGGCCATCAACGAGGCGGGAGTGAAACCGCTTGAGCCCGTGTTCGCCCGTATCCATAACATCAGCAACATGAAGGAGTTGCAGCGCGTGGTGGCGCAGCTTCAGTTGCTCGGCGTGAATGCCGTGTTCCACTTCGGATCGATGCAGGACTTCGAGGATTCCAGCCGGGTCATCGGCGCCGCCTTCCAGGGGGGGCTCGGGCTGCCCTCGCGCGATTACTATCTCAAAACCGCCGCGGCCTGCAAAAAGGCAAAAGCCGCCAACAAGGCCACTTCCGCCAAGGCCGCAAAGGCGGCGCAGGCCACCTATGAGGCATGTCTGGCGCACGCCGAAAAGTTCGAGGAGACCCGCCAAGCCTATGTGGCTCATATTGCGGCCATGTTCGAACTTCTTGGGGATTCGCAAAAAAGCGCCGCCGCCGAGGCCAAAACAGTCATGGCCATCGAGACGGCGATGGCCGAAGCTTCCATGCCGCGCATAAAGATGCGCAATCCGCATGCGATCTACAACATCAAAACGCTGGACGAACTGGAAGCCATTACGCCGAATTTTGACTGGCAAGCTTATTTTGCCAACATGGGTGTGCCGAATCTGACCTCCATCAATCTTGCCACGCCCGGCTTTTTCAAGGCGCTCAACGACCAGCTGGAAACCGTTCCGCTCTCCGATTGGAAAACCTACCTGCGCTGGCAGCTGATTGACAGCTTCGCGCCCTACCTGTCCGAATCCTTCGTGAAGGAAAACTTCAAAATGCACTCCGCCCTGACCGGCGCGAAGGAATTGCTCCCCCGCTGGCAAAGGGTGGTGAATGCCGAAAACGGTGCGCTCGGCTTCGCCGTCGGAAAACTCTATGTAAAACAGGAGTTTCCGCCCTCCTCCAAGAAGGCGGTTCTGGATATCCTGCACAACATACGCGAGGCGCTAAAGAGCGATCTCAAGACGCTGGAGTGGATGTCGCCGAAAACCCGCGAGGCGGCGCTCGAGAAGCTGAGCCTGATGGGCGAGCGCATCGGCTATCCCGACAAGTGGCGCAGCTATGAGAAGCTCAGGATTACCGCGGGGCCGTATGTGGAAAACGTGATCGCCGCCAACGTGTTCCTGACCAAGCGCGACCTGGCCAAGATCGGCAAGCCCGTGAACAAGCACGAGTGGGGCATGACGCCGCAAACCGTCAATGCCTACTACAGCCCATCGAGGAACAACATCAACTTCCCGGCCGGCATCCTGCAGCCGCCGTTCTTTGATCCGGACGCTCCCGCGGCGGTCAACTACGGGGCGGTCGGCTTTGTCATGGGCCATGAAATGACCCACGGCTTCGACGACACGGGCGCGCAGTTTGACGGCCACGGCAACCTCAACAACTGGTGGACGCCCGAGGATCTGAAGAAATTCAAGGCCGCCACGTCCTGCATTTCCAAACACTTCTCCGAGTACACCGTCAATGACGGCCTGCACGTCAAGGGCAAGCTGGTGACCGGCGAGGCGACGGCCGACCTGGGCGGGCTCACGCTCGCCTGGCGCGCGTTCAAGCACTCCGATGCCTACGAGCACGCCAAGACGATTCACGGCTTCACGCCCGCGCAGCAGTTCTTTCTCGGTGCCGCCCATGTGTGGGCCTCGAACATTCGCCCTGCCGAAGCACGCCGCCGGGTCACGGTCGATCCGCACCCGCCGGCCATGTACCGCGTGAACGGAACCGTGGCCAATATGCCCGCGTTCCAGAAGGCCTTCGAGATCCCGGATGACAGCCCGATGGTCAACGAACATCGCTGCGTGATCTGGTAAACAGGGCCGCCATCGCGTCCGGGACGACCGCCCCTGCGCCCAGTATCACCCGCGCAGGAGCGGGCCATGCCCGCGACTATACTCTCCCTCCCCTCCCCCTTGCGGGCATCAGGTCGGAAGGGGGAGTTGGAGGAGAATTCCCATCGCGTTCACGGGCCGCTCCTGCCTGATCGCGTTTCTTTTCCGTAGGAGCAGGCCGTGCCTGCGACCCGAAAGCCGGATTGGGCGAACCGGCATCTGCTCGACAGACGGGCGGAGGGGGCTTTGGGCATCTGATTTCGCCCCGATTGTCGCGGCCATGCGCCGCTCCTGCAAGGACGGCTATTTCCTCCCGCTGCACGAGCGGCGGCCGGCGTCGCGATGGATCGATTCAATCGGAAGCCGCGGCACCACCCTCCGCCGACTTCGAAAATGTATACGGAACCTCCCCTTCGTAAAGCGTGTAATACCCATCACGGGGAGACAGCTCCAATCGAATTTGCACAAATATTTTCCCGGCTTCTTTCACGTGTTTCATCGCGACATCGCCGAAGTCGAACTGCCCCATGTGAACGGTAATGTTCACTTCCCCGTGCTTTTTCAAACGCCCCGAAGCATCCACGTGAAGGCCCAGTTCCTGCTGCATGACGCGAAACGACCGCCCCCCTTGCGGCGACAAGGCAAACAGGTACCAATGCTTGCCGGGCTCGGCCTCCCCGACCCCCGCGCCGACGGAAGGCCCTTCCCTCAACACCTTGAGCGGAAGGTGATAGGTCTGCGGGGATTCACCTTCGAATTTCATGCCAATTTCGAGCTTGGCGGCACCGGCTTTGATATGGATGCCGTCTTTCAATTGCACCGCCGCCCGTATCGCGGACGGATCGGTGTGCAGCAGATCCTCGGGGCCGAAATTGCGGAAATGCCACATAGTCGAGAGCGGTATGCCGCTGCATCCGGCCATGCATACCATCGCGGCGAGCAGCAGCGCAAAACGACTTCTCTGCGGCAGCACGATTACCCCCGGTCTGCCTTGCCGGGCTTGGCGGAAATTGGCGAGTCTCATGAGCGCTCGCGCGCCTCCCGGATCGCGGCGGCGTGATGGCGCAGGTGATCGGCGATCATGCTCGCGACGAAGTAGTAACCATGGTCGTAGCCGGCGTGCCGGCGCAGGGTGAGCGACTGCCCCGCGGCCTCGCAGGCGGCTTTGAACCACTCCGGTCTGAGTTGCACCTCGAGAAACGGGTCGGCCGTACCCTGATCCACCAGTAGCTTCCCGGGAAAGGTTTGTCGCGCGACCAGCTCGCAGGCATCGTGCCCGGCCCAGCGCTCGCGCTTCTCACCGAGGTAACGGGGAAACGCCTTCTCACCCCATGGCACGCGGCTCGGCGCCACGATCGGCGCTAGCGCCGAAACCGAGACGTAACGCTCGGGATGGCGCAGTGCCAGAGTGAGCGCGCCGTGACCGCCCATCGAATGGCCGCAGATGCCGACAGGGTATCCCTCGATGCCGAACTCGGCGGCCAGAACGCCCGGCAATTCCTCGACGATCCAGGTTTCGGTGCGAAAGCGCTCCGACCACGGCGCCTCGGTGGCATCGAGATAAAAGCCCGCACCCTCGCCGAACTCCCAGTCGCCGGTCGCGCCGGAAATACCCGTGTCGCGCGGGCTCGTGTCCGGCGTAACCACGATCAAACCCAGTTCGGCGGCGAGGCGCTGCGCGCCGGCCTTGATCGCAAAGGTCTCCTCGGTGCAAGTCAGACCGGCGAGATAATAGAGCACGCCAGCGACGCTCCCCGGCGGGCGATGGATTCCGAAGCGCATCGGCCCGGAGCAGGCTTCGGAGTCGTGGCTGTAGAACCCCTGCACGCCTCCGAACGAGCGGTGCTCCGACAAGGTTTCAACATCCATCAGTCAGTCCTCAGTCAACCAGGTCGATCCGTCACTCCGCACGCGCACAAGTGCAGACCGCGCCGAGCGTAGGAGCGACTCTCGACAAGAAGTACCGACATCCTGCCTGCCATCGCGAGCAAGCTCGCTCCCTCGTCCTGGCGGGCCAATAATCCGGTGGGAGCAAGCTTGCTCGCGAAGTTCTCCCTCCGGGCACTCCGGCATGACGGGATCGGCAAATCATCAGAACACGACGACGCTGCGGATGGATTCGCCGCGGTGCATGAGATCGAAGCCCTCGTTGATGTCTTCGAGTTTCAGCGTGTGCGTGATGAGATCGTCCACGTTGATGCGCCCCTCCATGTACCAGTCGACGATGCGCGGCACATCGGTGCGTCCGCGCGCGCCGCCGAATGCGGTGCCGCGCCAGTTGCGTCCGGTCACGAGCTGGAACGGGCGGGTCGAAATTTCCTTCCCGGCTCCGGCGACGCCGATGATGATCGAGGTGCCCCAGCCCTTGTGGCAGCATTCGAGCGCCTGGCGCATGACCTCGACATTGCCGATGCACTCGAAGCTGTAGTCCGCGCCGCCGCCGGTGAGATTCACGAGATGCGGCACCAAATCGCCTTCCAGCTCTTCGGGATTGACGAAATGCGTCATACCGAACTGCTCGGCCAAGGCACGCTTTTTCGGATTGAGATCCACGCCGACGATCATCGCCGCACCCGCCATGCGCGCACCCTGGATGACGTTCAGGCCGATGCCGCCGAGGCCGAAAACGACCACCTTCGCACCCGGCTCGACCCTGGCGGTGAAAATCACGGCGCCGATGCCGGTGGTCACGCCGCAACCGATGGTGCAGATCTTGTCGAAGGGCG
>JAKDMP010000057.1 GCA_030452225.1 Gammaproteobacteria bacterium
GGGCACGCGCAAGAAGAAGGCCGGCGGGCGCAAGAAGAAGGCCGGCGGGCGCAAAAAGGCCACTTCTCGCAGGAAGAAGACTGCCACGCGGAAAAAGAAAACTTCGCGACGTCGCCGGTAATTATCCGAATCCGGAAGCAGACAGGCAAAGGGCACGCGTTCGACAGACGTGTGCCCTTTTTCTTTTCAACTCAATCAGGCCTGCGGATCGTGAACGCAAAGAAGCGCCTACAATGGTAGGCGTGTACGGATCCGGGAATTTCGGCTCATGGACGAACAAGCGGCCAAAAGAAAGGTTGCCTTGGCGGCGCTCGAATTTATCGGTCACTGCGGCGTGATTGGCGTCGGCACCGGAACTACCGTCGCCTGTTTCATCGAGGCCCTCTCAGGCTTGAAGCATCGGCTGGACGGCGCCGTTGCCAGTTCCGACGACACGGCCAGGCGCCTGGGTGAAATCGGCATCCGGGTTCTCGATCTCAATGCCGTCGGCCCCCTTGCAGTCTACGTCGATGGCGCCGACGAATCCACGCGTCACGGCCAGCTCGTCAAGGGCGGCGGCGGCGCCCTGACGCGCGAGAAAATCATTGCCGCGGCGAGCAAGCGCTTCGTGTGCATGATTCATCGCGCCAAACTGGTGGACGTACTCGGCGACTTCGGACTGCCCATCGAGGTCATCCCGATGGCACGCAGCCATGTGGCGCGTGAAACCAGGAAACGCGGCGGCGACCCCGTCTGGCGCAAGGATTACATCACCGACAACGGCAATTACATCCTCGATGTGAGGGGTCTCGATATCGTCGATCCTTCGGCGCTGGAAACCGAACTCAACCAGATCGCGGGTGTCGTCACCGTGGGCCTGTTCGCGCACCGCCGCGCCGACACTCTCCTTGTCGGCGGAGAATCGGGCGTCGAAACCATAACCATCACATAGGCCCTGATCGCGACCGGGGCCGCCGCTCCTGCAAGGCCGCGTATCCGGCTATATAGACGGGGGTTGTTGCCGGAAAATTGCCGGGAAGGCTTCGCTTGTCCCGATTTACATACTGCGGTGAAAATCAGGCAGGCAAGTCTGACGTCGGATCCTGTTTCGCGAATCGGTGGAAGCGTTGACATGTGAGGCCCTCGCTATCAATCGGTGGTTTTTTACCGAGGACGAGATCGGCGACGATGCGCCCGGCGCCGCAGCCCAGTGTCCAGCCGAGCGGCCCCAAGCCGGTATTGAGCCACAGGCCGGGAATACCGCTCGCACCGAGAATCGGCGGCCCGTCCGGTGTCATCGGCCTGAGGCAACTCCAGTGCTCCACCCCGGTGCACGAAAGCGCCGGATACCACTCGCGCACGATGCGTTCCAATTGCGCGCCGCGCCCCCAATCGGGGATCTCGTTCAGGCCGGTAAAATCCGCCATCCCGGCGGCGCGAAAGCGTGGGCCGAGACGCGAAAAGACCAGGTGCCGTTCGGGATCGCTGAATCCGCCAGGCGCCGGGGCGGCAGGATCAATCGGCGCCGTCAACGTATAACCACGCAGCGGCAATATCGGCAACCGTATCCCCCAAGGCCGAAGAAAACAGGCGCTTTGCGCACCCAATGCCGCCACGCAGGCATCGGCCTCGTAGTGGCCGCCGTCCGTTTCCACGCCCCGGCAAACCCCGCGCTCGAGGTGAAGGCGATGCACGTTCTCGCCTTGGCGAAACACAACGCCGCCGGCCTCGGATCGTTCGCCGAGCTGCATGCAAAAGCGTCGGCAGTCTCCCGTGGCATCACCCGGATAATGCAGGGCACCCGCAATTGGAACCGCGGCTCCGGCGAGTGCCGGCTCATGACTCAGGACATCTTGATGCGAGAAAACCCGCACGCCCCGCGCCCGCTGCTTGCGGGCCCTGGCAAAGGCGCGTTCGCTGCGGTACAGTGCCAACGTGCCGCGTTCCTCCAGTGAAACGTCCAGACCCGATTCCGCGCACAGCGCTTCGAACGACGCACGGCTGAAATCAGCGAGCCTCGTGAGCCTCGCCGATGCGCGTCGGCAAGCTGCAGGCCGTGCGGCCGACAGGGCGCGAACAAACCAATCGAATCGCCCGGGATCACGCCTGCGGCGCACGCGGATAGTCCGCTCGGGGGTAAAGCGGCTGAAAAGGAAGTCATGCAAACCCGAGGGGCTCGTCCACGGCACCCCGCTTTGCGTGGACAGGTGCCCGCCGTTGGCATGACTGGTTTCGGCAGCCGCCTCCCCGGCGCGATCGATGACGGTGACCTCGGCCCCGCCGGAGGCGAGATACCACGCCGTGGTGATGCCGGCGATGCCGGCGCCGAGGACGACGACCTTCATGGCGCGGATCAGTATCCCGCGGCGGAACCCGCCGAACGGCGCCGATCGCTCGCTCCCGCGAGCACGCCATCGGGACGCACGACGATCGCCTCGGCCGCGCCCCAGCCATGACGGGTGCGGAAGCGGTAGCCCATCTCCTCCAATGCGGCCCTGGTCTCGGGCGTCAACGCATCGGGTTCCAGGTACACCACGTCCGGCAGCCACTGCTGGTGAATACGCGGCGCATCCACGGCCTCGCGCACATTCATGCCGCGATCGATCACATTGACGATGGTCTGCAGCACCGTGGTGATGATCGTCGAGCCGCCGGGGCTGCCGGTCAGCATGAATGGCTTGCCGTCCCTCAGGACAATGGTCGGCGTCATCGACGAAAGGGGCCGCTTGCCGGGGGCAATCGCGTTTTCCTTGCCCTGCACCAAGCCATACTGGTTCGGCACGCCGGGCTTGGAGGTGAAATCGTCCATCTCGTTGTTGAGCACGAAGCCGGTCCCAGGCGCGGCAATGCCGGTACCGAACCAGGAGTTCAATGTGTAAGTCACCGCAACCGCGTTGCCGGCCGCATCGACAATGGAGTAATGGGTGGTATGGCGGCCCTCTGGGGCAACCTGGCCGCCGTGCACCTCGGACGAAGGCACCGCCCGGTCGGCGGGGATGCGTGCGCGGATTGCCGCCGCGTGTCTGGCCGAAAGCAGCTTGTCTATCGGGTTGTCGACGAAGTTCGGGTCGCCCAGCTTGGTATTGCGATCCGCATAGGCAAAGCGCATGGCCTCGACCATGTCGTGGACCGCCAGCACGGAATGAAACCCGTAGCCGGGGTATTTGGTCCAGCCGGAGAGAATGTTGAGCATCTCGCAAAGCGTCACACCGCCCGAACTTGGAGGCGGCGCGGAGACAATGGTGTAGCCCCGATACGTACAGGTGATTGGCTTGAGCCACTCCACCGTGTAGCGCTCGAAGTCCTTCATCGTGAAGATGCCACCCTTGGCCTCGCTCGCCTTGACGATCGCCTTGGCAATGGGGCCTTCGTAAAACACCTTGCTGCCCTCGCGAGCAATCAGCTTCAGAGTTTCGGCGAGTTGCGGTTGGCGCAAACGCTCACCGGCCCGCGGCGTATGGCCATCGATCGAAAACAGCTTCCAGGCGACCGGGTGACGCTTGAGCCTGTCCGCAACCGCGGCGAAAATCCTCGCGTCCCCGGGCCGGATCACATAACCCTCTTCGGCAAGCCGTATGGCAGGCTGCATGACCGCGGCGCGGCTCATGGTGCCGAAGCGCTCGAGCGCGGTATTGAGCCCCATCACGGTGCCGGGCACGCCGACCGCCTTGAACGAACGCAGATTCGAATGGCGATTTACCTTGCCGTTGTCCTTGAGATACATGTCGGCCGCCGCCGCGAAAGGCGCGCGCTCGCGGAAGTTGAGAAACAAATTCTTGCCGTTTGCGAGATGAATCGTCATGAAGCCGCCGCCGCCGATATTGCCGCAGCAGGGCTGCACTACGGCAAGCGCGTAACCGACCGCGACCGCGGCATCGACGGCATTGCCGCCCGCGCGCAAGATCTCGACGCCCGCATCGGTGGCCAAATGCTGGGCCGTAACCACCATCGCGTGGCGGGCGGTGACGGGCGCGGATGCGGCCGTTGCGACTGCTGCGCCGGCGTCGGTACCGACCACCGCGCCGATGGCGGGCTCAACCGTGGCCGGCGCAGGCGGGGAGGCCGCGAGGGAAAGCGATGCCGGCACAAGGAGCGAAGCGAAAAGGAACGGGAGAATCCGGAAACGGCGCATGATCAATCCGAAAGAAAACGACTTACCAGTGTAACGCTGCACCGGCGCAACACGGCGGTCGGGCCGTAGCCATGGTTTTCGTGAAGGCCAGGCATGGCGCCGCGAGGAGCATGCCAGAGACTCGGCAAGCGCCGCGATGGACTGGCGCGGGCTGCGGGCTGCAGGCTGCAGTTTCCAAACCGACCTCGATCATGCCCGGTTCTTCAGGCCATTCAGCAACTTGCAAGCCAGTGCCAGTCGGCCTCGTGAATAATACAGGCTAGAGGGCGCCTTCGAGGGTCAACGCGTCGACGATCCTCACCGTGCTGCCCCGCATTTCGATAAGGCCATCCTGCTCGAGTTCCCGGAACAGGCGCGAAAGGGTTTCGGGCTGCATGGCAAGCTGGGCGGCGATCAACTGCTTGGTCGCGGGCAGTTTCACGGTTCCTCCCGCGCTATTGTTCAGCCGCAGCAGGTAATGTACGAGCCGGTAACGCGCGTTCTGGATCGTCAGCGCTTCGATCTCGTCGAGATGCCTCTGTGTGCGTTGTACCATGCGGCGCAGCAGCGCGCGGCAGGCCGCGAACGAGGTCGAGAGGACCTCGAGATAGGCTTCGCGCTCGAAACCGATCGCCTTGCCCGCCGTGACCGCTTCGGCATTGACCGGGTAGCGCGGATCGTCCATGAACAAAACGCCTTCGGCAAAACTATGATGCGGCCCGACGATGCCCATCACCTTCTGGTGACCGTCGCGCGAGAGGCGGTACAGCTTGATCTGACCCGACTCCAGCCACCAGAAATGACGCGCCCGATCGCCCTGCGCGAACAACGTCTGGCCGGCGGCAAGCCGGCGCGGACGGCTGTGCGAGCGCATCGCCCGGCGTTGCTCGTCATTCAACGCCGAGAACAGGTAGTGCTGCCGCCAGTCCCTTTCCTCTGTGTTCATCACAGTCAACAATCCACGATCGGGTCACTTTAGCGCATTCTCCGGGTGCAACGACCGCCGTCAGGCAACGCCGAAACAGGAGCCCGCCGTGCGGCGGAACGCCTGGAACGCTGCGCTCATCTTCGTGCCGCCTACGTCACAACCATTTCATGGATGCGCTGGCGTCCTTGCCCAGCCCCATCGTTTCGGTGAAGATCGTCCAGGCAAGCCTGCCGGGGGCTCGCGGATCGGCACCGAGCCGGCATACAAGCCCGGGATTGTCGCCTTTGAGCTTCTCTTCGATGTGAACCTCAGCGTTTTGTGCAGCCTTTTCGAATCGGGAGCGTAGCGCCTTGAGCCGCTTCGGATAAAAGGGAAGGCGAATGCAGAAGTCTCCTTCCTGCCGCGCAAGCCACAGCCATTCGGACTCGCCCGGCCCGAACAACAATACGGGCCTCGCAGCCGTGGCACGCCTCAACACCGCCGGCAATCCCTGTGCCGACGCAGACAATTCCGCGCTGCCCAGCATGTCCGCGAATTGATCCACGGGGGCGGCTGGAGCGCCACGTCCGGCAGCCTCGCTGGATTCGAAGGGCTCGACTCTCACAAACAAACCGATCGCAATCAGGCGGGCCAGATACGCTGCGCCAGTGCCAATCAGCAAGCACACAAAACTGTTGAGTCCGGTCTGCCATTCCAGCGCCAAAAGAGTCGCCACTCCCGGTACAGCCGCGGCGAGCGTCACGCGTGTCATCGACTTGGGGGCGGGACGGGAGGTTTTCCCACACTTTTTGCACGCCAAGGTTGCCCCTTTACGCCGTCCACCCCAGAAGAACGCATAGACGGGGAAAACGTAGCGGTGGCAATGCGGGCACAGCCGCCTGGCCGCGCTCCCGTATTGCGTAATCATGACCGGGGTGCTCTGCCCTGGGTTGATTTTTTCAGGTCCCTTCAAGTCTCCTCCCGGCTTCAGGCTTCTTAGCGGCGGAAGTTGTCGCGCAGGAGATCGATGACTTCGCTCGTGCGCCCGTTGAGCACGGCCTTGATGCCGAACATCGCGGTCGAGGCAACCTGCGCCGGTTCGATCTTCGGCGGCATCACCAGCTCCATGCGATTGACATGTACGTCGAGGAGCGCCGGCCCGTCAGCGGCGAGCCAGCTTTTCATGGCCGGTTCGAGTTCCTCGTCGTTTTCCACCTTCCAGCCCTCGAGACCGCAGACCTCGGCAAGTTTCGAGAAGTCGGGATTTTCCAGCTCGGTGAAGGAATCGAGCAGGCCCTCAACGCGCTGCTCCATCTCGACGAAGCCGAGCGAGCCATTGTTGTACACCAGTAGCTTGACCGCGAGCTTCTCCTGCTTCAGCGTCAAAAGATCGCCCATCAGCATCGCCAAACCGCCGTCGCCGCACATCGCGATCACTTGGCGACCGGGAAAGGCGGCGGCCATACCCATCGCCTGCGGGTAGGCGTTGGCCATCGTGCCGTGCAGCAGGCTCGTGAGAAAACGCCGTTTGCCGTTCGCGCTGAGATGGCGCAGAAGCCAGACCATCGGCGAGCCGCCGTCGGAGGTGAACAGTGCATCCTCGTCGGCCAGCTTGTCGAGCAGGTGCGTGACGCGCTGCGGGTGAATCAAGTCGTCCGGCTTGTCCCGCTTGTCCTGTTCATAGCTCTCACGATCCTCGGCCCATTGCTTGAGCGCCTTCGAGAGGTGTTTGTCGCTCTTTTTTGTCTCGAGACGCGGCAGCAAGGCCTCGATGGTCGGCCCGACGTCGCCGACCAGCCCCATATCCACGGGCGCTCGCCGCCCGAGGTGGGTCGGATCGTTGTCGATCTGGATGACATGCTTGCGCGACGGCCAGAACTGCGTCCAGGCGAGATCGGTGCCGAGGCAAAGGGTGATGTCGGCGCCTTCCACCGCCTCCAAGCCTGCGCGGTTGCCGAGGATGCCGGTCATGCCGACGTTGTTCGGGTTGTCGGGCTCGATGAATTCCTTGGCACGGCTGGCATGCGCCACCGGCGCCTGCAGTTTCACGGCCAGGGCCACGAGCTCGTCATGGGCGTTGCGGGCGCCGTAGCCCGCGTAAAGGGTGACGCTCTTCGCTTCGTTCAATTTCGCGGCGAGCCGGTCGAGTTCGTCGTCGCCGGGCCGCAGCACGGGCGCGCTGCGATGCACCGACCAGGCGTGCTCGTCCTCGTCGGATTCGGTGAACATGTCGCCGTTCACGATCACCACCGCGACCCCCTTTTTGGCGAGCGCGGCCTGGGCCGCAAGCGTGGTGATCCGGCGCGCCTGGGAGGGGTGTGAAATCGCCGCGCAGAATACCGAGGCCTGCTCGTAGATGCGGCGCTGGTCCACTTCCTGGGGGAAATTCAGGCCGACCTCGGTGCGCGCAACGTCGGATGCAATCAGCAGCACGGGGGCGCCGTTGCGGTGGCTCTCGAAAATGCCGTTGATGAAATGCAGGGTACCGGGACCGCAGGTGCCCGCGCACACCGAAAGCTCGCCCGTCATGTAGGACTCGCCGCCGGCGGCAAGCGCGCCGGCCTCCTCGTGGCGCACGTGAATCCAGCGCAGCGAGGAGGTGCGCACCGCATCGGTGAAGTGGTTGATGGTGTCGCCGACGACGCCGTAGCAGCGCTTCGCGCCGGCCTCGACCAGCGCATCGACCATGATTTCCGAGACCTTTTGTGCCATGTCGGATCCTCGTTTCGTGAAAGTCAGTTCACGGGCTCGCGTTGCTTGCGGGCGCGCTCGACATCCAGGTTGGTGGCCGGCTGGAAACTATCGGCCCGCGCCGCGCGCCACCACGGAGCGTAGAGGGTGTCCTCGGGGGCGTCGAGCAGCGAGCCCTTGGGGAGGTAGGTCTTGATCTCGTCCAACGGACGCATTTCTTCCGGACTCACACGATGAATCAGATGATGCGGCCGCAGTTCGCGCGGATGCTTGAGACCGACCGCCGAGACGATGTACGCGAGGGCCTTCAACGTTTCATCGTGGAAGCGTGCGGCACGCGGACCCTGCACTTCGGGGACAAGCCCGCGCTGACGCCGCGGGTCCTGGGTGGTGACGCCGGTCGGGCAGGTACCGGTGTGGCAGCGCCGCGCCTGGATGCAACCGATCGAGAACATGAAGGCGCGCGCCGCGTTGCACCAGTCCGCGCCCTTGGCAAGATCTTGCGCCAATCCCATGCCCGAATACACCTTGCCGCTGGCCGCCAGCCGTATCTGGTCCTTGAGGCCGCAGCCGACCAGCGCGTTCCGCATGACGTTCAGGCCTTCGTCCAGGGGCATGCCGACCCAGTCGGAGAGTTCCAGCGGTGCCGCACCGGTGCCGCCCTCGCCGCCGTCCACGACGATGAAATCCGGCGTGATGCCGGTCTCGAGGATCGCCTTCATGAGCGCGAACGGCTCGTGCATCTGACCGACGCACAGCTTGATGCCGACCGGCTTGCCGCCGGACAATTCGCGCATGCGGGCCGCGAATTCCATCATTTCGACCGGCGTGGCGAACGCCGAGTGCGCGGATGGGCTCAGGCAATCCTCATGCGCCGGTACGCCTCGCGCCCGGGCGATTTCCTCGGTGACCTTGGCCGCGAGCAGCATGCCGCCGTGGCCGGGCTTGGCGCCTTGGCTGAGCTTGATCTCGGTCATCCTGACCTCGTCGCGCGCGGCCATGTCGGCGAACTGTCCGGGATCAAAATTGCCGTGCTTGTCGCGCGCTCCGAAGTAACCCGAACCGAGTTCCCACACCAGGTCCCCGCCGTGGGAAAGATGGTATTTGCTGAGGCCACCCTCGCCGGTGTCGTGGTAAAAGTGGCCCAGCTTCGCGCCCAGGTTCAGGGCCTGGACGGCATGGGCCGACAGCGCACCGAAGCTCATCGCGGAAATGTTCAGTACCGAAGCCGAATACGGTTTCGAGGCCTGGTCGCTGCCCACCGTGAGGCGCGGCGACTCTTCGGATTTCTCCTCGGGTTTGATCGAGTGGGCAAACCAGTGATAGCTCAATTCCTCCGTGTGACGCTGGGTTCCGAACGGTTGTGTGTCGGTGCGGCCCTGGGCGCGCGCATGCACGAGATTGCGTGCCTCGAACGAGAACGGCGTGCCGTTCATGTCGTCCTCGACGATGTAGGCGCGCAGAAACGGGCGCAGATCGTAGAACATCCAGCGAATACGGGCCGCGACGGGGTAGTTTCGGGTGATATTCCATTTGCGCTGATACCGATCGTAGGCACCGAGCGCGACGACCGGCAGCGTCGCGATCAACGGCCAGTACAAGGCGGGATGCACGAACACGCCCAGCAGGATGAACAGGATCGACAACAACATCGCCACGACGGGAATGATGGAGCGCTTGAGCATATTGAGCATGGATCCCTCTTTCATGCGGATCGTGCCGCGCACGAATCGGCGACAGAGTAATAGGAAGCTGGCAGGGATTGTGCGACGCCGCCGGCCCATGTGTCAAACCACTTCCTGGCCGGACGCGCCACGGCGGCCGATCGGTGCATAATGGGAATTCGCGTTCGATGCCGTTTGCGTCGAAAGCCTCCACCGCCAGAGGGGCGCCCATGCGGATTTGTATTTACTGCGCTTCCAGCCAGAAGAGCGACCCCGCCTACCGGGAGGCAGCCTTCGAATTGGGCGCCATCCTGGCCGGCGAAGGGCACACCGTGGTGTTCGGCGGAAGTTCGATCGGTTCGATGGGCGCGCTCGCCGACGGCGCTTTGTCGAAGGGCGGGACGGTCATCGGCATACTGCCGAGGTTCATGGCCGACCAGGAATGGGGGCACCAAGGACTCACGCAGCTGGAACTGGTCGAAACCATGCGCGAGCGCAAGCACAGGCTGCTCACCGACTCCGACGCCGTGGTCGCGCTGCCGGGCGGTTGCGGCACGCTCGAGGAGTTGTTCGAGGCCATCACTCTCAAGCGCCTCGGCATTTATCTCAATCCCATCGTCCTGCTCAATACGCGAGGTTTTTTCAGCCCGCTGCTGGCGTTCATGGACCAAATCGTCGGCGAACATTTCATGAACCCGGAGCACGTCAACATGTGGCAACTCGCGACCGAGCCGAGCGATGTGCTGCCCGCGATTGCCACCGCGCCGGCCTGGAACCGCGACGCCCGCAATCGCGCCGTCGCGCGCTAGCGCTACACGGAGTCGGCCTTCCCGTCGGCGACAAGAACGCGCAGGAAGGCGGCGCTGTAGCGTTCGAGCTTTTTGTTGCCGACGCCGTTGACGGCTAAAAACGCTTCCTCGTTTGCGGGTCGGTGAAGCAGCATGTCGCGCAGCGTGGCATCCGAAAAGATCATGAACGCAGGTACGCCCTGCTCATCGGCGAGACGGCGTCGTTCCGCGCGCAATGCTTCCCAGAGTTCGCGGTCGCTCTCGGCGATGTCGTTCGCAGCCCGCCGTCGGGTCTGGCCCTGCCGTTCGGGTTTGCGATCCACGCGCAGGCGAAGCGGCTCCGCGCCGCGAAGCAGGGGGCCGGCGGCGCTCGCGAGGCGCAGGCCGCCGTAGCCCTCGGGGTCGCTTTCGAGATAGCCGCGGGCCACGAGTTGGCGCAGGATGGAGCGCCACTCCCTTGCTTTCAGCTCCCCGCCGACCCCGAAGGTGGAAAGCCGGTCGTGGCCGAGGCGCCGAGCCCTTTCCGTCACCTCGCCGCGAAGATGCTCGATCAGGTAGTTGGCGCCGAACCGTTCGCCCGTGCGATACACGGCAGAAAGCAGCATGCGCGCCTCGGTCGTCGCATCGCGGGTCTCGGGCGGTTCGAGACAAGTGTCGCAATTGCCGCAATCGTGACCAAGCCGCTCGCCGAAATAACCGAGGAGATTTGCCCGGCGGCAGCTTGCGAGTTCACAGTAGGCCAGCATGGCATCGAGCTTTTCGCGCTCAACCCGCTTGCGCCCGTCGTCCGCCTCGGAATCCTCGATCATGCGCCGCCGCTTGACGACATCGCCGAGGCCGTAGAGCATCCAGGCATCGGCAGGCTCGCCGTCGCGGCCCGCGCGGCCGGTCTCCTGGTAGTAGCTCTCGATGCTGCCCGGCATGTCCATGTGCGCGACAAATCGTACGTCGGGTTTGTCGATCCCCATGCCGAAGGCGACGGTGGCGACGATCACCACGCCCTCCTCGACGAGAAAGCGGCGCTGGTGACGCTCGCGGGTCGCGTGATCGAGCCCGGCGTGATAGGCCAGCGCCGTGACGCCCACGCCCGACAAGGCTTCCGCGACCCGCTCGGTTTTGGCGCGCGACAGACAATAGACGATCCCCGCCTCGCCGGGATGTTCCTCTCGAATGAATTTGACCAACTGGCGACTGCCGCTCCTGCGTTCGGCGACGCGGTAGCGGATGTTGGGACGATCGAAGCTGTGCACGAAAAGCCGGGCGCCATCCAGGTGCAGGCGCGTGACGATTTCGCGGCGCGTGGGAAGATCGGCCGTGGCGGTGAGCGCCAGGCGCGGCACGCCGGGAAATCGTTCGGCGAGCATCGCAAGCTCGAGATACTCGGGACGAAAGTCATGCCCCCACTGCGAGACGCAATGCGCCTCGTCGATGGCAAACAACGCGAGGCGGCAGCGCTCGAGCAAATCGAGCGTGCGCGGTTGCAGCAAACGCTCGGGGGCGACGTAGACGAGATCCAGCTCGCCCGCCAGCATCCGCTCTACGACGCGGCGCTGCTCGGCGGCGGCGAGACTCGAGTTGAGCGAAACCGCCGCCACCCCCGCCTGGCGAAGCGCCGTCACTTGGTTCCCCATCAAGGCGATCAGCGGCGAGACGACCACCGCCACGCCCGGACGGATAAGCGCCGGAATCTGGTAGCAAAGCGATTTCCCGCCGCCGGTCGGCATCAGGACCAGCGCATCGTCTCCCGCCAGAATCGTTTCCATGATCTCGCGTTGCCGGCCGCGAAAACGCGCGTAGCCGAAGGTGTTTTCGAGTATCGCCTCGGGCGTCATGATTCGTTCAGGCTTTTCCTCCCTCCCGCAAGGATAGCATCGAAGCCGCCGGCGCGGAAAGAAGGCGGTCGCATGCCGGGACCCGGGGATGACGGCAAATGTCGCCGCTGGGTGTACCCTACTTACGCCCGGCAAGCGAGACCATCACGCAAGTTCGACCTGTGCGTGGCAAGCGGCTTCACGCAGCGCCTCGTCGAGCGTTGCCAGCGGCAAGCGGCGGCGCTTCGCAAGCTCCAGATACGCCGCGTCGTAAACCGTCAATTGCTGCTCGCGGGCCAATCCGGATATGGCGCCCCAGCAGCGCCGCGCGCTGACCATTTCAATTTCGGGAGCGAGACTTTCAAGCAAAACCACGGCATCCGCCAGGGCCGGCTCATCAAAACGCTTGCGGCGCCGCATGACTTCGAGTGCGTTGGCCACCTCGAAGGGCCAAAGCGCCGGAACGACAATCGTCTCCGACTCGATCGCCGCCACGACGCTGGAGGGGAGCATCTCATCCGGCGCAAGGCGCGCCAGCGCCGCACTCGCATCGAGCACGAACGGTATCAGCGACGGCCTTCGTTTATTGCCGCGCGAATGTCTTCAGGCGAGACCTTCACCCCCTCGGCACGCAACCGCTTGCGATGTGCGTCCACCCGGGCGAGTGCCTTGCGCCGCGAGTCGATGTCGACGGTCGACAAGGGGCCGATCTCTGCGACGGGCTTGCCGCGGCGCGTGATGACGATGCGCTCGCCGCGTTCCACGCGGTCGAGCAGGGCCGAAAGATGCGTCTTCGCCTCGAAAGCTCCGACTTGCGTATCCATAATTTAATCAACCAGTTTGTTAACTAGGGAAACTCTGATTTATTCGTCATTCCCGCGAAAGCGGGAATCTAACACATTGAATTTACTGGATTCCCGCCTGCGCGGGAATGACGGAAATGGGATTAATCAGACCTTCCCTAGTTTATTTTATCATCGGCCCGCCTATCCGGACGAGCCTCTGCACCGTGACTTTTGAGGTAGTTCACGACGGCGGTGTTGCTCGCCTTGCGTGCTGCATTTAGCGCCGTTATGCCGGTTTCGGGATTACAGTAGTCGACGTTCGCGCCCGCCTTGACCAGGAGCCGCACGATCGGGAGTGGATTTTCAGCTCTCGCGGCAAGAATGAGCGGCGTGTTTCCGGCATTGCCCACGGCATTCACGTCCGCGCCCGCCTCGATCAACATCTTTGCGCAACGCAGACAATACGGCGGGAAAGTAAGACCAAACTTGCCTTCACTTCCGGTAACCAGGAAGAGCGCGGTCCTCCCGCCCTTATTTCGGATTGTAATGTTCGCCCCTGCATTAACCTGCATTATTCACGAGGCCGACTGGCGCTACACTGCAAGTTGCTGAATAG
>JAKDMP010000183.1 GCA_030452225.1 Gammaproteobacteria bacterium
CCGCCCCGCCCGACCGGCACGATCACGACCGCGATCATCCCTCGCGCCTGCATTGAGGACAGCGTATATCAGAAATCGCGGATATCGACAAAGTCGCCGCTGGTGCGGCGCTCACGTATGGCGGGAAGCGCCTCGGCAATCATCTGCGCGGCCTCGCGCGGGCCGGGCATGGCCGCCGTGCCCCGTGCCTCCTTCAGGCGCTTCACCGAAGGAAACCTTCGTGTATCCACCTCGCCGTGAATCTGATCCTGCATCGCCGTGTGCACCAGGCCGGGAGCCAGGGCAACGAGGTGCGAGTCCGGAAGGTCATGCGCATAAAGCTGGACGAGCATGTTGAGCGTTGCCTTGGAGAGCGCATAACTCCCCCAACCCTTGCCGGCGCTGACGGCCGCGCCGGAGGAAATGAGCACGATCTGCCCGGGCGGGCGATGCGCCGCGAACCAGTCGAGAATCTGCTTGTTAGCCCACACGTTGACGTCCATCGCATGATGCAATTCGTCAATGCGCAACTCGGGCATCGGCTTGAATTCTCCCAGCATGCCGGCATTCAATATTGCCAGTTCGACGTTTGCTTTGCCGAGCAGCTTGTCGAGCACGGGGGCAATCGCGTCGAGGTCGCCGAGATCGGTACGCGCTTCGTGAAAACGCGGCGATTCGATTCCCGCGGGGCGCCGGCTCAGCCCGTACACCTCCCGGCCGCGCTCGAGATATTCTTCCGCCAACGCGCGCCCGAGCCCGCTCGAAGTACCGGTAATGAAGACGTCATCACTCATCGCAAACTCCTCGCAGACACGCGTTCCCGTTGTGTTTTTCGCCAACTCTCATCCTGTATGTTTTAGGATAGTCCAAATGCCCTGTTTCGATCGCACCAGTACAGCCGCGCGGCTGACTGGCCGACCGATCGCATAGAGAGATGTCAGACAAAAACACCGTGAAAGACCCCGTTTGCGGCATGAAAGTCGAATCGACCGACACGGCACCCCATTTTCAGCATCGCGGCAGGGAGTACTTTTTATGCTCCGAGGCCTGCCGCGAAAAATTCGCTGCCGATCCCAACCGTTACCTGGACGGCAACCCGGCCGCGCCTCGAAAAGCCGCACCGGACAGTCAATGGACCTGCCCGATGCATCCCGAAGTGGTGCGCGACGCGCCGGGCGACTGCCCAATCTGCGGCATGGCGCTGGAGCCGATCATGCCGAGCGCGAGCGCCGAGCCAAATCCGGAACTCGCCCTGCTCACGCGGCGCCTGTGGGCCGCCGTGCCGCTCACCGCGGTACTGCTGCTCATCGCCATGGGCGACATGCTTCCCGGCCTCGACTTCCAGCACTGGCTCGGCGCCGGCTACGGCTGGCTGCAATTCGCGCTTGCGACCCCGGTGGTCCTGTGGTGCGGCTCGCTTTTCTTCCAGCGCGGCTGGCGCTCGCTCGTGGGGCTCAATTTCAACATGTGGACCCTCATCGCGCTCGGCACGGGCGTCGCCTGGCTTTTCAGCCTCGTCGCGTTGATCTTCCCCGGATTTCTGCCGGAGGCGTTCACCGGTCACGGCGGCGAGGCGCCGCTCTACTTCGAGAGCGCCGCCGTGATCATCACGCTGGTGCTCGTCGGGCAGGTACTCGAGGTGCGGGCGCGCGAGAAGACCTCGGGGGCGATTCGCGCGCTGCTCGATCTCGCGCCGCCTCGCGCACGGCGCATCCGCGAGGAGGGCGGCGAAGAAGATGTGGACCTCTCGGAAGTAGGCAGCGGCGACCGGCTGCGCGTGCGCCCGGGCGAGAAAGTGCCGGTGGATGGCGAAGTGCTCGAAGGCCGCTCGAACGTGGACGAATCCATGCTCACCGGCGAGCCCGTGGCGGTCGAGAAAGCTGCCGGCGCGAGCGTATCCGCCGGCACCGTCAACGGCAACGGCATGCTGGTGATGCGCGCGACGAAAGTGGGCAACGAAACGCTACTCGCGCGCATCGTCGCCCAGGTCGCGGCGGCGCAAAGAAGCCGCGCGCCGATCCAGGGCCTCGCCGATCGCGTGGCGAAAGTCTTCGTGCCGGCGGTCGTCGCCAGCGCCGTGATCGCCTTCATCGCCTGGGCCGTGGCGGCATCCGGCGCGGGCGGCTTCGCCTTCGCCCTGGTGGTGGCGATCTCGGTACTCATCATCGCCTGCCCCTGCGCGCTCGGGTTGGCGACGCCCATGGCGGTCATGGTCGGCGTCGGGCGCGGCGCCACAAACGGGATTCTCGTACGCGACGCCGAAGCGCTCGAGCACATGGCGCGTATCGACACCCTGATCGTGGACAAGACCGGCACGCTCACCGAAGGCCGACCGCGCCTGCAAACCATCGAGGCACTCGGGGATTTCACCGAAGAAGAGGTACTGCGCCTTGCCGCCGGGCTCGAAGCGGCGAGCGAGCATCCGCTGGCCGCCGCAATCCTGTCCGAAGCCAAACGGCGCGGCATCCAGCCGGCCGACGCCCGCGACTTCGAGTCGATCCCGGGGCACGGGCTGCGCGGCGCGCTCGAGGGGCGGCACCTGCTCGTCGGCAATGCCGCCCTGCTGCGCGGCAACGAGGTGGAAACGGGCGCACTCGAAGCGAAGGCCGAAGCCCTCGCAAACGGGGGGGCCACCGTTATCCTGGTTGCCGTGGACGGTCGGGCGGCCGGAGTGATCGCCATTCACGATCCGATCAAGCCGACCAGCCGCGAGGCCGTCGCGCGGCTGCACGAGGCCGGCATCCGGCTGATCATGGCCACCGGCGACGGGGAGGGCACCGCGCGCGCCGTTGCGAACGAACTCGGGATCGACGAGGTCCAGGCCGGCGCCCTGCCCGATGCCAAACTCGAACTCGTCCGGCGCCTGCAAGCCGAGGGACGCCGCGTTGCCATGGCCGGCGACGGCGTGAACGACGCCCCGGCGCTCGCCGCCGCCGACGTCGGCATCGCCATGGGAACGGGCACCGACGTCGCCATGGAAAGCGCCGGGCTTACGCTGGTGAAAGGCGATCTCAACGCCATCGCCAAGGCGCGACAACTCTCGCGGGCCACGCTCGCGAACATTCGCCAAAACCTCTTTCTTGCCTTCATCTACAACGGCGCCGGCATCCCCGTCGCCGCGGGGGTACTCTTTCCGTTCACCGGCTGGCTGCTCTCGCCGATGATCGCCGCGGCGGCGATGAGCCTCTCATCCGTGTCGGTAATTGCCAACGCGCTGCGCCTGCGCCGCGCCCGCCTCTGATCGGCCGGAGCTTGCCGTGCGAACCACTTGACTCGGCATGGCATTGGGAACGATTCGTTAACCTGCATTATTCATGAGGCATCGCGAGTGATTGCGGAATTCGCAGCAAGCC
>JAKDMP010000058.1 GCA_030452225.1 Gammaproteobacteria bacterium
GCCGCGGCCAGGGCCGTGACGCGCCTTGCGCGCGAATTGGAGGTCGAGATGCCCATCGGCGAAGAGGTGCGGGCGGTGATTGCCGGCGAGCACCGCCCGCGCGAGGCCGTCGATGCCCTCATGCAGCGCGCCATGAAAGCCGAATAAGCGGCTCGGCGCTAGTCAGGCAAGCAGCTTGATCGCGACGGCGATGATCAGCAGTGCGAACAGCCGCTTGAAAAGCCGCGGCGGAATGCGGCGGCCGAGCCGCGCTCCCAGGGGAGCAAAGATCATCGCCGGGATGGCGGTGGCGAAGATTGCGGGGCCGTACAGATAGCCCATGGTCCAGGCCGGCAAATTTTCTGCACTCTGGCCGACGAAAAGGTAGGTGAGGGCGCCCGTCAAGACGATCGCGAAGACGGCCGCGCTCGAGGTGCCGGCCGCGCGTGCGGTGGCGAGGCCGCCGAACAGGAGAAGCGGCACCAGCATGACGCCGCCACCGATGCCGATCATCGCGCCGATGACGCCGATGGCCAGTCCCGCCGGAACCAGTACCGGCGGGCCATAGCGCAAATCGCCGGTTCTTTCGCCCCGCGGCTGATACCCGGAGAAAAGCCACAGCGCCACGAGGATCAGCAATACGGCAAAAACGTAGTTGAAGATCGCATCCGGAAGCAGGTGTGAAAGCAGCCCGCCGCCCACGGCCCCCGCCACGAGACCCGGGGCGAGACCCAGAAAGGCACGCCAGTTCACGTTGTGCGCCCTGGCGTGCGATGCGACTGAACTGACCCCCATGAGGCTTGCGGCGCCCAGCGACGAGCCGACCGCAAGCTGCACGGCCAGGTCGGGCGGGACGCCGAAAAGCGGCAGCAGAAACAGAAAGGCGGGCACCATGAAAAGGCCGCCGGCGATCCCTGCCGCCGGGGCGATCAGGCCGACGACCACCCCGAGCGCGAGGAAACAGGCGAATTGCAGGATCAATTCAATCGGCGGCGATCCAGAGCGTTTTGATATTCAGGAACTCGCGCAGGCCGGCCGCGGAGAGTTCGCGCCCGTACCCCGATTGCTTGATGCCTCCGAACGGCAGACGCGGGTCGCTCTTGACCATGCCGTTGACAAAGGCGGAACCGGATGCCAATTTGCGGGCAAAGCGCTCCCCCCGCTCCGGGTCAAGCGTCCACACGCTGCCGCCCAACCCGTAAGGCGTGGCGTTCGCAAGCTTGAGGGCGTTGGCTTCGTCGGCGGCCCGCATTACCGCGGCCACCGGCCCGAAAAGTTCCTCCTCGGCCGCCGGCATGCCGGGGGCGACGCCGGTCAGCACGTCCGGGCGATAGAAGAAGCCTGGTCCCTGCGGCCGGCCCGCGTCGTCCAGGCGTTGCGCACCTTCCTTCAGGCTGGCGTTCACTTGGCGCTCGAGCGCGTCGCGAAGATCGTCGCGCGCCATGGGGCCGAGATCGTTGGCTTCGTCCCCGGGATCGCCCATCTTGAGCGCCGCGGTCCTTGCACGGATGCGTGCGCAGAAATCGTCGTACACCGGCGCCTCGACGATGAAGCGCTTGGCGGCGATGCAGCTTTGGCCGTTGTTCTGGAAGCGCGCCGTCACCCCGGTTTCGACCGCTTTGTCGAGATCGGCGTCGGCGAGGACGACAAACGGGTCGGAGCCGCCGAGTTCGAGCACGCATTTTTTCAGGTGCTCCCCGGCGGTTGCCGCGACGGCGCGGCCGGCGCGCTCGCTGCCCGTGAGCGTGACGGCGGCAATGCGCCGGTCGGCGATGACGCGGGCGGCCTGGTCGGTGTCGATGACGATGGACTGAAAGACGCCTTCGGGCATGCCGGCTTCGCGGACGAGTTCGGCGAAGGCCAGCCCGCAGCCGGTGGTGTTGGGCGCGTGCTTCAACAGGCCCGCGTTGCCGGCAGCGAGCGAAGGTGCGGCAAAACGCGCCACCTGCCAGAACGGGAAGTTCCAGGGCATGATCGCGAAGATGACGCCGAGCGGCTGATAAAGCACCGCACTGTGCGCGGCATCGGTTGCGATGGCTTCATCGGCAAGCAGCCGCGGTGCTTCGGCGACGTAATAGCGGAAGGCACGCGCGCATTTCGCCGCCTCGGAGCGTGCCTGGGCAATGGGTTTGCCCATCTCGCGGGTCATGAGTTCGGCAAGGCTGTCCTGCTTTTGCTCGAACAGATCGGCGAGCCGGGACAGGCCGTTCAGCCGCTCTTCGAGCGGGCGCGCCGCCCAATCGAGTTGCGCCGCGGCGGCGCGACCGAGTGTCGCCTCGATTCCGGACTCGTCGGCAAGGGGGTAGCGCTCGAGCGTCTCCCCGTTGGCGGGATTGACCGTTTCAAACGCCTTCATGCGCCTTGCGCTGCCGGCGCCGGCGAGCCAGCGCCAGCCCGGCCATCAGCAGGAGGCCGCCGAGAACGAATGGCGCAAGAGCCCCTCCCCCGTCATTTTCACCACTGCCGACCTTGACGGCAAAGCTCGAACTCGCGGTCAGCCCATCGGGGCCGATCGCGGTAAGCGTGATTTTCGTGCTGCCGTTGGCAACATTCTTGATCGGCACCTTCAGCGTGCAGTCCATGCTGGTGGTGCCGCAACCGGAGCTGACCGTGATCTGGCCGGCAGCGACGAGGTCGCTGTTCGAACTCTTGAGCTTCAGCAGGAGCGGTGTCGATCCGGCAATCGAAAACTCGAGGGGGCCGAGCGTGGAATCGGGCTGTCCGGTCTGGTCGCCGATCGTGCTTACGGTCGGCAAAATGTACAGGGTCTGGATGATCGGCCGCGAGCGCGCCTCGTTGGGCGAGCCTTCGCCGCTGGAGGCGATGGCCTGCCAAGCGAAAGCCTCTACGCCCGAAGAGCCGGTGAGAGGCGTGTAGGCGTAGTCGCCGGTCGTGTTGAAATTCAGTTGACCGTGCAAGGGAGGCTGGATGACCGCATAGGCGAGGGAACGATTATTGTAATCGCTCGCTTTCACCGAACCGCTCATTTGCTCGTCGACCGCGCCGCTCGTCGCCCCGTTGGGGGCGTAAATGGCGCCTGGCCCGGCAAACTGCCCGGCAGTGTCGGGAGCCGTGCCGAAAAAGATCTGGTGAAAGGCCTGTCCGATCGCGGTATCGATGACCGTGAGTCCGCAATTGTTGCATCGCTGTACCGCGTACAGGCGGGTGCCGTCGGCGGAGAGCGCAATGCCCGAGACCGGGCCATTGGTGGCGATGGTGTCGATGAGGGGCGAATTGGGCGTGTGGACGTAAACATCACCCGAGGTGGCGCCGAAATAGATCCTGCCCGTGCGCGGGTCGGGGGCGATGGAGTTGGTACCGCCCGAGATTTGCGTGCTGGACAGGACGCCCGTCGACGCGTCAAATACCGCAAACCCCTTGTCGGTGGCGATCCACAATTTCTCTCCAAGCGGGGAATACTGGAGGGCCAGTGGGGCGGCGTCAAGCGTCAGGATACTTTCCCCGGACTGGCCGGCGGCGATGAGGCGAAGGTTGTAGAGCGTGACCGAGTTTGCCTGCGTGGAGGCGAGGGCAAGCAATTGCCCGTCGGGTGAAAGCGCCATGGCATCCAGGCTGTCGCCGCCGTCGTAGGTGGCTGCGGCTTGCGGATTGTCGGGATCGAGCCCGTCGAGCTTGTAAGCCTTCACATTTTTTGTCTCGGCGTCGGCTACGTAGAGCAAGCCGGAAATGGTGTCATAGGCAACGGCAACCGGGTCGCCTCCGACCTTGATCTCGGCAATCACCGGATCCTGATTCTGGTCGGCGACCTTGGCGCCATCGATGACGACGACGATACCTGCGCCGTTGGCAGCCGTTGCCGCCACGTAGACGCGCGTGCCGTCGGCGCTGATGGAAACGGCCCGCGCCTGGTCGATACTCCCCAATGTACGCTCGATGGTGTTGTTGCCGCTGTTAATGGCGGTCAGCGTGTCGGCGGAAGGATCGGTCACATATACCAGGGGTTGCGCTGCCAGCGGCGCGGCAATCAGCAAGGCGCCGAGCAGAGCGGCAAGTCGCGAAAAACGAAGCATGGGGCCGTCTCGAAAAAGGTGATCCCAGTATAGCCTTTAGTCTGCTGCCGTTTCAGCCAGTGCGCGCGCGTATGTGGCCAGGCTGCGCGTGGCCGCATGCATCGCCCGTGAAAGCCGCGCCAGAGCGCCGAGATCGCGGGGGCGGCCGAGAAGGCGCAGCGGGACTTCCAGGGCCGCAAAACGTTCGCTTCGAGCCTTGAGAACGACCGGCGGAAGTTCCAGTTCCAGCGGATCGACAATGGCGCGAACCGCCGCGAAGGCGATCTCGTATTCGGCGGCCAGGGCGGCGATGGCGGCGGTTTCCATGTCCACGGCCACGGCGCCGCTGGAATCGTGCAGCGCGGCCTTCGCCCCGCATCCCGAGACGGGCCGCGATACGGTGACGATCGGCTCGCCGTTCACGGCTACGCCATGCGGCACTTTTTGCCATAAACGATCATGCCAGTCGGCGGTGACCGCGAAGCGCTTGCCGTCGCGGTCGAGTACTTCACGTGGCAGGAGCAAGGTGCCGGAGCCAAGACCGCCCACAAGCGCGCCGGCCGACCCCCAGGCAAGTAGGCGATCGGCGCCGTTGTCAAGAAGTCTTCGGGCGGCTTCGCGGGCGCACCGTGCTCCCATTCCCGCCGTGACGATGCAACAACCATTGCGCTTGAGCGGGCGGGCCGAGCGCGCTTCCGCCCGCATCGCCGCGATGACCCCGATCAATGTGCTGCACCTGCAGGATTCACGGGACCGGGTGGTTACCCGTGGGCCAGGTTGCGGTAGCGGGCAAGCGCCCACAAGGGGAAATAGGCGCTGTAGCCGTGGTAACGAAGGTAGAACACGCGTGGAAAGCCCGGCGCGTTGAAAAGTTCCGTATGCCAGAGGCCGTCCGCGCCCTGTTCGCGCAGCAGCCAGTCGATGCCGCGGGTGACGGCGTCACTGTGCGCTTCACCGCCGGCCATGAGGGCGAGCAAGGCCCAAGCCGTTTGTTCCGGGGTTGCGGCGCCCGTGCCGGACGGCGCGCAAGCCTCACCCAGGTTGTAGGTATCGTTGGTCTCGCCGAAACCGCCGTCTTCGTGCTGTACCGACTTGAGCCATGCGACGGCGCGGCGCACGTGCTCGTCCTCGCGAGGCACGCCGGCCAGCTCGAGAGCCGATAGCACCGACCAGGTGCCGTAAATGTAGTTGCAGCCCCAGCGCCCCCACCAGGCGCCGTTGTCCTGCTGAGTGCCGTTGAGGTATTCGATGGCCTTGTCGCGTACCGTCCGGTACGGTTCGCCCAGCAGGGAAAACAGGGCCACGCAGCGGCCGCTGACGTCCTCGGTCGGCGGATCGAGCAGGGCGCCGTGGTCGGCGAAGGGGATTTCGTTCAGGACGTAATGGGTGTTGTCGGCATCAAAGGCGGCAAAACCGCCGTTTTTCGATTGCATTCCGGCCAGCCAGTCGGCGGCGCGGGAAATGGCCCCGGCGTAGCGCTCGCGATCGGCCCGATGCATCGCCCAGCCGACCATGCTGGTGTCGTCCAGATCGGGGTAGTAGTCGTTGCGGTACTGAAACGCCCAGCCTCCACCCTGGAGGCGCGGGCGGTATTCCTGCCAGTCGGCCGGTTCGTCGAGGAGTTGACGCTCGCCCAGCCAGTCCAGCGCGCGTCTCACGTCTCCTCCCGCGCCGCCGGCCTGCTCCAGCGCGAGGACGGCCAGTCCGGTGTCCCAGACCGGCGAGACGCAGGGCTGACAGTAGGTCATCTCGCCGCGTTCCACCAACAGCAGTTCGAGCGCACGCTTGGCGCTCTTGCGCAAGGGATGCGCGGGGCCGTAGCCCAAGGCATCGAGCGCCTCGTAGGCATTCACCATGGCCGGGAAAATGGCGCCCAGCCCGCCCTCGCCGTTGAGGCGCGGAATCATCCATTGCTCGCATCGTTTGAAGGCCCAGCGCCGGAAGCCCCAGGGAATGATGGCTTCGCCGTGACGGGCGGCCCGTTCGAGCCACAGCAGTACGAGGCCGCGCAGCGAGGGCGCCTCGAACCAGTTGCGTTCTTTCTCCGGCGGCATCGTGAACAATTCCTGCACGTTCACGCCGCGTGGATTGCGGGCCTGCCGGCGCAACGAAATCAGGATCAGAAGCGGCACCATGACGGTGCGGGACCAGTACGAGATCTTGAGGAAATGGAACGGAAACCAGCGCGGCAGGAGGATCAGCTCAACGGGCATGAACGGCACGCCGCGCCAGGGAATCTGGCGGAACTGCGCGAGCATGATGCGAGTGAACACGTTGGCGCGCGCCGCGCCGCCGGCGGCGAGAATGGCTTCGCGGGCGCGGCGCATGTGTTCGGCGTCCGGATCGTCACCGGCGAGCTTGAGCGCGTAATAGGCCTTCACCGTGCAGGAGAGATCCATCGAGCCGCCCGGGTACAACGGCCAGCCGTCGTCCTCCTGTTGTCTCGAGCGAATGTAACGGGCGATGCGTCGGGCCAGCGCTTCGTCGATCTCGTTCATGTAGTGCATCATCAGCACATACTCGGCGGGAATGGTGCAGTCGGCCTCGAACTCGAAGCACCAGTGGCCGTCGTCGCGCTGCAGCGCGAGCAGAGCCGTGCGTGCCCGGGCGATGGCGGACTCCAGCATGGTTTTCACCAGCATCCGGCCGCCGCCATCCGGCTTCATCGCACGGCCCCTGCGGGGGTGTCCGCCTCGACGCTTTCAGCCTGCGGCAGGCCGCGCGCCAGGAGCGCGTAGCTGGCCCTGAGGGCGCTGTCCTTGTCGGCGGCGAAGCGTGACCAGGCCACCGAGAGCCGCACACTTCTACGACTGATCTTGACCTCGGCGCCGTGCGCGAAGTCGAGGTTGGCGAGCAGCTTGCGCTGGGTCAAAAGCGCCATGTAAAGCGCCCACAGACAGAAATTGCGCAGTTGCGTCTCGCGCGCGGGAAGGGTCAGGATGTAGGTGAGCGAGTTGTCGTCATGCTCGCGGAGGATCGCGAGCAGCCGCTTGTAGGCACGGGCGAAACGCGGGTCGCCGGGCTCGACATCGGCAAGATCCAGGCCTTCCTCGAGGAATATATCGCGCGGTAGCCAGCAGGCGCCATTGGCCCGGTCTTCCCAGAAATCCTTGAGGATATTGGTCATTTGCAGGCATTGGCCGAAGGAAATGGCGAGTCGTCTCAACTCGTCCCGCCGCGGTGCCAGTTCGGGCAGGGACTCAATGAAGAGCCGCGTCAGCATTTCCCCCACGCAACCGGCGACGACGTAGCAATATTCGGCGTGATCGGCGAGATCGGCGAGGCCGGCCACGCTCTTTTTGCGTTGGAAGGCCGCCATGCCGCGTGCCATCACGGCCACGCAGTCGCCCAGGGCCGCCCGCTCCTCGGCGCTGAATCGGGCGGTCACGGCAAGCACGCGCGGCGTCTCGCGGATCAGACGTTGTTCGTCCGCGTTCGCATGTTCGGCCAGGTGCGGGAAGAAATCTCGGGCGAAGCTGCCGGCATTGCCCTCGCCCTTGACCAGACTGATGAATCGTTCGCAAAATTCGGCCTGCGCCCCCGGTTCGAGGTCGGCGGCATCCTCGATCGTGTCGGTGATGCGGCACAGCAGGTAGGCGTTGCCGACCACCCGTTCGAGGCGATCGGGCAACGCCGGAATGGTGAGCGCGAAGGTTCGCGACACGCCGTCCAGAAGTTCACGCTGCAGCGCCAGATCGTCCTCGGTACTCATATCATTATTCCGGGCCCGTTTAAACGGAACGATGCGCAGTGTAGCCCGGCGCATTGTCCGGTCTCAACTGTCCGGCCGCCGCGAACCAGGCGAGTGCATCGCGAAAAGCCGCCTCGGCAGGGCGGTGCGTGTACCCCAATCGCTGCTCCGCCCGGGCCGAGCTGTAGTACATGGGATGGCGCGCCATCGCGAGCTCGTCGCGCGTCAGGCGCGGTGTCGTGTGGCTCAGGCGCGCCAAGGCTTCGGCCAGCCAGGCGATCGGCACGAGCGGCCCCGGAGCAAGACGGATGCGGGGTGGGCGTTGGCCGCCAAGGTGGGCGATGCGGGTGAAGATTTCGCGCAATGCCAGATTCTCGCCGCCGAGGATGTAGCGCTCGCCGCTTTCGCCACGCTCGAGGGCGAGGCGGTGGCCTTCGCCGACGTCATCCACATGCACGATGTTGAGCCCGGTATCGAGATAGGCGGGCATGCGTCCGCGGGCGGCATCGAGCACCATGCGGCCGGTCGGCGTCGGCTTGACGTCCCCGGGACCCACCGGCGCCGACGGGTTGACGATGACGGTGGGCAAGCCGGTTTTGGCGCAGAACTTCCGGACCGCCTCTTCCGCAAGAAACTTGGAGCGCTTGTAATGGCCCGCCATGTCTTCGAGCCGGCCGCGCGCCGTCTCGTCCGCGGGTCGGCCGTCATCGCGGTGGCCGATTGTCGCAACGCTCGAGGTGTACACGATGCGCTGGATGCCGGCGGATCGGGCCGCGCGCATGAGCGCCAATGTCCCGTCCACGTTGACGCGGTACAGCGGTGCGGGATCGGTGACGAAGAGCCGGTAGTCCGCGGCGACATGGGCGAGGAAGGAGCAATCGGCGAGTGCTCCAGGCAGGCTGTGCGGCTCGGCGAGATCGCCGAGGGCGGTTTCATACCCGGTATCGTGCAGCGCCCGTGCGCGGGCCTCGTCGCGCACCAGGGCGCGCACCCGGTAGCCGGCGGTGTGGAAAGCGCGGGCGACCGCCGCGCCCACAAAGCCGGTTACCCCCGTTACAAGCACGCGTTCAGTCATCGTTGATTTCGTATCGAAGCCCTCACAGTGTAGCCCAGCGCCTGATATCGATGGCGCTCCGGCGTTATAATTCAACTGTTTGCAAAAAGGGCTTGTGGCGGATGCTCAAGCCCCGAGGTCATGATCGGAATGGAAGTAGTACTCGCCAAGCCGCGCGGATTTTGCGCCGGTGTCGTGCGCGCCATCGATGTGGTCGAAGAGGCCCTCGAGGTGTTCGGGGCGCCGGTATACGTGCTGCACGAAATCGTGCACAACCAGCACGTCGTCGACGACCTCAGGAGCCGCGGCGCGATTTTTACCGAGGACCTGAACGACGTTCCCGAGGGGGCCGTAACGGTCTTCAGCGCCCATGGCGTTTCCGACCGGCGCGTGGCGGAAGCGAAGGCGCGTGGGTTGAGAATCATCGACGCCACCTGCCCGCTGGTCGCCAAGGTGCACATGCAGGCGCAGAAATACCGCCGCAGGGATTACGAGCTGATTATCGTCGGCCACCGCGGGCATCCCGAGGTGGAGGGCACCAAGGGACGCGTAAGCGGCCCGGTGCACGTGGTCTCCGAACTCGAAGAGGTCGATGCGCTCGAAGTCGCGGACCCCGACAAGGTCGCCTACGTCACCCAGACGACGCTGTCGGTGGACGACACCAAGTCGGTGATCGAGGCGCTCAAAAAACGTTTTCCCAACATCGTCGGCCCGGAGATCAGGGATATCTGCTACGCGACCCAGAACCGCCAGAACGCCGTCCGCGACCTGGCGCGCAATGCCGATGTGATCATCGTGGTGGGGGCGCGAAACAGTTCGAATTCCAACCGGCTGCGCGAAGTCGGAGAACATGCCGGGGTGCGCGCCTACCTGGTGCAGGATGCCGACGAGGTCGAAAGCGGGTGGATCCATCCCGACGATCGCGTGGGTGTGACCGCGGGAGCGTCCACGCCGGAGGCGCTGGTTCAGGGCGTGCTGGCAAAGCTCAAGCAACTGGGTCACGAAAAAGTGCGCGAACTGGACGGACCGGATGAGAATGTCACTTTCCGCCCGCCGCCCGAACTTCGCCTGAAAGCGAAAGAAAGCACAGAAGTGCAAGGAGGTTGAGTCGTGTCCGTACCCGTCAAACAGCAAGCAAAAATTGCAGGCTACATCCTCGGGAAAAAGCTCAAGGGTGAGAAGAAGTACCCGCTGGTGTTGATGCTCGAGCCGCTCTTCCAGTGCAATCTCGCCTGCCCCGGTTGCGGAAAGATCGACTACGAAGACGATATTTTGCGCCAGCGCCTCTCGGTGGAGGAATGCCTGGCGGCGGTGGACGAATGCGGCGCTCCGGTGGTGTCCATTCCCGGCGGCGAGCCGCTGATCCACAAGGACATCAAACGCATCGTCGAGGGCATTATTGCGCGCAAGAAGTTCGTGTATCTGTGCACCAACGCGGTGTTGCTGGAAAAGAAGCTCGATCTGTTCACCCCGTCGCTCTACCTCACCTTCTCGGTGCATCTGGATGGCCTGCGCGAGCGCCACGACGAGAGCGTCGATCGCGAGGGCGTGTTCGACAAGGCGACCCATGCCATCCGCACCGCCAAGGCGCGCGGATTTCGCGTCAACATCAACACCACGTTGTTCGCGGGAGAAAACCCTGAACAGGTGGCCAAATTTTTCGATTTCGCCACCAACGATCTCGGCGTCGACGGCATCACGGTTTCACCCGGTTACAGCTACGAGCACGCGCCGCGCCAGGACGTATTCATGGGCCGCAAACAGTCGAAGGAACTTTTCCGCGAGATCTTCAAGCGCAAGAACGGTTCGGCGTGGCCGCTCACCCATTCGAGTCTGTTCCTCGATTTCGTCTGCGGCAACCAGGACTACCAGTGCACGCCGTGGAGCAATCCGACGCGCAACGTATTCGGCTGGCAAAAACCCTGCTACTTGTTGGTGGACGAGGGGTACGCCAAGAGCTTCCGCGAACTCATGGAAGAGACCGAGTGGGAGAAATACGGCGTCGGGCGCAATCCCAAGTGCGACAACTGCATGGCGCACTGCGGCTACGAGGGCACGGCGGCCGAGGACAGTTTCCGCCACCCCCTGAAGGCCTTCCTGGTCAGCCGCCGCGGACCGCGCCTCGAAGGCCCATTCGCGCCCGACCGGCCGATCCTCTACGATCGCAAGGCGAAGGGGCTCGGCGGAGTGCCCGTCGAGGTGAACACGGAGGCGCAGCACTGACGGCGGCCGGCTGGTGGGAGCGAGCTTGCTCGCGATGAGCGTTCGCTCCGGCCTCGAGCCGCGTCCCGCACAGAACCCAAGCAAGCCCCAACGGCGATGCGGCGCGCCCGCGGCCCCCGGCGGGTTCGACTGGCATGCCCGCAAGCGCGGGCGCCCGCGCGCGGCTCCCGCCTGCGGATTCTCGCCGCCGTTTCGCTTGGCCTGTGGCTCGTATTGCTTCTCCTGCCCTGGCAGCCTTGGCGCTGCAAGGAGCGGCTGGAGGCAAGGGCGGTCGATGCCGCCCCCAACGTGGACTTCACCGTGCTGATTCCCGCGCGCAACGAAGCGGAGAATATTAAAGAAACGCTTTCGGCGCTGTCCGAGGCGGCGCCTGGGGCGAGTGTGATCGTGCTGGACGACCAATCCGACGACGGCACCGCCGACGTGGTGCGTGCGAGCCCCCATCCCGATGTCAGGGTGATAGCCGGCTCGGCCCCGCCCGGCGGCTGGGCGGGCAAACTGTGGGCGCTGGAACAGGGGTTCGGGCATGTGGCCACGAGCCGGGTTCTGCTCCTCGATGCCGACATTCTTCTGGAACCGGGAATGCCCGAGGCTTTGCTCGACAAGGCCGCCGCCGGTTATGCGCTCGTTTCGGTTCTCGCCGAGCCCTGCTGGCGCGGCCCGTGGGCGCGCTGGCTGCTCCCGGCATTCGTCTATTTCTTCAAGCTGATTTATCCCTTTGCGCTCGCCAATCGCCCGGCCGGGCCGGTGGCGGCGGCTGCCGGCGGCGTCGTGCTGGCGGACTGCGCCGCGCTGCGCGACATTGGCGCCTTTTCCGCCTGGCGCGATGCGATCATCGACGATTGCACGCTCGCGCGGCACATGAAGCGCTCCCGGCATCGCTGCTTTATCGGCTTGACGCGCGGTGCGAGGAGCCTGCGTGGCCAGGGCCGGCGCTCGATCGTCTCGATGGTGGCAAGAAGCGCCTACGTGCAACTGCGCGAATCGCCGTGGATCCTTCTCGGGGCGACCGCGCTGCTGCTGCTCGCTTACGCCGTCCCCGTGGCCGCCGTGGCCTTCGCCGGCCCGACACGCTGGCTCGGCATCGCGGCATGGATTGCGTTGGCGACGGCCTATTTGCCGGCCTTGCTCTACTACCGGCGCAACCCGTTTGCGGCGATCCTGCTTCCCGCCGCCGCCATGTTTTATCTCGGCATGACCTGGTATTCGGCCCTGCGTCATCTGTCCGGGACGCGTTCAAGCTGGAAAGGACGGGAGTACAAGAAAGAAGTGAGGGAAGAGCAGTGAGAGGTGAGGTACGGACGATAATCGCAGGCCGGCAAAAGGGCGAAGACCGTTGCCGTGATCCTCGCGGTGCTTACTCCTCTTCCCTCGTTTCCGGCCTGTCAACCTTGCCGCGGCTGCAAACTTGTATCCGCTATTTGGCCGTCATCGAGCCAGTCCGGTGACGTTCGGCTGGATTCCGGACGCCGACCGCGACCCGCATCCGCGGCGCACGTGGCTCGCCGAGTGCGGTTTCGACCTGACGGTGCTGGCGCTTTTTCGCAAAGAGGAGATGCTGCCTGACGACTACCGTCTGGAACCGGGCACGCTCGTGGTCTCCAATCATCAACGCGACACCGATGTGCCGATCCTGACGACCGTACTCTGCCGGCGCAAGGGGCTGCATATCCGCTGGCCGCTGCCTTTCTTCGCCAGTCGGGAGGATTTTTTTCAACGCGGCTTTCTGGCCGGCCTGCTGTATACCTGGCCGCGCCCGCTGCGATGGTTGCTGCAGGGCGTCTCGCTGGGATGGTTTTTTCGTATCGTGCGCTCCAATCCGATGCGCCGGGTACGCGAATTCACCCTTGCCGAAGCCTGGCGGGATCTTCCGGACGACGTTGCGACCGAGCGCAGTCTGAATGCGCGCGGCAGACGCGAAAGCGATGCCGGGGCGCATGCAGGCGGGATGCCGGCAAGACCCGTGGCGGAACGCTTCTGGGGATTGCGGCGACTGCGAGCCGGGGCGAGGGCGGCTTTGTACCCGGATTTTCGCGCGACGATCGAAGCACAACTCGAATACTTTGCCGCCTTGCTGGACGCGGGCCGCGTGGTGTATTTTGCTCCCGAGGGCACGATCTCGGGAGATGGGCGCCTCGGCCGGATGCGGGCCGGCGTCCGGCGCATCGTGCAGTTGGCTGCCACACCGCCGCGCATTTTGCCGGTCGCCCAGTCCTACGATGCGCTTGCCCCGGGCCGGCTGCGGGTCATCACGCGGGTGGGCGTACCCTTGCACAAGTACAATGCCGAAGAGGGAGCCGCATTCAATGCGTGGGTGGAAATGGCGATACGCGAGTTGTATCCGGTCAATGCGAGCCATCT
>JAKDMP010000006.1 GCA_030452225.1 Gammaproteobacteria bacterium
ATGATCCTTGACTTCCGGCACCGGCTCGGGAAGGGGGGCGGGCGCGGATTGGGCGGCCGGGGCCTGCGCCGTGGCCGGCGCCGGCGGGCATGCGGGTACATTCTCCGGACGCGGCGTGGTCGGGCGCGTCTCCGGTGCCGTGCCGGCACAGGCTGCGAGCGCAACGGTAGCCGCCAGCAGCAGCGGCAAACAGAAGGGTTTGGGCGACATGACTCAGCTCCTTTACCGTCCGGTGAAACCGGGCATTAGTAGTGGCTCCGATATAATCATGCGTAACTTTATCAGCAATTCTGCCGATATACCAGATTTTTATGGCTTTACTTCCGATTTTGCATTTCCCCGACCCGCACTTGCGTACGCCCGCCAGGCCGGTGGAATCCGTGGACAATGCGCTCAGCAAAACGCTCGAAGACATGTTCGAGACCATGTATGCAGCGCCCGGAATCGGCCTGGCAGCGACCCAGGTCGGGATCGACCGGCGGTTTGCCGTGATCGACGTCTCCGAGGAGAAGAATGAGCGGCGGGTATTCATCAACCCGGAAATTCTCGAGCGCCGCGGCAGCTGCGACAGCGACGAGGGCTGCCTGTCGGTGCCGGAATATTTCGACACCGTAAAGCGGGCCGAATGGCTGCGCGTGCGTGCGCTGGATGCCGAGGGGGAGTCTTTCGAGCTCGAGGCGGAGGGGTTGCTGGCAATCTGCATCCAGCATGAGATCGATCACCTCGACGGCAAACTGTTCATCGACTATCTTTCCGATCTCAAGCGCCGCCGCGTTCGCAAGCAACTCGAGAAGGCCCGCCGCGAGGCCCGCGCCGAAGCCAGGTCATACTAAGGAACCTCTGATTAATTCGTCATTCCCGCGAAAGCGGGAATCTATCTTTTTGATTTGGCTGGATTCCCGCCTACGCGGGAATGACGGAAAATGAATTGTTCAGAGGTTCCCTAAGCCGAACGCTGGCAAGACGACGTTCAGCGGGTCTGAGCCGGGTCGGGTGCAAGGCGCGCTGGCCACGTTGGATGATCCCCTTTCAAGACCGCGCAACGCCGCAGGCGGCCCTTGGTAATGGGCATCCCTCGGGTTCATCTTTCACAGTGCAGCTTTTTCAACTCTACGCGGCGATTCCTGGCGCGACTGGCGGGGTTGTCCTTGCCGTCGATCGTATTCGGCGCCAGCGGCTCCGATTCGCCATAGCCACGCGTCGTGAGCTGCGAAGCAGCGACGCCGTGCGCGACCAACCACGCCGCTACCGCATCCGTATGAACACCGCCGGTTGCATCGCCACAACCAGGGCCTGGAGTCTACGCCAAGCCCGGACTCCTGCCGCCAAAGGGTACAGCCGGCTCGCAGCCCCTTTCAAGCCGATCACGGTCAAATGGAGTCGGACTCAATATCGATCCGTAGTTCCACGCAGGGGTCCTTGCGTCCGGCGGCGGGCGTGAACAGCACATAGTCGAAAGGCAGCCGCCGGGCGTTGAAACCGGCCGCGTAGTCGGAAGGTTCGAGCCGGCCCGGTTTCACCTCGATCATCGCCACGCTCAGCACGCTTGACCCGGGGGCTTGGTTGCGTAGATTGAGCGGAACGCCGTAATCCGTGCGGGCGTGGCCCGCGCCGGTTATCAGGACGGCGCCTGCGGGACCGGAGGTCTCCACCAGCCGCCATGCCATGACGGCGTTGCGGGTGCGCTGGGCATGAATCATGCCGGTGAGCGCCGCTTTCGGCACCAGCTTGCAGTGGCTTATGTAGAGTTCTTCGCGCATTGTTTTGCGCTGTGACTTGGGGAGCGGTTTTTCCAGGCCGAGTTCGGTGACGCGCGCGGGATCGAGCGCCTGGAAACCTTTGAACGCGACTTCTCTGACTTCCTTCGCCGGGAGGTCCGCCGCGACGATCTCGAGATTGTTCGAGAGCGCAACCTGTGCAATCGGTTCGTAGTAGGACCAGGCCGGCCAGCCGCTCTCGGCCCAGTCCACCGCCCGTGCGAGCGCGTTCGCATCGGTGGAATCGCCGCGCAGAAAATCCGTCAGCGCCGGCTGCTGGTTCAACTCGAGCATTTCGAATGCCAGCACCGGGCGGCGGCCGGCCTCAACCATTGCCTCGAGGAGCTGCGCCTGCAGCCGGTGATGGTCGGGGTTGTCGTGGGTCTCGCCCAGCAGCACGAATCGCGCTTTGGCGACGGCCGCGCGAAGTTGCCCAGGGGATGCCCAGGACTGTGCCTGCGGGCGCCAGATATGGCCGATCAGCGGGTTGTCCTGGTACTTTTGGGCGTGCCAGTCGATCGGCCATGTGGCCGATCCGACGGTGGGGGAGCAGCCGCCTGCGAGCAACCATGCCAGGCAGGCAGGAAGAAGAAGAAATTTGCGCATGCCTTCTTTGGTCAGCCGGACAAACCCAAGCCGATTCTACCTGCCATCCACCGATTGATGCCGCCAACAAGGACAATTGGAAGCGACGCCATTGATAATATGCCCGGACTTCCCGAAGAAGGCGTCCCATGAAAGTGGTTTTTGCCGGCACGTCGGAATTTGCGGTGCCGGCCTTCCATGCGCTGATGGATTCGGATCATGAGCTGGCGCTCACGCTGACGCAACCCGCGCGCCCGGCGGGACGCGGGCGCCGATTGCGCCACACGCCCTTGCACGATGCCGCCATGGAATGCGGGATCGAGCCGCTCATGCCGAAGAACCTGAATGACCCCTCGCTGCTCGAGCGGCTGAAGGGGGCCGGGCCCGATGCCTTGATCGTCGTCGCCTACGGCCGCCTCATTCCGCCGGCGATGCTGGAGCTGCCCCGTTTCGGCGGCATCAATCTGCATCCTTCGCTGCTGCCGCGCTGGCGGGGCGCCGCGCCGGTGGAGCGCGCAATGCTGGCGGGCGATCGCGAGACCGGAGTAGCCGTCATGCGCATGGTGGAAACGCTCGATTCCGGGGAGGTCTACGGCCTGGACACCGTCGCAATCAAGGAGCGTGAAACGGCCGGCGAGTTGTCGGCGCGGCTGGCCGGACGCGGTGCCGCCTTGCTGCTGGAAACGCTGGACGCGCTTGAATCCGGCAAGGCCGATGCGCGCGCGCAGCAGGGGGAAGCCACTTATGCCCGTCGACTGGAAGTCGGCGAAGCGCGGCTGGATTTCACCCAACCGGCACGTTTGCTGGCCCGCCGCGTCATGGCCTTCAATCCGCGCCCGGTCGCCTGGTGCGAGATGGACGGCGAACGTCTGCGGATCCTGCGAGCGATGGCGCTGGACGAACCTGCCGGCGGCGCGATCGGGACGGTGGTGACGGCCGGCAAGTCCGGGCTCGACATCGCCACTGGGCAAGGGCGTTTGCGTGTCACCGAATTGCAGCGCGCAGGCCGCAAAGTGCAGGGTGCCGATACATTGTCCCGCTCCGGAGACTGGGCGGGCCGACGTCTTGGCTGAGAATGCCCGATGCGCAACAGTGCATTCGTCCGCAAATTCTTGTCTGCCGCCGCGCCCTACGCATTACACTACGAATATGAATGAAACGCGTGACCGGATCGATCTGCCCGGACGTACCGCATGGTGCATGGCTTGGGCGTTGCTTCTGTTTGCGGCATCGATTGGCATGGCGCCTGGCGCACACGCGGACCCCGCCTTTGCCATCGAAAGGATTTCGACCGAGCTCGAACAGGGCGTCTATTACGTCAATGCGGATTTTCGGATCGAACTCAACCAGCGCGCCGACGAAGCGCTCGACAACGGGGTGGCACTGACATTCGTCATCCAGATCCACATCCAGCACCATCGTTTATGGCTCTGGAACTCGGTGGATGCCAATCTCACGGAGCGTTACAGGCTGCGCTATTATCCGCTCACCGAACGCTACCGGGTGGCCAACCTCAACAGCAGTGCCCAGCAAAGTTATGCCACGCTTTCCAAAGCCTTGTCGGCGATCAGCCGGGTACGCCACCTTCCCGTGATCGATGCTACGTTGCTGGACGCGGATACCGCGTACTACGTGGCCATGCGCATGGTGCTCGACACCAAGCAGTTGCCCGGCCCGCTCAAGATCATGGCCAGAATCGTGCCGGGCTGGCAGTTGTCCAGCAATTGGCGTGAAGTACGGTTGAAGCCATGAACAAGGCGTCCACCGTGTTGCTGCTGGTCGCACTCGCGATCGTGGGGGCGGCGCTGTATCTCCTCAGTTTGAGTACCGCCCATTCCGAGACCTTCGGGCAGTGGCATCTGTGGCTGATTGCCGCCAATATCGTGGTGGCACTGGGATTGATCACGGTGATCGCGCTGAACATCTGGCGTTTGGTGCATGCGCTCAGGCGATCGCGAACCGGCGCAAGGCTTACCGTGCGATTGGTCGTGTTGTTTACCGCGCTGGCCATGTTGCCGGTTGGGGCGGTGTTTTATTTTTCCGTGCAGTTTATCAACCGCAGCATCGACAGCTGGTTCACGCTCAATGTCGGCTCGGCGTTGAATGACGCCTTGGTGCTGTCCCGTGAGGCTTTGGCCGGCGAGACAGGCCCTTACGCCGGTGCCAGCGCGCAAGCGGCACGCATGCTTGCCAACCGCGGTCCCGAACCCCTCGGCACGGCCCTGAACAGGTTGCGTCGCCAGTTGGGGGCCGATGCGCTCGGCGTCTATGCCAGTGATGGGCGGCCCGTCGAGGCAAGCATGGCGGGTACGTCAGCCGTGCCATTGGCCGTGCCGGCGTCCGGCATGGCCGCAAAACTGGTCCAACACGGCTCCCAGGTCGAGTTGTTCTCGCATGGCGGGGATGGGTTGTACGTGCGTGTTTTTGCTCCGATGCGCACGGTTGGGGGACGTTACCGGGTTCTCGAGGCGCAATACAAGGTAGCCGGGCAGTCGAGTGTTTTGGCGCGTCGCGTGGAAGCGGCCTACAGCCGTTACCAGGAATTGCAGTACATGCGCCAACCGTTGAAGACGAGTTTCACGCTGACGCTGTCCCTGGTTCTGCTGCTATCGCTCCTTGCCGCAATCTGGGCCGCTTTCTTTGCTGCCCGCCGCGTGGCCGAGCCCGTGCGGGAGTTGGCGCGTGCCGCGCAGGCAGTCGGGCACGGCGATTTCAAGGTGCGCGTACCTGAAAAAAACCGGGACGAGATCGGTTTTCTGGCGCAGGCGTTCAATGACATGACCGAGCATCTGGCGCGCACAAGGGCAGCGGCCGATCGCGGTCAGCGCGCGCTGGAAGCGGAGCGGACCTGGCTGGCCACGGTGCTCGGCGCCTTGTCGGCAGGGGTGGTTACACGCGACGCGCAGGGCAACCTCAGGAGCATCAATGCCGCGGCTACCCGCATGCTGGGCCTTGAGCCGGGGCGTTGGGTCGGCAGATCGTTGGATCAATTGCTGCAGGCGCATCCCGAGTTTGCCGCCTTGCTTCGCAGTGAGAGTCCGCAATCGGGCAGTCTTTACGATGTACGCGTTCTTTTGCCGGCGGGAGATCGAACCCTGCGCGCGGGCTACACGGAATTGGGGGCCGGCACCTCGACGCCATCGGCCGGCTGCGTGTGGATTTTCGAGGACGTCACGGAATTCGTGATGGCCCAGCGCAAAGCCGCTTGGGGCGAAGTGGCACGTCGTCTGGCGCACGAGATCAAGAATCCGTTGACGCCGATCCAGCTTGCGGCGGAGCGCTTGCGCAGGAGGTGTCTCGGAGCGCTCAAGGGGCGCGAAGCGGAGATTCTCGATCGCGGCACGGCCACGATCGTCAGCCAGGTGCAGGCGATGTTGGCCATGGTGGACGCATTCTCGGCCTACGCGAAAAGCCCGCCGCTGGCTTTCTCGGAGGTTGACCTGTCTGCCCTGTTGCGCGAGGTGGCCGACCTGTATCGAGGCCGAGCGGATCTCCAGCTCGAGGTGACGACGTCTCCTCGATTGGAGCCGATAACGGCGGACTCCGCGCGCTTGCGGCAAATTCTCCACAACTTGATCAAGAATGCCATCGAGGCGCAGGAAGACAGGCCGGGCCCGATTCGCGTCTTGCTTGTTGCCGGGCCGGCCGGGGAAGACCCGCAGACCGTCGCGTTATGCGTGCAGGACGAGGGGCCGGGATTTGCGCCGCAGTTGCTGGCTCATGCTTTCGAACCCTACGTCAGCGGCAAGGCCCGAGGGACGGGCCTGGGGCTGGCGCTGGTGCGCAAGCTTGCCGAAGAACATGGCGGAACGGTCAGTCTGCACAACCTTTCCAGGGGAGGCGCGGAGGTGCGCGTAACGCTGCCGCGCCGGCGGCCATCGCTTAAACTTTTGCAGGGAGGTGTTTCATGACCAGAGAGCAGACACCGCGCGTTCTAGTCGTGGATGACGAACCGCAGATCCGCTCGGCCATCGGCGAAATACTTACGGACGAAGGCTACAACGTGGCGTTGGCGGCGGGCGCCGCCGAGGCGCGTCACGAATATGCGCAGGCGCGGCCCGACCTCATTCTGCTGGATGTCTGGATGGAAGGCGAAGACGGCATCTCTCTCTTGAAGGCCTGGTCCAAGTCGATGGCCAGTCTTCCGCCGGTTTTGATGATGTCGGGTCATGGAACCGTGGATACGGCCATCGAGGCAACGCGCCTGGGGGCCCTGGACTTTGTCGAAAAACCGCTGTCCCTGGCGAAACTCCTGCATACGGTCGAGCAGGCCCTCAAGACCGCACCGCGCCAGCGCGAACCGTTGGGCGCCGCCCCATTGCTCGATCTGATCGCCGCCCATCCGGAAATTGCTCGGCTCAAGCGCGAAATGGCGGCGGTGCTCGGCCATGCGGAGCCCATCTTGTTCATCGGCGAAAGCGGGAGTGGCCGGGAAACTCTTGCGCGGCGCCTGGCCCGGGAAGGGAACCGGGCATTTCTGCGGTTGCCGCTTGCAGGAGCCGCGCCAATGGATATTCGCACCCGCATTGAAGATTTGGACAAGCCGACACTGGTTTTCCTGGGTGGCGTGGACGATGCCGAGGTAGACGTGCAAGAGGCTTTGATCAGGATGATCTCGCGCGAGAGCGGCCGCCTGGCGCGTTTTATTGCATCGGCGCGGCCCGCGGCGGGCAACAGCAATATTCCGGCCGGCCTGCAACGCGACCTGTACGATCGTGTTGCGGTGTTCAGGATCGAGGTGCCCTCCTTGCGCGAATACCGCGATTACCTGCCGGAAATCATCCGTTATTACGTGGATGAGTTGGCCGATCTGCGCGGCTACGCATTTCGGCGATTCGACGCGGCCGCCCTCAACCGCTTGCGCCGCCACGACTGGCCGGGCAACCTGCGCGAACTCATCAATGTTCTGAAACGACTGCTTGCCGGCGGTTCGACCGACACGGTTTCCCTGCACGAAGCGGATGGGGCGTTGATGACGTCTGCATCTTCGGCGCCGCGTGTGGGGGAGGACATGTTGTCTTTGCCGTTCCGCGAGGCGCGGGACCGATTCGAACGGGCCTATCTCGAAGCGCAGTTGGATCTGGTCGACGGCAAGGTAGCAGCGTTGGCCGAGCGCGTGGGCTTGGAGCGCACGCACCTGTATCGCAAGCTCAAGGCGCTCGGGATCGATCTGTCCGACGACCGCATCGCCCGCGAAAGTTGAGAAGACGGCGATTGTGACGCTGGCGGTTGCAGGAAGTATCGTCGCCTGGCTGGCCGCGCTGGGCGGGTTGACGCTGGCCGTTTACGTTGTGTCGCGCAGGCCCGCGCCGCGCTGGCTGGTGTGGCTGCACCCTGCCGCAGGCACGACGGCGCTGGTCTTGCTGTGGGTTGCCTTCACGCTTTGGCCGGGACCGCGCGATCTGCCGCTGGATGCCGGCATCATCGCGCTGACACTGGCCTTCGTTGCCGGGAGCTTCATGTTTTCGCTGCGCGCGACGTGCCTGCCGGTACCCGTATTCGCGATCGCCCTCCACGCCCTGGCCGCACTCAGCGCCTGCGCGCTCCTGATCGTCGGGCTGTTGCACGCTTCTTTGCAGGCGGCGGGGTGATCAGCGAGAAAACAACGATGGAGATGGTCGAAAACACGACGCCGGGTACCATGGCATAGAGCGTGAAGATATCGCCCCACGGGGTCATGTAGTGCCAGCCGAGTTCGGCGTGATAGTGCCAGAGGATCGTCGTCCCGCCGCCGACAATGACGCCGGCGAGCGCGCCCCACCAGTTCATGCGGCGCCAGTAGAGCGAGAGCACGATTACCGGCCCGAAGGCGGCGCCGAAGCCCGCCCAGGCGTAGGCCACCAGGCCCAGAATCAGGGTCGATGGATTGAGCCCGACGATGAAGCCGAGCACGCCGATTGCGAGCAGCGCCAGGCGGGCGATCCACAACAGTTCACGCTGCCCCGCGCGCCGCCGGAAGAAGGCGCGGTAAATGTCCTCCGAAAAGGCGGAAGCAGCAACCAGAAGCTGCGCCGAGACGGTGGACATGATGGCGGCGAGAATGCCGGCCAGCGCGATGCCGGCGAGAATCGTGGGCAGAAGCTGGAGCGCGGCGAAGATGAAGACCTTCTCGCGCGCATCGCCCGTGAGCCGGTGATCGATGACGCCCCAGCCGATCAGTCCCACGATTACGGCAGCCGCGAGGACGATCACCACCCACGCGACGGCGAAACGCCGCGCCGCGGGAATGCCCCTGGGGCTGTCGATCGCCATGAAGCGCGCGAGGATATGCGGCTGGCCGAAGTAGCCGAGCCCCCAAGCGAGAAGCGAGACGATGGCGATCCAGCCGAAGGGTTGGTTGTGGAGGACGTCGTAGAACGGATCGAGAAGATCCGTGTTGAGCGCATTGAGCGACTGGGCGAGACCGTCGAACCCCCCCACGTACCAGAGGCCCAGGGCCGCGACCACCACGAGCGCCAGGAACATCATCGTGCCCTGGAGGACGTCGTTCCAGGCGACGGCGAGAAAACCGCCGATGAAGGTGTAGGACATCACCACGGCCGCGCCGGCGGCCAGCGCCCAGAAGTAGGACACGTCGAACAGGCTGGTGAACAGTTTGGCGCCGGCCACGAAGCCCGAACTGGCATAGAAAACGAAGAATACGAGGATGAACAGCGCGGTAATTGCGCGCAGGATGTGCGAGCGATCCTCGAAGCGCCCGGCGAAATAATCGGGCAGGGTGAGTGCATCGCCGTAATGCTCCGTTTGCTCGCGCAGCCGGCGCGCGACCACCAGCCAGTTGAGGTAGGTGCCGACGGCCAGTCCGATGGCCATCCACATGGCCCCCAGGCCGGCGGCGTAGGCCAGGCCGGGAAGCGCAAGGAGCAGCCACTGCGACATATCCGAGGCTTCGGCCGAGAGCGCGGTAACGAAGCTGCCGAGGCCGCGGCCGGCCAGCAGGTAATCCTTGAGGTTCTTGTTGCGCCGCCAGGCAACGAAGGATATGAACAGAACCACGACCATGTAGGCCACGAATACATAAAGGATGATGGTGCCGACTTCGTCCACCCCCGTTCCCTACCCGGACACGAAGGCGCCATTCTGACAGACTGGCGCCGATGAAGCCAGTCTTTCGGATTTCCTCAGGGCAGCATCTCCAGGCGGGCGTAGTGCGCCACCAGCCATTTCACGCCCGCATCGGCAAAGGCGATTTTAAGGCGCATCCGCGCGCCGTCGCCTTCCTGCTCGAGGATCACACCCTCTCCGAAGGAGGCGTGGCGCACGCGCCTGCCAAGCCTGGCGGCGTCCGACGTGCCGTTCTCGCGAGGTTGCCGCATGCCTCGGCGCGGACCGATTTCCTCGATGTTTTCCTCGGGCAGTTCGGCAAGGAAGCGCGACGGCCTGGAGTAATGCAGTTGGCCGTGCAGACGGCGGCGCTCGGCATGGGTAAGCAATAACTGCTCGCGCGCGCGCGTCATGCCGACGTAGAACAGGCGCCGTTCTTCCTCCAACCCTTTCGGGGCTTCGATGCTTTTGGCATGCGGGAAGAGGCCTTCTTCGAGCCCGGCGATGGCGACCAGCGGAAACTCCAGACCCTTGGCCGAGTGCAGCGTCATGAGCTTGGCGGCGTTGGCCCATTCCGCGGCCTGGTTGTCGCCGGCCTCGAGCGCGGCACGGGCGAGGAAGGATTCGAGCGGCTCGAGGTCGTCATCGGGCGAGAAATCCCTGGCGGCATTGACGAGCTCGGCGAGGTTCTCGAGGCGGCCCTGGGCAATTTCACCGCCTTCGGCGCCGTGGTGCTTGTCGAGCCCGCTTGCGCCGATCGCGTATTCCACCGCTTCGCCGAGGTCGCGCCTGGCGACTTCCTCGCTCATGCGGCCGGCGAGCTGGATGAAGTTTGCCAGCGCATTGCGCGCGCGTCCGGACAGTTCGCTCGTCTCCCGCGCCAATTCACCGGCGGCCTCCCACAGGGAGGTGCGCGCGCGGCGCGCATGCGTGCGCAGCGTTTCCATGCTGCGTTGTCCGATGCCGCGCGCGGGAACGTTCACGATGCGTTCGAAGGCGACATCATCGCCGCGATGTATGGCCAGCCGCAGGTAGGCGAGCGCGTCCTTGATCTCGGCCCGCTCGAAAAAGCGCAGCCCGCCGTACACGCGGTAGGGAATGCCGCGCGCAATCAGCGTCTCCTCGAACATGCGCGACTGCGCATTCGAGCGGTACAAGACGGCGGCATCGCCCGCCGTGCCCCCGTCGGCGATCCAGCGCTCAATGCGCGCCACGATATGCGAGGCTTCGTCGCGTTCGTCGCTCGCGGCATACAGGGCGATCGGCGGTCCGTCGACACCCTCGGTCCAGAGGTTTTTTCCCATGCGTCGGCTGTTTTTGGCGATCACGGCGTTGGCGGCGGAAAGAATGTGCCCGGTGGAGCGGTAGTTTTGCTCCAGGCGCACGACCTTGACCGGGCCGTAGTCGTGCTGGAAGCGCTGCAGGTTTTCCACCTGCGCCCCCCGCCACCCGTATATGGACTGATCGTCGTCCCCCACGATGAACGGCTTGATGGCTTGGCCGGCGAGCGCACGCACCCACAGGTACTGCACCGTGTTGGTGTCCTGGAATTCGTCCACCAGGATGTGGCGAAAACGCGCGGCGTAACGCTCGGCGATGTCCGGATTGTCGGTGAGCATTCGCGTGGCGCGCAGGAGCAGTTCGGCGAAATCCACAAGCCCGGCGCGTTCGCAGGCTTCGTCGTAGGCGGCCAGTATTTTCGCCAGCGTGCGTTCGCGCGGATCGTTCCCGCTTTGTACTTCCAGGAGCCGCCGGCCCTCGTCCTTGGTGCGACCGATGATGCCGGCGATGCGGCGCGGGGGCCACTCCTTGTCGCTGAGTTGGATGGACTTCAGAAGTCGTCTGATGAGCCGCTGCTGATCGCCGCTGTCGAGAATCTGGAAACCCTGCGGCAACCCGGCCGCCTCGTGATGGCGTCGCAACATACGGTGCGCGAGCCCGTGAAAGGTGCCGATCCAGAGATCCGCGGCCGGGCGCTCGAGCAGCCTTTCGACGCGCCCGCGCATCTCGCTGGCAGCCTTGTTGGTGAAGGTGACGGCGAGCACCTCTTCGGGCGCCACGCCCTCGGTCGCAATCAGCCAGGCGATGCGGCGGGTGAGTACACGAGTTTTGCCGCTGCCCGCGCCGGCAAGTACCAATACCGCGCCGGGCGGGGCAGTGACGGCTTCACGCTGGGCATCGTTGAGCCCGTCGAGGATCAGCTCGGGATTCATGGTGCTATTGTATCGGCCATGGTTGGACTCGCCGGAAGTAACTTCATGATGCATACCGACTCCCAGGGCCTCGCCGTGACCGGAGCCAAGCCCGAAGTCATTGCTGGTCTTGACGGTTTTGTCGCCGAATTGCTTGGCATGGGCACCGCTGTACTTGATATTCAGACGCTGGCCGAACAGCATCGCGAATGTCCGTTGGCGCAAGCCTATGCGGCGAGTCTTTGCGTTTTTGCGCAATCACCACGGCAATCCGCAGATGGCAGAGTGTGGTTGCAGCGTGCGCATGCCGCTGCCGATTCAGCCAGCGAGCACGAACAGATATTCATTGCAGCGGTGGAGGCCGGCATCTCCGGCGACCTGGATAAGGCTATCAGTGCGCACGAAACAATCGCCGCACGTTGGCCACAACTGAGATTGTCTGCAAAACTCGCCGAATTTCATTTGTTCGAAACCGGCGAATGCGCTCGCCAGCGCAAGCTCATGGCGGCGTTTTCGGCGGCAAATGCGGACGACGCCGAACTGCTCGCTATGTACGCTTTTTCGCAGGAACTCAATGACGCCCCGGAGGAAGCGGAACGGCTTGCGCGCAGGGCGCTCGAACTCCAACCCGGTACGCCGTGGGCAGAACATTGTCTTGCTCATGTGTACGCGCGTCGCGGCGAGATCGCAAACGGCATTGCCGCGCTCACGGATTGGGCGCCGCATTGGCAGGCGAAGAATCAGTACATTCGTTCGCACAATTCATTTCATCTTGCCACCTTGCATCTTGCGGAATGCGAGTTCGGACGCGCGCGAGAGCTTTACCGTAATGCAATCTGGGGTTTCCAACCCCAGACCGTGGTTGAGCACACGGATGCGATTCTGCTGCTCTGGTATCTGGAGCTTGCCGGCGCCGGTGCCAACGCTGCCGGGTCGTGGCACGAGATTGTGCCGCATATCCTGGCGAGCAGTCGCGAACTGGTATTCCCATTCCTGAGCATTCTTTATCTTTTCACGCTGGTGCGCGCCGGCGCGAACAGGCAAGCCGCGGAGTTGCTGACCGATTTCGAGCGTCACGCCGAAAGCCGCAACGATCGCGAGCACGAAGCTTGGCAGGTTGTGGGCCAGGGTCTTGCGCGGGCAACGCTTGCCTATGCGCGCGGACAATGGGCGCAAGCTGCGGAAGGCTTTGCGCCGCTGCTTGCCTGTTCGGGAAAAGGTGGCGGCAGCGATGAACAGCGGGGCGTATTCGACGAATCCTGCCTGGTAAGCCTGATGCAAGCTGGCGAGCTTGATGTGGCGAGGACGCAACTGGAGTCGCGCATCGGTGGGCGCGAACCAACGCCGCTGGAAAAACAATGGCTCGCAAGAGTGAAGGCCTGAGGTCTGTGGCACATGAATCCGCTTCGATCATTGCCAGGACCCAACGTCTTGCCCGTGAAGTAGCGCGGCTGGAGTTCTCGAAGCCCAGCCATGTTTACAACCCGCTGCAATATGCCTGGTCGGGTCAACAGGCCTACCTTGAACGCTACGGCGCGGCAAGCGGACGGGTCATTCTGCTTGGCATGAACCCCGGACCCTGGGGTATGGCGCAAACAGGCGTACCCTTCGGCGATGTCACCATGGTGCGCAATTGGTTTGGTATTGAAACGCAGCTCGCTCGCAGGCTCCCGGAGCAACATCCCAAATACCCGATCCTCGGTATGGCCTGCCGTCGTTCCGAAGGCAGCGGCGCGAGATTGTGGGGCTGGGCGCGCGAGCGCTTCGGCGCACCCGAGCATTTCTTTGCACGCTTCTTCGTGTGGAATTATTGCCCGCTGCTGTTTCTCGCCGATGGGCGCAACATGATTCCCGAGAAACTGACGCGCGCCGCAGCCGAGGCACTGACAAAGGCCTGCGATCGCGCACTCTCGGATGTGGTGGATGCATTGGAACCCGCCGCCATAGTCGGAATAGGGCGCTACGCCGAGGGGCGTGCCCGCGACCTCTTTGCCGACACCCACGACATCGGTTATCTGCTCCACCCCAGCCCCGCCAGTCCGCTTGCCAACCGCGAGTGGCCGGAACACGCCGAACGCGTGCTCAGCCCCTGGCTATAGACAATTCTTGCTCCGTCATACCGGCGCAGGCCGGTGTCCGGTGTGAAAATAAATTCCGGCATATGCCGTGAGACCTGTTTAAAAACCGGAACTTCGGCTTTCGCCGGCGTGACGATCAAGGGGGTTTCGCCCGACGTTTGTTCATGATCTGGCGGGAGAAGTTGAGCGAGAGGAGCGCAATGGCAATCAGGACGATGCCGGCCGTTTCCGCCCCCGACGGCCGTTCGCCGAGCAGCCCCCAGGCGAACAGCACGGCCGCGACCGGCACCGCGAGCGCCATGAGCCCCGAAACCCGGGTGGGCAGGCGCTGCACGATGAGCGCCCAGGCGAGCCAGCACACGCCGGAGGAAATCAGGCCGTTGTAGAGGAGAGCGAAGAGGTATTCGGGCGCCCAGACGACGCTGCGCTCCGGAATCACGAACGCGAGCGCCACCAGCACGATCGTGCCGAAGAGCATCTGCCAGGCCGTCAGCTGCAGGACAGTGACGGAAGGATGGCGTTGGAAGACGTGTTTCGAGAGTACGACCGAAATCGCCCAGGCCAGCCCGCCGCCGATCGCGAGCACGATGCTCTCGGGCTTGCCGACGCCGTCCCAGGGTGCGATCACGAAGACGAGACCGAGCGCGGCGAGCGCGATGCAGCCCCAGTGCACGAGGCCCGGTTTCTCGTTGAGCCACCACCAGGCAAGCGGCACGACCCAGAACGGCATCGTGTAGATGAACAGGGCGACCTTGCCGGCGCCGCCCGTCATCAGCGCCCATTGCATCAAGGCCTGGAATCCGGTGGTCTGGAAGAGGCCGATGAGAATGGTCAGGACCCATGGCGGCGATTTGAGATCCCGGCGCCGCAAAGCGAGGAGCGCGAACAGGACGAGCGTTCCGATCACGTAGCGTTGCGCGCTGAAGGTGAACGGGCCGCTGTAATTCGTCGCGACCTTCATCACGGTAAAGTTGAAGCCCCAGACGACGACGAGTACGAACAAGGCGAGCCATACGATGTTTTGGCTGGACTTGGATGCGGTCATGCCTGAACGAGTGCCCGCTTTGTTCGGATCGGCGATCAGTTTGCTCGTGACGTTTGACGCTTGGCGACGAAACGTCCGCAGAAACAGGCGGCCTCGGCGTGGGTTGCATCGCCGATCTTCGCTTCGAGATCAATGCGGGCGCGCCCGTGTTTGGCGAAGAGCTCGGTAAAGTGTTGCCAGATGGATGCATCCGGAGCTTGCACTTCAGCCCGTAGCGCGTCTTCTATGGGCGTATTGAAGTCCACCTCGGAACTCTGGATGACGATCAGCGCGGCGGGTTCCTCGAGCGTCAGCCACACAAGGCCCCAGCAGGCCAGCGTGCCGATGCATTCGATCGCCCCGCCGAAGGCGAAGCCTTCGTGGTTGAGGTTGGGAGCGAGCGGTGCTTCCAGCGCCAGCCGTTCCCCCGGTTCGTAATCGGCAACATGAATCCGCATCGCAGCGGCAAGCGGGATGTGTGCGAATACATCCCGCTCAAGCCGTTTCACTGCATCTGCCGGCGCTGTTGCTCTGTTCTCTTTTGCAGGTTCAGTCATTTGTCGGAGGGCATTTGCGTGGAAAGAATGGTGGGTGGATGAGTGGAATAGCCCCGATTATGCCATCGCACCGGAGCTATTGCAGGTAACGGCGCGCGGGAGGCCGGCGAGGTCGCGGTGGGTTTCGATGCCGATGTAGCCGTGTTCGGCGAGCAGGGCGCATACGGCAGGTTGCTGGTCGGCGCCGTGTTCGAGCATGAGGGAGCCGCCCGGTTTCAGACAGCGCCTCGCGTCTGCGGCGATGCGGCGAATGGCATCCAGGCCATCCGGGCCGGACGCGAGCGCTTCGGACGGCTCGAAGCGCAGGTCGCCCTGCTCGAGGTAGGGATCCCCGGCGGCGACGTAGGGCGGATTGGAAACGACAAGGTCAAAGCTCGCGGCTGCAAAGGGCGCGAGCCAGTTGGATTGCAGAAAACAAACGTTGTCAATTCCGAGCCGACGGGCATTTCTGCCGGCGACGGACAGGGCGGCTTTTGATTGGTCCGTAGCCGTAACGCTCGCATCCGGGCGTTCACGGGCGAGGGCGAGCGCGATGGCGCCGCTGCCCGTGCCGAGATCGGCAACAGTGGGCGAAGAGATTTCTTTCAGCCTTCCCAGCGCCAGTTCGACGAGAAGTTCGGTTTCCGGGCGCGGGATCAAGACTGCCGGGCCGACTTCGAGCGCCAGGCCGTGGAATTCGCGCCTGCCGGCGAGGTAGGCGACGGGTTGGCCGGCTGCACGGGCGGTTACCAGCGCCAGAGCCTGTTCGCGGTCCGCGGAGGTAACGGGCTGCTCCGGATGCGCGTAGAGCGCCTCGCGTGAAAGCCCCAGCGCATGCGCGACGAGCAGCACGGCTTCGCGCGGATCGGGGAGCTCGGCGCGCGCGGTGGCGAGCAACTCGGCGACAGTGCGTGATGAAGGAGGAGCGCGGTTCATACTGGTAGAATGGCTGAATTTAGGCGCTTTTGGGGGTGGTCATGCAAGTTGCGTCCAGCGTACTCGATCTGATCGGGCGCACGCCGATGGTCGAGGCCTCCCGGCTCGATACCGGGCCCTGCAAGCTTTACATCAAGCTCGAAGCGCTCAATCCCGGCGGATCGATCAAGGACCGGATCGGCCTTTCCATGATCGATGCGGCCGAGAAGCGCGGGGCGATCAAGCCGGGCGACCTGCTGGTGGAAGCCACCGCCGGCAACACCGGCCTGGGCCTCGCGCTGGTGGCCGCCATCCGCGGCTACCGGCTGCTCATCGTCATGCCGGACAAGATGAGCCGCGAGAAGGTCTTCAATGTGCAGGCGATGGGCGCCGAAGTCATGATGACGCGCTCGGACGTGCAAAAGGGCCACCCGGAGTATTACCAGGACATGGCCCAGCGGCTCGCCGGGGAGCGCGGCGGCTACTACATCAACCAGTTCGGCAACGAGGACAATGCCGCCGCGCACGAAAAGACGACGGGCCCGGAAATTCTCGAGCAGCTCGACGGCAAGGTGGATGCGGTCGTGCTCGGCGTCGGCACCAGCGGCACGTTCACCGGCGTGTCGCGCTATTTTCGCAAGCACTCGCCGGACACCGAGTTCGTGCTTGCCGATCCCGAGGGCTCGGTGCTGGCGGAGTACATCAAGACCGGCAAGCTGGGCGAGGCCCGCCGCTGGATGGTCGAGGGGATCGGCGAGGATTACATTCCGACGATCGCCGATCTGTCGGCGGCGAAGCGCGCCTACACGATTCCCGACGCCGAATCCTTTGCCGTCGCCCGCGAGGTGCTGCGCAAGGAAGGGCTCCTCCTGGGTTCTTCTTCGGGAACGCTGATCGCCGCGGCGCTGCGCTATTGCCGCGAGCAGACGGAGCCCAAAAACGTGGTGACGCTGGGTTGCGACACCGGCGCCAAGTATCTGTCCAAGGTGTACAACGACTTCTGGCTCGCCGAGCACGGTTTCGTCGCGACCGAACCAACCGGCACGCTGGCCGACCTGGTCACCCGGCCCCAGGACAAGAACGCCACCGTGACGGTATTGCCGGAAGACACGCTCGCCATCGCGCACGACCGCTTGCGCGACGGCGGTTACTCGCAGTTGCCCGTGGTGCACAGGAATCACTTGGTCGGCGGCATCACCGAAGGCGATCTCTTGCGCGCCGCGATCGACAGCGACCTGCCTCTCGATGCGCCCGTCGAACGCGTGATGAATACGGGCTTCCCGCGCATGGATGTGACCGCTTCGTACGATCTTCTGGCGGAACGGCTGTCCATTGAACCCGCGGTGGCGATCGAGGACGGCGACGAATTCCTCGGCATTGTCACGCGTGCCGACTACCTGACCTGGATTCGAAACAAAGGAGCAAAGGCTTGAACAAGGACGAGAGCAAATTCGATTTTTCCACGCTTTGCATTCACGGCGGGCAATCGCCCGAGCCGGTGACGGGGGCGGTCATGCCGCCGATTTCCCAGGCCTCGACCTACGCGCAGCAGAGTCCGGGCAAGCCCAATCACGGCTACGAATATTCGCGCACGCACAACCCGACCCGCGAGGCCTGGCAACGCGCCGTCGCCTCGATCGAAGGCGGCGCGGGCACCTCCGCATTCGCCTTCGCTTCCGGGTTGGCGGCGGCATCGGTCGCCGTCGAACTGATTCCCGCCGGCAGCCACGTCGTCGTCATGGACGACCTCTACTGGGGCATCCACCGCATCTTCCGGCTGGTACGCACCGAGAGCGCGGGCCTCCGGGTCGTGTCGGCCGATCTCTCCGACCCGAAAAACCTGGAAGAAGCGATCACGCCCGAGACGAAGATGGTGTGGGTGGAAACGCCGACCAACCCGATGATGAAGCTCGCCGACCTTTCGGCGCTCGCGAAGATCGCACAGGGCGTTGGCGCGCTCACGGTGGTGGACAACACCTTTGCTTCGCCCTGGTGCCAGCAACCCTTCGACCACGGCTTCGACATCGTGCTGCACTCGGCGACCAAGTACCTCAACGGGCACTCCGACATGGTGGGCGGCGTGCTGCTCACGCAAAAGCCGGAGCTGGCCGAGCGGCTGACCTTCCTGCAGAATGCCGTCGGTTCGGTGGCCGGCCCCTTCGATTCCTACCTCGCATTGCGCGGTTTGAAAACCCTTGCCCTGCGCATGGAGCGGCATTGCGCCAGCGCCATGAAAATCGCCCGCTGGCTGGAAGCCCATCCCAAGGTGCGCGCGGTGCATTACCCCGGGCTCGAGAGCCATCCGCAACACGAGTTGGCCAAACGCCAGATGACGAATGGCTTCGGCGGCATGCTGAGCGTCACGATCGACACGGACATCGAAGGCGCGCGCCGCTTCCTCGAAAGCCTGGAGATCTTCACGCTGGCCGAAAGCCTCGGCGGCGTGGAGAGCCTGATCGAGCATCCCGCCCTGATGACGCACGGCGCCATGGCGGCGGAAGAGCGCGGCGGGCTCGGCATCAGTGACGGACTCGCCCGCATCTCCGTCGGCATTGAAAGCGCGGACGATCTCATCGCCGACCTCGACCAGGCCCTCGGCCGGGTTTGAGGCCTGATGACTTTCAAAAGCTCTTATGAGCCGGGTTCAGGCGAAGGCACGCGGGCGTAACCATCTGCATTCGCTGTAGAGCCTCAGTTCAACCCAGGCTCCAGCAAAAGCGAGTAGGGTGGACAAGCCTGCGCAGCAGGCGCATCCACCGAATGCATATCGGCGGGTACGCTGCGCTTATCCGCCCTGGTGTAGGAGCGGCCCATGGCCGCGACAAGAGATTGACTCCATGTATGCGGCGCGCATGGCGCGCTCCTGCAATTGCGAATGAGTACGGCTGCCTCTCGCAAGCAGGTTACGCTGCAGATTGAGGTGGATTGGGCGCTCGTTGCGAGTCGCTGATCGCTTATAATTTTCCATTGAATTTGGTGAAGAAAACGGTTTGATATGAGTGAAGAGCAGCCGAAAAGCGAACCGCAGCCGATGTTCGACCCGAACGCCGAGATGGAATATCTTCTCGCCGGCGCGAAGGAGGGCAAGGTGTCGGTGATCAGCGTGTACCAGGCCTTGTTGCGCGCACCGTTGTACGCGATGTTTGATCGCGAGATGACGCCGGAGAACCTCGATCCGCAGGGAAACGCACTGCTGTTCGAGACCGTCGACATGGGCAGCCTGATGGTGCTGTTCACGGCACCGGAACTGTCCGACAAGATCAGGAATGACCTGGGCGAGTTTGCCCATCCGGCGCAGTTGTCGGGGGAGTACGTCGTGAGCGTGCTGGCCGAGGATACCGGCATCATCCTCAATCCCGGGCATGATTACGGCATGAAGCTGTCCGCCGACGGCCTCAAGCGGCTGAAGGGCGACTTCGGCACGAAGGGCGGGCCGCAAGGCGAAAATGGCGGCACGCAGTCGCCGTCGCCCGGGGGGCCGATGGGTGGTCCGGGCTCGGGCGGCACGCCGCCGGGATCGCCATTTCCAACGATCAATTGATGCGCTGAACCCGCGCAGGCCGGCCCCACCCGCGAGCGGGCAGGGCCGCGCGTTTCTGTCCAGCCGCTTTCCTTTACGTCGAAGGCGCGGGCAGACTCTGCGGCACGGCGGTAATCTCGCCACAGGCGATCGGTATCGTGATGTACGCCGGGGCGCCGGGCAGACTGCTCACCGAAGCGGGCAGCTGTGTGGTTTCCGGTACACCGTGCACGTAGATCACGCGGTTGGCCAGGTTGAGCTTGTCGCCATCGAACTTCGCGCCGAAGGCTTCCTGCAACGCGTCCAGCGATACCGTTTGTTGGTACATGTAGGAGCCCTCGGCCGAAGCGGTGGGATAGGTATGCGTGGCTACCTTCATGGCCGTAGGATCGTCGTTCAGCGGCACCATGGTGATGCCGGATGCGGCATGCGTTTCGATCAGGTCAATGATGCCGTCGCCGTTGATGTCCGCCAGGCTTTGGGGGCACTGCGCGTCTTCGCCGCTGACAAAGCCGTGAATGTGTTGCCAGTGCTCGATGTCGGGCGGGCTGCCGACGACGTTGACCCGGATGGTCAGCTTGTCACCGTCGATCGCGAACTGCGCCTTGCCGGCCGTGCTGTGGCCCGTCACGCTGCTGTTCAGCGGGTACAGCAATGCCATGTAGGCCAGATGCGGCAAGTTGGCCGTGGCAGCCGCTTCGGGACTGGCCACGGTACCGGCTCTACCCCCGCCCACGAGCGTGGAAGCGGGCGGTGTCTGCGCTTTCTTTGCCTTGATGACGCTGAGCTGGGCAGGGGTCATGTTGCGATTCTGGAGAGTTTCTTGCCTGGAGCAGCCAGCGAGGGCAAGCAGGCCGCCGATGAGGGTTATTGTCACGAATATCAAGGACTTGTTCAAGGGGTTGTCCTCCTGAATTACACCGGATCTCTACTCTAACGCGCCGCTTGCGTCCGGTGCAACAGGGGCCGAGCCCCGCGCCGCCCCATCGTTCTATACTTGGCGGAAGTACCGCACCCACGGCCGTCGATGAAGCACCGCAACGAATCGGCATCGGACTGCCGACGGCGAAGATGAGTGCCGTCACTTTGGTGTTGCTACTGTTGCTTGCGGTGGCAGTCAGCCGGATTCTGGTGCGGTTGTCGCCGTTCAAGCTGCCTCTGCCGCTGTTGCAGATTGCCATGGGGGCCGGCTTGGCTTTCATCGGCTTCGACACCAGGCTCGATCCGCATGTTTTCTTTCTGATTTTCATTCCGCCGCTGCTTTTCCTCGATGGTTGGCGCATTCCCAAGGATGCCCTGCGCGACAACTGGCGGTCGATCCTGACTCTGGCTCTCGGCCTTGTGTTGTTTACCGTCGCGGGCCTTGGGTATCTCATCCATGCGATGATCCCTTCCCTGTCGCTGGCGATGGCCTTCGCCGTGGCGGCGATCATCTCGCCGACCGACCCGGTTGCCGTGTCGGCGATCACCTCGGGTCAGCCGGTACCCTCGCGCTTGCTGCATATTCTCGAAGGCGAGTCGTTGTTCAATGACGCCTCGGGGCTCGTGTGCTTCAATTTCGCCGTGATGGCCGTAATTACGGGCCATTTCTCCATCGCTTCGGCTTCGCTCAGTTTCCTGAAGATGGCGGCCGGCGGCATTGTCATCGGCGTGGCGATTGCATGGGGAGCAAGCGCCGTCTACGGCTGGTTGGCGCGCTGGGTCGGCGAGGAGCCGGGCACGCCGGTTCTTGTCAGCATCCTCATTCCGTTCGCCGCCTATCTTGCGGCGGAAGAATTGGGAATGTCCGGGATCCTCGCGGCGGTAGCCGCAGGCATCGCCGTGCATTATGCGAACCTTGTTCGCTACAGTTCGGCGGTGGCGCGCATGCGCCGCAGTTCGATCTGGGAGATGCTGGAAGTGACCCTGAACGGCACCATTTTCGTGCTGTTGGGCCAGCAACTGCCGGGCGTGATCGCGAGCGTTCCCGACCTTTCGAATGAAATGCATGCCGAAGGTCCACTGGAGCTGGCCGTGTATGTGGTTGTCATCACCGCCGCACTGGCCGTGCTGCGCTTCGTCTGGTCCTGGTTTTCCCTGCAAGGGACGAACCTGCTTTCCAGGCTGCGGGGCAAACCGACCGAGCCCGTTTCCACCCGGGCCGTGATTTTTGCTTCGCTTGCCGGTGTGAAGGGTGCGATTACTCTGGCCGGCGTACTTACCTTGCCCGTCCTGTTGGCAGACGGCAGCAACTTCCTGGACCGGGATTTTGCCATTTTCGTTGCCATGGGGGTGATCATATTGTCGCTGGCGGTGGCAAGCGCCACGCTTCCCATCGTTGCGAGAGGCTTTGATACAAGTGAAAGCGCAGGCGCCGCCGATCATGAAAAAGCAGCGCGCCAGGCCGCTGGCGAAGCAGGGCTTCATCATCTGGAGACTGCACTTCGGCAAGCACTCGACGAAGATAGCCGGGGCGAAGTACAGGCCGTCAACCGGGTTATCGAGCAATACCGTGGGCGGCTTGTGTCGGACGATAGGCCGGATCATGAAGCCAGGAGCGAGGCCCGGGTGCTCAATGAGGAGCGACGGTTCAAGCTTTCGGCGCTGGCCGCCGAACGCGAAGAGTTGTATCGGTTGCGCCGGGCCGGCAAGATCGAAGATACGCTGCATCGCCGATTGGTGCACGAAATCGATCTGGCGGAAACCGCGTTGTCTTCCGTGTCGACCAACAGGTTGATGTGACGCGCGGCCCGCGTTCGATTCAAGTCTGGCCAGCGAGTTCTGCCAGCGCGTCTTCGCGGGCGGCGGCGGCCAAGGGTTCCAGCACCAGATCGAGCGAGCCGTCGAGCACCTGTTCGAGCTGGTACAGGGTGAGGCCGACGCGGTGGTCGGTCACGCGTCCCTGGGGGAAGTTGTAGGTGCGGATGCGCTCGGAGCGATCGCCACTGCCGACCTGCAGGCGCCGGCTCGAGGCCCGTTCGGCCGTCTGGCGATCGCGTTCCGCGGCAAGCAGGCGCGATTGCAGCAGCGACATGGCGCGCGCGCGGTTCTGATGCTGGGAGCGTTCGTCCTGGCATTCGACCACCAGCCCGGTCGGTAGATGCGTGATGCGCACGGCCGAATCGGTACGGTTTACATGCTGGCCGCCGGCGCCGCTGGCACGGTAGGTATCCACGCGCAGGTCGACGGGATGGATTTCCACCTCGTCGGCGGTCTCGACCTCGGGCAGTACCGCGATGGTGCAGGCGGAGGTGTGAATCCGCCCCTGCGATTCGGTGCGCGGCACGCGCTGCACCCGGTGCGTGCCGGACTCGAACTTCAATTTGCTCCAGGCGCCGTCGCCGGCCACGCGCGCAATGACTTCCTTGAAGCCGCCGACTTCCCCTTCACTCGCGGAGACGATTTCCAGCCGCCAGGCCCGGGCTTCGGCGTAGCGGGCGTACATGCGCAAGAGATCGCCGGCAAACAGGGCCGCTTCGTCGCCGCCGGTGCCGGCGCGAATCTCCAGGAAAAGGCTGCGGTGTTCGTCTTCGTCGGCGGGCAGGAGTGCTTCGATCAGTTCGTCTTCCAGTGCCTGGCGGCGCGCCTGGATGCGCCGGCGCTCCTCGGTGGCGAGGCGTACCAACTCGGGATCGCCGTCATCGTCCAGTTGTTCGGTTTCGGCAAACTCGGCGCCCAGACGTTCGTATTCCTCGAGTGCCCGCGTCGCGGGTTCGAGCCGGTTGTATTCACGCGACAATCGGGTCAGGCGATTGCTGTCGTTGGCCGTTTCCGGCTCACTCAGTTCGCGCGCGACTTCCCGTGCCCGATCGGCGAGCTGGCGGACTCGTTCCAGCAGTCGAGCTTCCATGAAGATTCAGTTCGCAAGTGGCTCGACAGGAGAGGCAGGAACGGTTCCGGGCCTCATGCCGCGGCGTCGTCGGAATGCTGACCCTGTTTGTCCTTCTCGCCGAGGTCGAACAGGTCCCGGGCCGCGGCAATCAATGCCTCGTCCTTCTGGACGGCCGCTTCGCGCAAGCGCACGGTCGGGGCGTGAATCAGCCGGTTGGTGAGCGTCGATGCCAGGTATTCGAGCGCCGTTTCGATGCCTCGGGTGGCGGCGATTTGTCGAGCCGCGGTCAGGGTCTCGCGCCGCGCCTGCGTTGCTTCGGCCCGCAGGGCGCAAATGGTGGGCACGGCGGTACGGATACGGCGCTCCTTGCGCCAGGCCGCGAGGGCCGGCTCGATGGCGCGGCTGGCCTGGCTGAGCGCCGAATCGTGCATCTCCCTGCTGCCGGCAATGACCTCGGCGAGATCATCCACGCTGATCAGCCTGATGCCCGGCAACGCCCCCACCCGATGGTCCACATCACGCGGCACGGCCAAATCCAGTACCAGGAGCGGCTTGTCGATCTGGCGAAGCGCAAAACTTCCTGCATTCAGCAAGGTGGATTCGCTGTTGGTGGCGCTGGCCAGGATATCGGCTTCGACGATGGCGGCAGGGATGTCGTCCAGTCCGAGTGCCGTGCCGTCAAACTCGTTGGCCAATTCCCTGGCTGCTTCCGCCGAGCGGTTGGCGATCCGCAAACGGCCAATACCTTGTTGGCGCAAGTGAAACGCGAGTGCCCTGACGGTGTTTCCCGCGCCGACGAGGAGGGCGGTTTTCCCGCCAAGGCTGCCAAACTCCTTGCGCGCAAGCCGAATGGCCGCATAGGGAATCGAATGAGGCGCGTCCAGCGAGGTCTCGGTACGAATGCCTTTTGCGGCGTTCAGGGCATGCTGAAACAATTGATGCAGCTCGGGTCCTACGGCGGCCGCGGCGTGATGGGCATCCTGATAAGCAGTCTTGACCTGGCCCTGGATCTGGGTCTCGCCGGGCGCCATGCTTTCCAGCCCCGCGGCCACCCTGAACAGGTGTCGCGCCGCGGCCTCGCCTTCGTGGGCATAGTAGTAGTCGTTCCAGCCGGGCTCGGGCGCTCCGCCCAGCCGACTCAGCCAATCGATCAGCAGTCGCTTGTCCTGCGGCCGGGCCCAGGCATAAATTTCATTGCGATTGCAGGTTGTGAGCAATACGGCTTCTTCCACGCCCTCTTTTTCCAGCAGGGAGTCCAGCACCTCCGCTACGCGCTCGGGGGCGACGGCGAGTCGCTCGCGTACGGCAAGCGGTGCGGTTTTGTGGCTGACACCAATGACGAAGAGCATCGGACAGAAAGACAATTCGGTTCGGAACCCCGCCATTTTACCGTAGATGCCTCGAATCGGGCCCGGTTGGCGCGATGGGATGCGCCATGGCCCTCATCCATCCACGCCGCGTCGCGCCGCTCGTGTAGGATGGACGCATAAACCATCCTTCAGTTGGGTGATCGGACCTGTCCTATGAGCAATATCCTCTTTTGGGCGCGCCGCGCGGCCGCGACCGCGGATAGCCGTTACGCATTGGTTGCCGTCGCCCTGGCGGCGGTGCTGGCCGTCGTCGCCGGCTGTGCCGCCCAACCTGCCGCGCATGCCCGGCAGCCCGCGGCCGAGGAGTCGCCGCAGGCCGTTTTCGAGCAATACCAGGCCATGGCCAGGAAGCTCAAGTCACCCCGGTTGGTGGCCCGCATGCTCCTCGAGGAGGCCAGGAAGAAACAGGGGTCGGGGCGCGCGATCATGGCAGGACTGCTGGCGCTGCGTGCCGGCGATTACCGCACGGCAACGGATGCGGCTGCGTTGCTGCGCCAGTTGCAACCGCACCAGCCCGAGACCTGGTCGGTGTCGCTGCGCGTCGCCCTGACGCTCGGCAACCTGGATTTGGCCCGCGAGGCGGCCGGCAAGGCTTATGAAACAGGTGGAGCGAAGGCGGTGGGAATGGGTCTTGACGGCGCCATCGATCCGTGGTTTGTGTATTCGCTGGTGGAAGATCTGGCCCGGGCTCACCCGCAAGACGAGGCGCTGCGCCTGCTGCTTGCCCGCAGTGCCCTGGGTGCCGGGAATCCGAACGCAGCGCTGACCGCGGCGCGTGAATCCTCCAGCTTCGGGCCGGGCGCGCGTGCCGCAAAATTCATTGCCATCCAGGCGTTGTGGGGCCTTGGCCGTCATGAGCAGGCGCTCGAGGAAGCCGCCGAAACGCTGGCCGATCACGCGCACGATCCGGGTCTGCGCGTGTTTTACGCCAACATGCTGGCACGGGAGGGAAAGCGTTACCGTGCCTACGAAGTACTCGACGATGCCCGGGCGTTGGCGCCGCAAGAGGATCCCCAGGTTGTCTTCGGCTACGCAGTCGTGGCAGCCGCATTGGGCGAGGCGGACAAGGCACGCGGCAAACTGACCGCCCTGCTCGAACGCGGGGACGACAGCGAGGGAGCCTACAGCCTGCTTGCCCAACTTGCCGAACAAGATGGGCAATGGGGGGAGGCCTTTGGCTGGTACCAGCAGATCCAGTCGCCGTCGAGCCTTGCCGGCTCGCGCGTCGCGTCCCTGTTTGCCCTGAACAGATGGAAAGGCAACAAGGTGGCGCTGGACTACCTCACCCAGCTGGAGGGCAATTTCCCCGGCCTCGCGCCGACTTGGGCGGGGGTCCGCGCGAGCCTTCTCGGCCTTGACGGGCGCAACGAGGCGGCCTGGAAGTCGCTTGGTCAGGCGCTGGAGCGCTTTTCCGACGTTCAGCCATTGCGCTATCAGCGCGCGTTGCTCGCCGACACCCTGGGCAAGGCCGACAAAGCACTTGCCGCACTCGATCGTCTGGTCAAGGCGGCACCGCACAATCCGCTGTATCTCAATGCCTACGGGTACACGCTGACCGAACACACCGATCGCTACCGGGAAGCGTATGGGTACATCAAGAGCGCCCTGGCAATCATGCCCAACGACAGTGCGATTCTCGACAGCATGGGCTGGGTGCTCTACCGGCTCGAGCAGCCCGGCAAGGCGCTGGACTACCTGCGCCGCGCCTGGCACGAGACCCATGACATCGCCATTGCCCGCCATCTGGTGCAGGTGTACCTGGCGCTGAATCGCGGCGATGAAGCACGTAAGGTCTTGAATAGCGCCTTGGGGCAGGCTCCCACGGACCCGCAACTTCTGCAGCTCAAACGGCAACTGCAACTGGCGCAACGATGAGATTGGCTCGGGTGCCGACCGCGGCGCTGGCGGCGCTGCTTCTCGGCGGCTGTACGACCTTGGTGATGCCGCAGGGCGCTGCCAATCGGGCCGCGTGGCAGGATCGCCAGGCGCGCCTCGAGCTGCTGCGCTGCTGGCATCTCGAAGGCCGGATCGGGGTGGTGACGCCGGACAAGGGCGGTTCGGCGAGTTTCGATTGGCGCGAGCAGGGAGGGCGCATGACCTTGCAGTTTTCCGGGCCATTCGGCATCGGCGCAGTGAAGCTCACCGGTAACGCCGAGCGCTTCGTAATCCGGAACTCCAAGGGCGAGGAGTGGGTTACCTACACGCCGTCGCAAGCGCTGGCCCGCACGCTGGGTTGGCCGGTGCCGGTGGCGAGCCTGCGATACTGGGTAACCGGGCGTCCGGCTCCGGGCGAGCCCTATGAACTGCATCTGGATGCGCGGGGCCTGGTGACGAGCCTCGAACAACAGGGCTGGACGGTTCGCTATTCGGCCTACATGCCCGTGGCCGGTCTGCTGCTCCCGGCGCGTCTTGTGGCAAGCCGCCCGAACGGCCATATCAAACTGATCGTCAGCGAATGGAATCTTGGAGAACGACCCTGACCTCCTCTGCGAAGGGCTGGCCGGCTCCGGCCAAGCTGAACCTTTACTTGCGTGTTGTCGGGCGGCGTGACGATGGGTATCATCTCCTTTCAACCGCTTTCCAGTTCCTCGATTTTGGCGATCGCCTGCACTTTGCGCCGCGCACGGACTCGAAGATCGCCCTTTTGACACCCACCCCGGGGGTCAGCCCCGGCGAGGATCTGATCGTGCGCGCCGCACGCGCGCTCAATGCCGCGACAGGCACACGCCACGGTGTGGATGTACGCTGCGAGAAGCGCATCCCGCCGGGGGGCGGGCTGGGTGGCGGCTCCTCCGATGCCGCCACGACCCTGGTTGCCCTCAACCGCTTGTGGGGCATCGGTCTTTCGACGGATCGGCTGGCGACCATTGCGCTGGAATTGGGCGCGGATGTACCGGTTTTCGTGCGCGGGCGAGCGGCGCATGCCGCCGGCGTTGGCGAACAACTCGAGCCGATGGATTTTCCCGAACCCCTTTATGTGGTGATTCATCCCGGAGTGCAAGTGGATACGGGGGCGATTTTTGCCGCGCCGGAATTGACACGGGACAGCCGGCCCGCGACAATATCCAACTCTCCGCTGCGCGGAGCGCGCAATGACTGCGAATCGGTGGTAAGGGCACGCTCGCCGGAAGTGTCGCGGGCGCTGAGTTGGCTGCGCGCCAGAGGACCCGGCCTTTTGACCGGCACCGGCAGTTGCGTGTTCAGTTGGCGCGACAGCCAGGCCGAAGCCGGGGCGCTGGCTGAGCAAGTGGCTGCACCATGGCGCGCCGTGGTTGCACGAGGGTGCAATCGGTCGCCACTTTGTACCCGGCTTGACGAGGATATGGAAATTGGGGCGTAGCCAAGTGGTAAGGCACGGGGTTTTGGTCCCCGCATCCCAGGTTCGAACCCTGGCGCCCCAGCCATTGGGCCGCGCCGCGGCAAGCGGCGTGGCAAGCTGGAAAGGCGGACTGCACGATGAGCGTGGGTTGCGAGATTTGAAACCATGAAAATGCCGATTTCGAGCAGCCTGATGGTGTTCGCGGGCAACGCGAACCCGCGTCTTGCCAGTGAAATTGCCGATCATCTGAACATTCCGCTCGGCCGGGCCAACGTCGGCCGGTTCAGCGACGGCGAAGTGATGGTCGAAATTCTCGAGAATGTGCGCGGCCGCGACGTTTTCGTCGTGCAGCCCACCTCGCCGCCCACCAACGATTCGCTGATGGAGCTGTTGGTGATCGCCGATGCGCTGAGGCGCTCGTCGGCCGGGCGGATTACCGCAGTCATCCCCTATTTCGGTTATGCGCGCCAGGATCGGCGGCCGCGCTCGTTGCGGGTGGCCATTACGGCCAAGCTGGCGGCCAACCTGATTGCCCACTCGGGCGTCGATCGCGTGCTTACCGTGGATATTCACGCGGACCAGATCCAGGGGTTTTTCGACATCCCGTTCGACAACGTGCACGCCTCGCCGATTCTGCTCTCGGACTTGTGGAAGTGCGACTATCCGGATCTCATCGTGGTATCGCCCGACGTGGGCGGCGTGGCCCGTGCCCGCGCCTTGGCGAAACGGATGGACGATGCGGACTTGGCCATCATCGACAAGCGCCGCCCCCAGGCAAACGAATCGAAGGTGATGAACATTATCGGCGACGTCAAGGGGCGCACTTGCGTCATCGTGGACGATATCGTGGATACGGCCGGCACGCTTTGCCACGCGGCCGAGGCCCTCAAAGACGAGGGCGCCGAACGGGTGGTCGCCTACATTACCCATCCGGTTCTCTCCGGGCCGGCGGTCGAGCGCATCGACCATTCGGTGCTCGATGAACTCGTCGTCACCGATACGATCGCGCTGGGCGAGGATGCAGTGGCTTCCCGAAAGATCAGGCAACTTTCGATCGCGGAAATCATGGCAGAGACCATGCGCCGGGTGAGCGGCGAGGAATCGGTCTCCTCCCTCTACGTCGACTGACGGTTCCCTCGTCCTCCCCCTTGCCGCCATCAGGCGGGAAGGGGGAGTTGGTGGGGGTTTCTTGTTTGCGTACGCGGCCGGGAATTCCCCGGCGGCCCTTCCCCTCGCCGGGCGAGCAAGGAGGAGAGCAGGCTTGCTGCTGAGCAAGGCAGAGGAACGCAAAACCCTGTAAAATAAAGCGGCTCAACGAGATACAGCCGTTTCTCCGCCATCGGGGCGGAGCAACGCATGCTTGCCGGGCTGGTCGCGGCCCGGCCGAGTCAATCGCAAACTGTTCGATGGAGACAGATCAACATGGCTATGGAATTCATGCTCAATGCGGAGCGCCGGGAAGACGCGGGGAAAGGTGCGAGCCGCCGCCTGCGTGCGCAGGGCAAGCTGCCCGCCATCCTGTACGGCGGCAGCGGCAAGCCGGTCGCGCTCACGCTCGATCACAACGAACTCATGCAGCATCTCAAGCACGAGTCCTTTCATTCGCAGATTCTGACCGTCAAGGTCGGCAACAAGAAGCAGCAAGCCATCCTCAAGGACATCCAGCGGCACGCCTTCAAGAACGAGGTGCTGCACCTGGACCTGCAGCGCATCAAGGCCGCCGACAAGCTGCGCATGACCGTGCCGCTGCATTTCCTGGGCGCGGCAGAGTCGCCCGGCATCAAGGAAGGCGGCGTGTTCTCGCGCAACATCGTGGAAGTGGAGATCGAATGCCTGCCCAAGGATTTGCCGGAATACCTGGAATTGGATGTGTCCGCGCTCAATATCGGCGATTCCGTTCACCTGTCCGACATTCCGCTTCCCGAAGATGTCGCGTTGGTTGCGCTCGCACACGACGATGCCCACGAACATGATTTTTTGGTGGCCGCGGTGCATCAGCCGCGCGTGACCGAAGAAGAAGAGGCGGAAGAGACCGAGGCGGCGGCGGAAGAAGGTGCCGAGGCCGAAGCCGCGTCCGGCGAGGAGCAGGCCGACGAGGACGAGAGCGCGGACGAAAAGAAGCACGACGAATCCGGCGAGTGATTCGTTGCGATTTCCGTCCTGCCACCGGGGAGCAGTAGCGGCGAAAAGAGTCATGGCGGTTGCGGCTTGCTCGTCATTCCCGCGAAAGCTCACTGCTGTCCGGAGAAAAGTTGCAGAGGCCCTCTTCTCGTCATTCCGGCGAAAACCGGAATCCAGTTTCTTCCCAACGCTGGTACGGCAGAATGGCGTATACACAGCCGTCCTTGCCACGATTCGGCATTGCGCGCCGAGCGCTGGCCATGGCCTCTGATCCGTTGCGTCTGATAGCCGGGTTGGGCAACCCGGGCCCGGAGTATGCCTCTACGCGGCATAACCTGGGCTTTCGGTTCCTGGACGCCCTGGCGGCAGAATCCGGTGAAGCCTTCCGCGCCAACAATCGCGCGCATGGTGAACTTGCCCGTATCGCGTTCGAGGGGCAGCCGCTCCTGCTGCTCAAGCCGGACACCTTCGTCAATCGCAGCGGCTTGGCAGTGCGCGCGACGCTCGATTACTTCAAGCATTCGATTGACGAACTCCTCGTCGTGCATGACGATCTCGACCTGCCGCCGGGCATCGTGCGCGCCAAGCGCGGCGGCGGGCACGGCGGGCACAACGGCTTGCGCGATCTTGTCCGGCATATCGGCCCGGATTTCGCCCGTTTGCGATTCGGGATAGGCCATCCCGGTGAGCGTGCGTCGGTCATCGACTATGTGCTTTCGCCGCCGACTGCGAGTGAGGAATCGACCATTGCCGACGCGCTGGCCGCCGCCCGCGCAGAGCTTGGGCACATCGTTTCCGGCGATTTCGAGGCCGCCATGCGCGTGCTGCACAAGCGCAACGGGGAGGAGAAAGAGTGAGCCTGAAAATCGGCATTGTCGGCTTGCCGAATGTCGGGAAATCCACGCTGTTCAACGCGCTGACCCGGGCCGGGATTGACGCGCAGAATTATCCCTTTTGCACCATCGATCCCAACGTCGGCGTCGTCGCCGTGCCCGATCCGCGCCTCGATGCGCTGGCCGAAATCGCTCATCCCGAAAAGATTCTGCCGACCACCATCGAGTTCGTGGACATTGCCGGTCTCGTGGCCGGGGCGGCGCAAGGCGAAGGGCTCGGCAACCAGTTCCTCGCGCACATTCGCGAGACCCATGCCATCGCCCAGGTGGTGCGCTGTTTCGAAAGCGAGGACGTCGTCCACGTGGCCGGGCGCGTCGATCCTGTCGCCGATATCGAAACCATCGCGACCGAACTGGCGCTGGCCGACCTCGACACGGTGGAGCGAAACATCCACCGGAGCGAAAAGGTGGCCAAGTCCGGCGACAAGGAAGCGCGGGTGCGTCTTGCCGCGCTGGAGAAGGTCCGGGCCGAACTCGATGCGGGGCGGCCGGCGCGCGCGGCGGGGCTCGATGACGAACAAAAGCGCCTGCTCCGCGACTTGAATCTCCTGACCGTCAAGCCCGCACTCTATATCGCCAACGTGGACGAAAATGCGTCCGGCGGCGAGTCGGAACTGGTGCGGCAGGTGCGCGAGCATGCTTGGGAGGAGGGGGCCGAAGTCGTCGCCGTGTGCGCACAGATGGAGGCGGAGATCGCCGAGCTCGAGGACGAGGAAAAGCAGGAATTCCTGCAGGATCTGGGGATCGAGGAGCCCGGCTTGAATCGGGTCATCCGCGCCGCCTACAAGCTGCTCGATCTCGAAACCTACTTCACCGCGGGGCCGAAGGAAGTGCGGGCCTGGACCGTTCGCCGCGGCTCCAGGGCGCCGCAGGCGGCGGGTGTCATCCACACCGATTTCGAGCACGGTTTCATCCGCGCCGAAGTCGTTGCCTACGACGATTACATCGGGCACCGAGGGGAGGCGGGGGCCCGCGAAGCGGGAAAGTGGCGCCTCGAGGGCAAGGATTACGTCGTCGCCGAAGGCGATGTCATGCACTTTCGCTTCAACGTCTAGGGAAAATGCGCCTCCCCCTTCGCTTGCGAAGGGGGATCGAGGGGGATGCGCTCTTCCATTTGACGCCAACCCGCCGCATCGACGAAAATATGCGGCCCGCGTGGCTATGTAGCTCAGTCGGTTAGAGCACGGCATTCATAATGCCGGTGTCGGTGGTTCGAGTCCACCCATAGCCACCATCTTCCTTCCGGAAAGCGAGAACATCGATGTCAACCGGTGTAGAACCAGGCGACCGGCAGGATAAAAGCGTAATTGCCGTGCGCGGTTTATCGAAGACATATGCATCCGGGTTCAAGGCGCTGAAGAACATCGACCTCGATGTTCGAAGGGGGGAAATCTTTGCGCTCCTGGGCCCGAACGGCGCCGGCAAGACCACCCTGATCAGCATCGTATGCGGAATCGTTCGACCGGGCGAAGGCAGCGTCCGCGTCAATGGTTGCGATATCGTCAGGGACTACAGGAAAACCCGCTCCATGATCGGCCTGGTGCCGCAGGAACTGACGGTGGATGCCTTCGTGAGTCCGTGGACGACGGCGAGCCTGAGCCGCAGCATGTTCGGCAAACGTGCAGACCCTGCGTACATCGAGAAGGTACTCAAGGACCTTTCGCTCTGGGACAAGCGTGACGACCAGATTATCGCCCTTTCCGGCGGCATGAAACGCCGCGTCATGATCGCGAAGGCGCTCGCGCACGAACCCGATATCCTCTTTCTCGACGAGCCCACGGCCGGGGTGGACGTGGAGTTGCGCCGCGAGATGTGGAAACTCGTTCACCAGTTGCGCGAGACCGGGGTCACCATCATCCTCACCACGCACTACATCGAGGAGGCCGAGGAGATGGCCGACCGTGTCGGGGTCATCAGCCACGGCGAACTGATTCTCGTCGAGGACAAGAATGAACTCATGCGCAAACTCGGCAAGAAACGCTTGACGCTGCATTTGCAGGAGCCGATGGAGAGGATTCCGGCAGGCCTGGAAAACTATGGCCTCGAATTGACGGAAGACGGGGGAAAACTGGTTTACACCTACGATACGCGCGCGGAGCGAACGGGAATCACCGCCCTGCTGGCCGATCTCAATCGCGCGGGCATGCGCTTGAGCGACCTCGAAACCAGGCAAAGTTCGCTGGAAGAGATATTTGTGGATTTGATCCGGGAGGAGCGATGAACCTGCAGGCCGTCTGGGGCATCTACAAGTACGAAATGACGCGCATGCGGCGTACGCTCGTCCAGAGCGTCGTCGCGCCGGTCATTGCCACCACGCTTTATTTCGTCGTCTTCGGCGCCGCGATCGGCTCGCGCATCACGCACATGGACGGGATTCCCTACGGCGCCTTCATCGTGCCCGGCCTGATCA
>JAKDMP010000059.1 GCA_030452225.1 Gammaproteobacteria bacterium
GGGCGGGGGTGGGCTGGAAGAGCCGCCGCCCCCGCAAGCCGCTAGCAGCAAAGCGGCAGCAAACGTTACGGCACCGATCGTGAAGGTTCGCATGGGCCAGATCCAGACGGTTCGTGCCAACCTTACAACTTCGGCTCGGCGAAACGCAAGAGCGTGGCGATAACTTCTTCGCTGGAAATGAGGGACATGGCGTCCGGGTTGCGCACCCTCGTGCCCCACGGAACTTCCTCGACGGTTTTGCCGAGGTACTTGCGCACGGCATCGGGATAGCGGTTGATGCGCCACTGCTGGCTGAGCCGGGGCCCGGCGCGATCGGGGTTGGTGGTCGCGTACAGGCCGATGACCGGCGTGCCCACGGCCGTGGCCATGTGCACGGGCCCCGAATCGGGCGTGATCACTGCGCGCGCGCGGGCAATCAGTGCCAGCAACTCCTTGAGCGATGTCTTGCCCTGGAGATTGACGATGTCGGCGTGGCTTTGCGCGGCAATGATTTCCGCGGCTTCTCTTTCGGTTTCGCTCGGCCCGCCGGTCACGATCACCCGCCAGCCGAGTTCCCGCGCGGCACAGTCGGCCACCGGCACGTAGCGCTCGAAGGGCCAGTTGCGCCAGTTGCGCAGTCGGGCATTGGCGCAGGGGCTCAGGATCAGTGCATTTTCGCCGTCGGGAATGAATTCCTTCGCGCGGGCCCTGGCAGTATCGGGAATCGGGATGTTCCACTCCAGCCGTTGTTCCGTCACGCCGAGCGCGCGGGCGAAGCCGAAGAAGGAATCCATGACGTGTTCGCGCTCGACATGCGGGATGCGCTGATTGGTGAACAGCCACTGGAAATCGTGGGCGCGTCGGCGGTCGAAACCGAGTCGCACGGGTGCATGCACGGCCCGCGAGGCAAGGCTTGCGCGCAGCGACATCTGCATGTGGAGAAGCAGGTCGAAACGCTGCCCGGCGAGACGGCGGCGCAATTCACGATAAGCTAAGCGTCCTGCCGCCTTGTCGAAGGAGAGGAACTCGATGCCGGGCACATCGCCGATCAATTGCGCTTCCGGCTTGCCGATGATCCAGGTGAATCGCGTCCCGGGCCAGGCCGCACGCAGGGTATTGATGACCGGGAGCGTGTGGCAGACGTCGCCGAGCGCCGAAAGCCGCATCACGCAGACGCGTTCGGGCGCAGTGCTGTAGTCGAGCGGTTTCATGCGGCTTGATTGTAGCGACATTGCGGGCGGGATCATTCTGGCCGATGGCGATTTGACGCCACAATCCGATTGGTTCGAACCGGATTACTGGTTGCGTCGGGATGCGGGCGAGCCGATCGGCGAAGGGCGCGGTCGCGCGGTCGGCGCCGGCGAGAAGGGCCAGTGGGTACTGCGCCACTACCACCGCGGCGGATTGCCCGGCCGATTTCTCGATGATGGCTATCTCTGGCGGGGCGCCGAAGCCACGCGGCCCGTGCGTGAATTGCGGCTGTTGGCCGCGTTATGCGAACGCGGCGCGCCGGTGGCACGGCCGGTTGCGGCGCGGGTGCTGCGCGCCGGCCTCGTTTATCGCGGCGACATTTTGACCGAACGCGTGATGGAGGCGCGGACACTCGGCGAGCGTGCGGTTCGGCTGGATCCCGAAACCTGGGCCAGGGTCGGCGAGACGATTCGCCGCTTCCACGCCGCCGGCGGCTGGCATGCCGATCTCAATGCGCACAACATCCTCATCGCGCCTGCCGGCGTGTTCGTCATCGATCTCGATCGCGGCCGCCTGGTGGCTCCGGGTGCGCGCGGGCAGCGATCCAATCTCGATCGCCTCCACCGCTCGCTTTTGAAGCTGGGCCGGTTGCCCGGGGTCGAGGCGGGTTGGCAGGCGCTGCTGGACGCCTATCGCCGGTCATCGTAGGCCGGGACAGGCCCGCACGGCGGGCGTTTTCGGCAATCTACTCAGTCGCCTGCGGTTGACGCTGTTGCACCGGGGCCGATGTACTTGGCGAAGAATGCCAGCATTTCCTTCCAGGCCTCGATGCGATGCTCGGGCTCGTAGAAACCATGCCCCTCGTTGTTGTAAAAAAGCGTCTTGAGCGGCGTGCCGTTTTCCTCGATGGCGTCGACCATGTGATCGTAGCCGTCGACCGGGCAGCGCTCGTCGCGCCCGCCGTGCAGCAGCAACACCGGGATCTCGAGCTTGTCGGCATTGTAGGCGGGTGAGAAAGCCTTGAGCTGTTTCTCGTTGGTTCCGAGAACGGTAGCCAGGTACAGGCGCCCGGCTGCAAAGCGCGCCGTATCGCTCGTCCGGGTCTCGTGCAGGACCAGGTCGTAACAGCCCGAGTAGCCGACTGCGCACTGGTACAGATCCGGGAAACGCTCCGAGTTCATCAGGGCCGCATAGCCGCCGTAACTCGCGCCGAAGATGCAGACTTGTTCGGGGTCGGCGTAGCCTTGTTCGATGGCCCATTTGACGCCGTCCGCCAAATCGTTCTGCATGGTGTCGCCCCAGTGGCGGAAGCCGGCGGAAAGGAACTTGAAGCCGTAGCCGCCCGAGCCGCGGTAGTTGAGTGAAAGGACGGCGTAGCCGTTGTCGGCCAGAATTTCCGTGGCCGTCGAATCAAAGCCTCCGGGTGAGTAACCCCAGTGGACACGAATGCCGTGGGGGCCGCCGTGGACGTAAACGACCATCGGCATGTTTTCCGGCTTCTCGACCCCGTGCGGAATGGTGAGATAGCCGTGCACGGTGAGGCCGTCGCGGGTCTTGAACTGGATCGGCTTCATCCGCGACAGGTTCCGGTTTTTGATCCAGGGCACTTCGTGGAACAGGAAGGTGAGCCGTGGCTTGGGGCGGCTCGAATAGAGGTAGTAGGCGGGTGAAACCTTGTCGCCCCACGTGTACACGATCGCCTCGCTGCCGTCCCGCGTCCAGCTGGTGATGTTGACCTGGCTGTTCGGCAATGCCTGCTTGAGCGCCGCCAGCAACTGGATGCGCGCCGACTTCGGCTTCAGCGCGAGAATTTCCGGCTCGCCGGGATATACCTCCACCCCCACGAGGGATTTTCGATCGAAGGATTCGATGACTCCCCCCAAGTCCACCGCGGGATTGTCGTAGAGGAGCCTTTTCTTGCCCGTGTTCAGGTCGTAGGAATAGAGCCCCATCGTCCGGGCCGCGTTGTCAGCCCAAGTCCGGAAGTAAACTGACTCGTTGTCGGGTCCGAACATGATCGGGCCGCCGGTCGCCAATGCCGCGGCGGCGTCGGCTTTGCCGATCAGGCTGGTCTTGTCCTGCCAGTCCATGCTGTCGGCATCGCGGTAGTAGAGTCCGGGCCAGCCGGTCTTGCTGTTGTAGCCCCAGGCGATCCGCACGTCGCCGTTGTGATCCGCCATCAAGCCGCCGTTTCCCATGGGGCTTTGCGCCACCCGGTGCATGTCTCCGGTATAGACATCCAGCCAGAATGCGATGGGCTTGGTGGCGCGGTGACTGCGGGTGCCGTACACGAGAATGGCGCGCGGATTCTTCCGCAGGCGGCTCAGGACGCCGAGGAAGGCGGCGTTCTTGCCGTAGCCCATGAGCATCTTCTGCTGGCCGCCGTCCACGTTGACTGCAAACAGCTTGCCCGTGAGGAACGGGCGTTCGAAGCCGCCCACATTGGTGGCGGTTGCCGTTACCACGCGCTCGTCGTTCGCCCAGAATACGCCTGAGAACAACTTGCGATCCGTCAAGCTGTACTGGGCAGTTACTTTCGGATGCTTGTTGACGACCGAATCGGTAGGCAGGATCACCAGCTGGTAGCGCTGATGGTTGTCCTTGAGGGAGGTCACGACGGCAAGATACTTGCCGTCGGGGGAAATGGCGACACTTCTGAACTGCGGCCAGCGAATCCAGTCCGACAGGGGCAGGCTGCCCGCCTGGGAAGGGAAAGGGGCAACCAGCAGCAGCAAGGTTGCAAGAAAGGTTGCAAGAATCGTTGCGGCTCGCATGATGGCACCTCCCGCAAAAAAGACCAAGGTATAGAACCTTAGCTTTTTTGGCTCGCGCTGACAAGTTTGCGCGCGAAATCAGCCCTTTTTGAGCGCGTAGATGGCGTTGCGCCTCGCGGCGATCAGCGTGCCGGGCGGGGCGAATTGCCTCACATGCGCCTCGATGCCCTGGGCAACGGCCTTCGCGATCCGTTTGCGAAAAGCGGGGGTGGCGAGTTTGTTCTCTTGCTGGGGATTGGAGATGAAAGCGGTTTCGACCAGGATCGAGGGGATGTCCGGGGATTTCAGCACCGCAAAAGGGGCGCGTTCGACCGTTTCGCTGTGCAGGGGCACCACCTGGGTGATTTGCGCCATGACGCTGCGCGCGAGTTGCAGCCCTTGCGCGATGCTGCCGCGCTGGGCAAGTTTGACGATCGCCGAGCGGACCACGGGTTCCTCGTCGGCGAGCTCCACGCCGCCGATTTCGTCCACGGCGTTCTCGCGTTGGGCGAGAATCCGCGCGGCCACGCTCGAGGCGCCATTGAGCGACAGCACATAGACGCTGGAGCCTTTGGGGTAGTTGTAGGTCGAGGAATCCGCGTGGATGGAGACGAACAGGTCGGCGTTGGCCTCCCGGGCGATCTTGCGGCGGCCGGCAAGGGTGACGAAGTAATCGCCCTTGCGGGTCAGAACCGGCTTGATCCCTTTGATGTGCGAAAGGTAACGGTAGAGATCCTTGGCGATTGCGAGTGTCACGTCCTTCTCCTCGAGCCCGTCGGGGCCGATCGCGCCCGGATCATGCCCGCCGTGACCGGCATCGATGGCGATTACGACATCGCGCAGCCGCTGCGGCCTGGAGGAGGCGGCGGTAGCCACCGGCTTCGTGTGCTCCCGGCTTGCGGCCTGTGCGCCGAAATCGATGACCAGCAGTTTGCCCGAGGCATCGTGACGTTTGAAGCTGCGCGGCTTGGCGGCATGGTACAAGTCGAAAACCACGCGCTCGCCGTTGCCATCGAAACGGCCGGCGGCGCGAATGCCGCGAATCAACGGGTTGGGATCGATCGAGAACTCGACTTGGTCCGCGGGGCGGGCATCGAGGAAATCCACCACCACGCGGGCCGGATCGGACAGGGTGAAGACGCGGTATTGGAACTCCCCGCTGACGGGGAAGATCGCCTGATTCTTCTCGGCGTGCCACTCGAAACCGGTGATGGACGGGCCGGCCAGGGCGGACGGCAGGCCGGCGAGGAGCAGCAGGAGGGCGCCAAGCGCGTAGCTTGCACTTCTACGCAGCCCCGTGTTGGCGACAATGTGCACTCTGGCCATGGCCGGCTCTCCCTGCCCGTTCTGACATGAATATGGCACAAATTCAACAAAAAAGCAAGTTAAACCTCAATGTTTTTAATGGGATATGGCCCGGATCTTTTCTGATTATGAGGAATCGGGGGTAAGTGGCTGTTCAGGGCCTGCGGAAATGCTTGAAGCGGTCGTGGCTCCACAGGTACTGCGCGGGGTTCCGGCGAATGCCCGCTTCGAGTACGGCGTTGACGCGTGCGGCATCGGCACGGTCGTCCCCGCTCGGGAAGTCTTGCAGCGGGGGTTCGATCGTGATTCGGTACCGCCCCGATCCGGACAGGCGCTCGACATGAAAAGGCAGTACCGGCGCCCTGGATGCCGCAGCGATCCGGGCGGTCGCCGTGTTGGTGGGCGCGGGGGCACCGAAAAACGGCACCTCCGCGCTGTGCGTTCCGATGTAGGCCTGGTCCGGTGCAAACCAGACCGTGGAACCCTTGCGCAGCGCGCGCAACAGGCCGCGAAGGTCGCCCCGCTCGAGCAGCTCCCCGCCGTGGGCAAGCCGGCCCGCATGCATGACGCGGTCGAAGACGGGATTTTCGTGGTGCCGGTAGACCCCGGTGGTGGGAGTGGAAATACCGAGCATCTGTGCGCCCATCTCCAGGGTGGTGTAATGCGCCGTCAGGAGCAGGGCGCCGCGCCCTTCGCCCAGTGCGGCTTCAAGTTGTTCCAGCCCCTCGATGTGCATGTGCCGGCGCAGCCAGGCGGGGGATTTCCACCAGGCGTTGGCCGCCTCGATCAGGCCGATGCCGAGGGACGCGAAATGGTCGGCGGCCAGCCGCTTCCGTTCGGCCTCGCTCATGTCCCCGAAGCACAAGCCGAGATTGTGACGGGTGATTTCGCGCCTCCGCCGGGCAACTCCCCGCGCCACACGGCCGATGTAGCGCCCCAGCCCGAGTTGCAAGCGCCACGGAAGGAGGGTAAACAGGCGGAACAGGCCGATCAGCAGCCAGCTTGTCCAATAACGGGGTGAGAACTCCTTGGCGGCGGCTGTCATGAATCTTTGCAAGGATTCGGGCGCAGAGGGTCGTGGTAATCCATCCCCGTGCGGCCGATCAGATTTCGACCATCTCGAAGTCTTCTTTTGCCGCGCCGCAATCCGGGCAGCACCAGGTAATCGGCAGATCGTCCCAGAGCGTGCCGGGCGGAATGCCTTCGTCGGGATCTCCCTCGGCCTCGTCGTAGATGTAGCCGCAGACGACGCACATGTACTTGCGATAGGTCACGTGTATAGTGGCTTTGAATGACGCCCTATTTTATAGCCTGATGACTTCGACACCGGCCATCCTGCTCATCATCGCCGGGCTCGATCCGTCCGGCGGCGCGGGACTGGCCGCCGATATCGAGACGGCCGTCGCCCTCGGCGTGCATCCTGCGCCCGTGGCCAGCCTGATCACCGTGCAGGACACGGTCAACGTCTCCGCGAGCGAGCCGCTCGCGCCGGAACTGGTGGTGGACCAGGCCGAAGCCGTGCTCGCCGACCTGCCGATCGCGGCGATCAAGCTGGGCGCGTTGGGCACGGCGGCCATCGGCAGCGCGGTGGCCGACCTGCTGGCCCGTCATCCCGATATTGCGGTGGTCACCGATCCGGTACTCGCCGCGGCCGGCGGCGGCCGGCTTGCCGAATCCGAACTCATCGCGGTGTACCGCGAACGCCTATTCCCGCTCAGCCGCCTGGCCACGCCGAACCGCGAGGAGCTGGCGCTTTTGGCCCCCGAGGACGGCGCCGCCGAGTTGCTCGCCCTGGGATTGCCCGCCTGCCTGGTTACGGACGGCGAGGGCCGGGGCGATCGCATCGTCCACGAGCTGCATACGGACGAGGTGCACCTGGTCGCCAACGGCCCGCGGCTCGAAGGAAGCTTTCATGGCAGCGGCTGCACGCTGGCGAGCGCGATCGCCGCAAGAATAGCCCTTGGCGATGATTTGGAAGAAGCCATCCACCGCGCCGGCGCATTCGTACAAAAAGCAGTCGCACAAGCCTACCAACCCGGCCAAGGCCAAAAGGTGCCAAAACGATGGTAATTCTTTCTTCACTCCCTCTCTTGTGTAGGAGCGAGTAGGGTGGATAAGCCTGCGAAGCAGGCGCATCCACCGAATCCAGACCGGCGGATGCGCTGCGCTTATCCGCCCTGCAACTCTGTAACAGGTGCGACGCTCTCCGTCGCGATAGGGCAGATCAATTCCCGACGCAGCATCGCGACCGGCACGGTCGCTCCTACCGCTTTTTTCCGCGCTTGGTGTGGCTTTCAGAAAGAAGTTTTCATTGGCGGAAGGAATGAAGAGGATTAGCACACAAAGCCTTCGCGGGCTGTACATACTCACCGATGAACGGCTCGGCACGCACTTGGAATCGGTTACCACCGCGGCACTCAAAGGCGGCGCGCGGCTCGTGCAGTACCGCGACAAGAGCGCGGATGCCGGCAAGTGCGAGCGCGAAGCACGGGCGCTGTGTGCCTTGACCCACGGGCACGGTGCGCTCTTTCTTGTGAACGACGATCCCGCGCTCGCCGCGAAGGTGGGAGCCGACGGCGTCCACCTTGGTCGCGACGACCCCGAAATTTCATCCGCGCGCCGCCTGCTCGGGATCGATGCCATCATCGGCGTGTCCTGTTATGACTCGCTTGCATTGGCCCGCGACGCGGTTGGCGCAGGGGCCGACTATGTCGCTTTCGGCAGCGTGTATCCTTCGCCCGTCAAACCCGATGCCGTGCGCGCGCCGCTCGACCTGCTCACGCAGGCGAAGCGCGAACTCGGCGTGCCCGTTTGTGCCATTGGAGGCATCACGCCGGAGAACGCCATGCCCGTCATCGCCGCCGGCGCCGACATGCTCGCCGTCGTCTCGGCCATCGTTTTTGCCGACGATCCGCAAGCCGTCAGCCGCGCCTTCTTGCACCTTCTGGAAGTCGCATAGCGTGTCGTGCAGGTCTGAACATGCGTGTGCCCTCTACAATAAAGGCAGATTCGATTCTTTGCGGGCTGCATGAACGAATTTGAACGAGCGCGCAAGGTGCTGGCCGGCGGAGTGAATTCGCCGGTGCGGGCGTTCGGCGCGGTGGGCGGAGACCCGATATTCATCGAGCGGGCCGAGGGGGCGTATTTGTACGGCTCCGACGCCAAGCGTTATCTCGACTACGTTGGCTCCTGGGGGCCGATGGTTGCCGGGCACGCCCATCCGAAAGTTGTGGAAGCGGTGCAGGAGGCCGCGGCACGGGGTTTGTCGTTCGGTGCGCCGACCGAGCTGGAAACGCGGCTTGCCGAGGTCGTGATCGAGCGCGCGCCCTCGATCGAGCGGCTGCGTTTCGTCAATTCCGGCACCGAGGCGACGATGAGCGCACTTCGCCTCGCCCGTGCCGCGACCGGGCGCGAGTTGATCGTGAAATTCGAGGGCTGCTATCACGGCCATTCGGATTCGCTGCTGGTGGCTGCCGGCTCCGGTGCGCTGACATTCGGCATGCCCACCTCGCCGGGTGTACCGGCGGCGCTGGCGCATCTCACCCTGGTACTGCCGTACAACGACCTCGAGGCGGCGGCGCAATTACTGGGCGAGCGCGGCGGCGACATCGCGGCGGTCATCGTCGAGCCGGTCGCAGGCAACATGGGTTGCGTTCCGCCCGAGCCGGGGTTTCTGGAAGGACTCATGGCCGCCGCGCGCTCAAAGGGGACGCTGGTCATTTTCGATGAAGTCATGACCGGCTTTCGCGTCGGGCCGGGCGGCGCGCAGCGGCTGTACGGCCTGGTGCCCGATCTCACCACGTTCGGCAAGGTGATCGGCGGCGGCTTGCCGGTGGCGGCCTTCGGCGGGCGCGCCGGTTTGATGGCGCAGCTTGCCCCCGAAGGGCCTGTCTATCAGGCGGGCACGCTTTCGGGCAATCCGCTGGGCATGGCGGCCGGGCTCGCCACGCTCGAGTTGACCGCCGAGCCGGGATTCTACCGGCGGCTTGACGAGACGACGCAAAAGCTGGCCGAAGGGCTGCAGGCCGCGGCGCATGAGGCGGGTGTGGCTTTGACCGTCAACCGGGTCTGCGGGATGTTTTCGCTGTTCTTTGCCGAGGGCGAAGTGCGCCGCTTCCATGAAGTGAAGCGCAGCGATGCAAAACTGTACGCACGCTGGTTTCACGCCATGCTCGAGGCCGGCGTCCACTTCGCGCCTTCGGCATTCGAGACGGCTTTCGTTTCCTCGGCGCACGGCGAGAAGGAAATCGACGCTACCCTGAGCGTCGCCCGCAACGCTTTCGCGAGTCTCATTGCGTAGACACTCTGTTCAAATTCAAGTCCCTCAAAAGCGGGTAGGGTGGATAAGGCTGCGAAGCAGGCGCATCCACCAAATCCGGACCGGCGGATGCGTTGCGCTTCTCCGCCCTGCAACCAGCCACAGCCGACCCGGATAACATACAAGGAGCGAGCGGCAGCTCGCGATATGCGGCGTTGCAATAATCTGAAGTAGCCTATCGCGGCGGGGGCCGCCGCTCCTGAGAATTCCGAGCTTCTTTTTGATCGTTGAGTTCGAGGGCGCGCTGGTAGAGTTTGCGCCGGGGCTGGCCGGTGAGACGCCGGGCGACGGCCGCCGCCGATTTGGCGCCGATGCCTTCGCCGACGAGCGCGTCGAGAAGTTCGTCCGCAAAATGGCCGCCGGACTGTATGCCCCGCGCGCCTGCAACCAGCACGACGCATTCGCCCCGCGCGGGCTCTTCGCCTTCGCCGATCATTCGAGCCAATTGCGAAAGCGGCGCGCGATGCAGGCTTTCATGAAGTTTGGTCAACTCTCGCGCGAGAGCGGATTCGCGATCTGCGCCGAACGCGACCACGCAATCATCGAGCATGGCGGGGAGACGGCGGGGCGATTCGTAGAAGATCATTGTTCGCGGCTCGTCGGCAAGTTCGCCGAGTCGCTTGCGCCTCGCCGATGCGCGAGCCGGCAGGAAGCCCTCGAAAGTGAAGCGATCGCAGGCCAGCCCCGCGACCGATAGCGCGGCGATTGCCGCACTGGGGCCGGGCAGGGCGCGCACGGCGATGCCGGCATCCTGCGCGGCGCGCACAAGGCGATAACCGGGGTCGCTGATCAAGGGTGTGCCGGCATCCGTGATCAGCGCGAGACGGTCTCCCGCTTGCAGCCGGCCGATCAGTTCGGGAAGGCGCGAAGCGGCGTTGTGATCGTGAAATGACGTGAGCGGAGTGCGGATCTCCCAAGCCTCGAGAAGGCGCGCGCTGTGGCGCGTGTCCTCCGCCGCGATCAGGTCGACGCTTGCCAGCAGGTCGCGCGCGCGCGGGCTCAGGTCGGCGAGATTTCCGATCGGCGTGGCGACCACAAACAAAGTCGCGGGCGGGTCGCACATGGTGGGGCTGACTCTTGTACTACAGGCAATGCTATCCTCAATCCATGAAAGTGTACCGAACAATGCGTTTCGTCACCGCCGTTCTCGGCATCGCGATTGGCGCGGCATGGATCGCGGGCTGTGCGTTGCCGCCCTCGCCGGGGGGCGCGGCGCCCGTAATGGCCGGCACTCCGACGGACAAGCTCGAGGCCGCACAACGCGCTTGGCAGGATGGCAACGCGCAAGCCGCCTGGCAGGCGGCGGAGTCGCTTGTCATCAGCGCATTACCGCCCGACCGGCAGCTGACGGCGGCGGAACTCAAGGCCGAAATCGCTCTTGCAAACCATCGCCCGCGGATTGCCCTGAAGGCGCTGGAAGCCGCTCCCTCGCCGGTCGAATCGGAGGAGCGGGCGCGTTTTCTTGCGCTCAAGAGCCGCGCCCTGTTTGCCGACGGACTGCCGGCGCGCGGCCTCGAATTGATGGTCGAGCGCGGGCGTCTGTTCACGACAGCCGGGGAGACAAGTGCGAACAACCAATTGACTTGGGCATTGATTTCCGGCGCCCGGCCGCTGCCTTCTCCTGCCGGCTTGTCGCATATCGCCCAAGGATGGATTGCGCTCGCTCATATCCAGCACACGGCCTGGGAAGAGCCGCAAAAGTTTGCCGCGCGAATCCTGAAATGGAGCACCTCCTGGCCCGCGCACCCGGCCAACGGCCCGTTGCTGGCCCAGATCCAGGCCGAGGAGCGGGCGCGTTGGCAATATCCAGTAAAGATTGCCGTGTTGTTGCCGCTTTCGGGGGATTATGCCGAGCAGGCCCAGGCCGTCGAGGCGGGGATGCTTGCCGGCTATTACCGCAGCGCGCAACCGCGCCCCCAGGTCGTCGTCTTCGACACCGGCGGCACGGCCGAAGGCGCGCGCGCGGCCTTGTCCAAGGCACGCGCGGCATCCGCCAATTTTGTCGTCGGCCCGCTCACGCCCGCCGGGGTGAACGGCATCGTGCCGCGACGCCCCGTCATGCCGGTGCTGGCGCTCAATTATCTGCAGGACGGAACACTTCCACCGCCACGCTTTTACCAGTTCGGCCTCAGCCCGGAGCAGCAGGCGCGATCGGCGGCCGAACATGCAATCTCGCAGGGGCTTTCGCGTGCCGTCGTGCTGGTGCCCGCGAACGATTGGGGGCAAGGCATCGCGAAGGCTTTCACGCAGCGCTTGACCGAGCTTGGCGGCCGCGTGCTGGCGGCCGCCCGGTTCCAACCCGGCGCGGTCAAATTCGCCGCGCCGCTGACATCGCTGTTCGGCATCGACCTCAGCCGCATGCGCGAGCAGCGCTTGTCCGCGCAGTTGCAGCAGCAACTCGAATTCACGCCGCGCCGGCGCCAGGACATCCAGTTCGTTTTCTTTGCGGCGCCTTTCACCACCGCGCGGTTGCTGGTGCCGCAGATCGATTACTACCACGGCATGGGCCTGCCGGTGTATTCGATCGCGAACCTGTACCAGGTCGGCCAAACGCCCGACGATCTTGACGGGGTGCGTTTCCCGATCATGCCCTGGTTCATTTCCGACGAAGCGGCCATGGAGGCCTTGCGCAGCAAGCTCGCCGGGCTGTTCCCGCAGGCCTGGCTGCATTACGCCCGTCTTTATGCCCTCGGCTATGACGCCTGGCGCTTGATCCCCCTGCTTGCGAACAACCTGCAGCCGCTGCGCCGCCCGGTACGCGGCGTTACCGGCGCGCTGAGCCTGGGCGAGAACAACGTCATCGTTCGCCGCGCCGCCTGGGCCCATTACATCGACGGCAGGCTGCACCCGGTGGACAGCGGGAAATCGGAGCCGTGAGTCGAACCACCGCGCGCGGCATGCAAAAGGAAAACCTGGCCGCCAAATGGCTGGCGACGCAGGGGCTTGAACTGATCGAGCGCAACGTTCGCTATCGATGCGGCGAGATCGACCTGGTGATGGACGATGGTGAGGCGCTTGTTTTCGTGGAAGTGCGCTATCGGGCGCGCGCGGATTTCGGCGGTGCCGCGGCCAGTGTGACCGCGGCCAAGCAGGCGCGCATGCTGCGCGCGATTCGCGCCTACGTGGCGGCGCATCCGGGCAGCGAGCGGCGCAACCTGCGTGCGGACGTGGTGGCGGTGTCCGCCGGAGACCGGATCGAATGGATCAAGAATGCCGTGGAGGCGACGACATGAACGAGGAAACACGCATCCGCGAACACTTCGACGGCACGCTGGCGGCTCAGGCGGCCTCGCGCGAACGTTTGCCGGGCCGGATCGCCGAGGCCGCCGCGAGGCTTGCGGCAACGCTCGAGGCGGACGGGCGCGTGCTGGCCTGCGGCAATGGCGGTTCGGCCGCCGACGCGCAGCACTTTGCCGCCGAGTTCACCAACCGCTTCGAGCGCGAGCGCCCGCCGCTGGCGGCGATTGCTCTTACCACGGATACCTCCGCGCTGACCGCAATCGGCAACGACTATCACTTCGACGAGGCGTTCTCCAAGCAGGTGCAGGCGTTGGCGCGCAGCGGCGATGCGCTGGTGGCGATTTCCACCAGCGGGGGGTCGGCCAACATCGTGCGGGCTGTCGAGGCCGCGCATGCGGCCGGCGCCTGGGTGCTGGCCTTGAGCGGCAAGGGCGGCGGCAGGCTGGCGCAGGCGCTCGGCGATAACGACATCGAGCTTCGCGTGCCTGCCGAGCGCACCGCC
>JAKDMP010000060.1 GCA_030452225.1 Gammaproteobacteria bacterium
CCCTTGCCGCCGGAGACAATGGCGCCGGCATGGCCCATGCGCTTGCCCGGCGGCGCGGTCACACCGGCGATATAGGCCACCACCGGCTTGTCCACGTTGCGCTGAATGTAAGCGGCGGCTTCTTCCTCGTCGCTGCCGCCGATCTCTCCAACCATGACGATCGCTTCGGTGGCGGGATCGTCCTGGAAAAGTTCGATCACGTCGATGAAATTCATGCCGTGCACCGGGTCGCCGCCGATCCCGACGCAGGTGGACTGTCCCAGGCCCTCGAGCGTGGTCTGGTGCACGGCGACATAGGTGAGTGTGCCCGAGCGCGACACGATGCCCACGCGGCCGGGCTTGTGGATGTAGCCCGGCATGATGCCGATCTTGCAGGCGTCCGGGGTGATGACGCCCGGGCAGTTGGGGCCGATGAGACGCGTGGGCGTGCTCCTCAGGGCCGCCTTGACGCGCACCATGTCGAGGACGGGAATGCCCTCGGTGATGCACACGATCAGTTCGATGCCGCTGTCCGCCGCCTCGAGAATCGCGTCGGCGGCAAACGGCGCCGGGACGTAAATAACGCTGGCCGTCGCCCCGGTCTCGGCCACCGCCTCGGCGCAGGTGTTGAACACCGGCAAATCCAGGTGCGTTTCGCCGCCGCGCCCGGGCGTCACGCCGCCCACCAGTTTGGTGCCGTAGGCGAGCGCCTGTTCGCTGTGAAAGCTGCCCTGCTTGCCCGTCAGCCCTTGGCAGATGACCTTCGTGTTTTGATCGACCAATATGCTCATTTCGTCTCTCCCGCCGCCTCTACGGCTTTCTCGGCCGCTTGCGCCAACCCCTCGGCGGCGATGATGTCCAGTCCGCTTTCGTCGAGCAGCTCGCGCCCGGCTTCGGCATTGGTGCCTTCGAGGCGAACCACCACGGGCACCGGCACGCCCACGCCCTTGACGGCGGCGATGATGCCCTCGGCGATCACGTCGCAGCGCACGATGCCGCCGAAAATGTTGATCAGGATCGCGCTGACGTTCTCGTTGGACAGAATCAGGCGGAAAGCCGCGGTGACCCGTTCGGCCGTCGCGCCCCCGCCCACGTCGAGAAAGTTCGCGGGGGTGCCGCCGCTCAGTTGGATCAAGTCCATGGTCGCCATCGCGAGGCCCGCGCCGTTGACCATGCAGGCGATATTCCCGTCGAGCGACACGTAATTCAGGCCATGCTCGCCCGCCTCGGCCTCGGCCGGATCTTCCTGGCCCGGATCACGCATCTCGGCCAGTTCCTTGTGGCGATACAGCGCGTTGTCATCCAGGTTGAGTTTCGCATCCAGCGCGAGGATGTCGCCCGTGTCGGTGACGATCAGGGGGTTGATTTCCACCAAGCTCGCGTCCTCGGCGAGCGTCAGGTCATAAAGACCGCGCACCAGCTTCGCGAACGATTTCATCTGTCCGGGTTCGAGCCCCAGCGCGAAACCCAGCCGGCGCGCCTCGAAACCCGACAGTCCGGAACCAGGGTTGACGCCCACGGTGGTAATTTTTTCGGGTGTTTCCCTGGCGACCGCTTCGATATCCATGCCGCCGGCGGGCGAGGCGATGAAGGCGAGTCGCTCGTGGGCGCGGTCCACCAGCAAGCTCAGATACAACTCGCGTGCAATTTTCGAGCCGCGCTCGACCCACACGCGCTCGATCGGCAGCCCCTCGCCGCCCGTCTGGTGCGTGACCAGCTTGCGGCCGATCATCGAGGCCGCCGCCTCGCCGGCCTCCGCGGGCGAATGCACCAGTTTCACGCCGCCGGCCTTGCCGCGGCCGCCGGCGTGTACCTGCGCCTTGACGACATGGATTTCACCGCCCAGCGCGCGTGCCGCGCTCTCGGCCTCCTCGGCATTGGCAGCCACCCGGCCTTCCGGCACCGGGATCTGATGGCGCGCAAACAGCGCCTTCGCTTGGTATTCGTGCAGGTTCATGCTGTACAGTGCTCCCTGAGTGGGACGTGAAGCCACGGTTGTGGATAAACAAGACGGCATATTTTGGCGCATCAGGTACGTTTTCGCAAAGCGCTCGTCGGCAGGCGATCGGCATACCGGCCGTGGCGGGGTGCGCTGGCGGCTGCTCGAACTGCTCAATATTTACCGCATCCTGCTCGCTTCGGCGACCATCATCATCGCCGTCACCCCGCAAATCTCCGCAGCGCTCCACATCGCCGCACCGCTGCCGGTCGCCGTTGCCGGCATCGCCTATCTGCTGCTTGGCCTGCTGGCCATCCCCACGCTCGCGCACGAGTGGCCGAACCTGTGGCTGCAATCGCAACTCGAGCCGATCATCGACCTGCTGGCGGCGGTGGTGATTGTGCAGGCCACGGGAGCCGATCTGGGTATTCTCGCCGCCTTGCTCGTCCCGCCCGTGGGCGTATCCGCGGCCGCCGCGCGGACACGAAAGCAGGCCGTGTTTTTCGCCTCGCTGGCCGCGCTGGCCGTCCTCGCCGCAGCCGTGGGCACCCAGCTCGGCAAAACCCTGCCGATTGCGATTTACACGCAGGCCGGGCTGTTCGGACTCGGCATCATTGCGATCTCCCTGGTCGCGAACACGCTCGCCCGCAGGCTGCTGGAAAGCGAGGGCCTGGCCTTTCGACAGCGACAAACCCTGCGCCAGCTCAATGCCGTCAACAACCACATCATCAGTCAGCTGGACACCGGCATCCTCGTCACGGACAAGACGGGCCAGATACAGCGGTCCAATCCCGCAGCCGACTTGCTCCTGGATGCGGCCGGCCGCATCAGCGCCACCCGGTTGGCCGCCACCAGCAAAGGGCGCGAAACCCACACCATCACGTTGCACAACGGCGCGGAACGCATGCTGCACATCCTGCCGCTGGAGCCTCACATTGGCGACGAGCGCTTGATTTTCGTCGAAGACGCCGAGGCCGTCAGCGAGCAGGCGCAAGCGCTCAAGCTCGCCGCCCTCGGCCGACTTACCGCCGGCATCGCTCACCAGGTGCGCAACCCCCTCTCGGCGATCGCGCACGCCAACCAGCTGGTAGCCGAGACGCGCGGGCTCGACGAACGCACAAGCCGTCTCGTCGGCATTATCGCGCGCCAGAGCGCGCGCCTCGACGGGGTCGTGGAAAACATCCTCAGCCTGTCGCGTCCGGGCGCAGCGAAGCCGCGCGTGCTGAACCTGTCCAACTGGCTCGACGGCTTCCTCGCCGACTACGCCGAACGGCGGCCGGAATACAGCCGCAGGCTGGCGGTTCGGCGCCACTCCATCGACATGGACACACGCTTCGACCTGGGCCATCTCGATCACATTATCGGCAACCTCATCGACAACGCCTTCATCCATGGCGACTCTCCCGTTGGGGTGGAACTTGTCGTGGATGGACGAGACGGGCAGGCGCGCGTCGACGTGCTCGACCGGGGCATCGGAGTACAGCAGCCGGCGCGGCTGTTCGAGCCTTTCGTCACCACGCACGCTGCAGGAACTGGACTGGGGCTGTATATTGCTCGTGAACTCGCCCGCGCCAACGGCGCCTCGCTCGAGGCATGGAACCGGCGCGGTGGCGGCACCTGTTTTCGCTTGACTTTTGCACGGAACCGCACATGGCTGAAATGAACTCACGCCGCATTCTCGTCATCGACGACGAGGCGGATATTCGCGACCTCGTATCGCTGACGCTCACCGACGCCGGGCTGACGGCCATCGAGGCCGAGAACCTGGCCGAAGCCCACAGGGCCATGGCCGGCAAGGACATTGATCTGGTTCTCACGGACATGCGCCTGCCGGACGGAGACGGAATCGAGTTCGTCTCCTGGATGCAAACCAACGCCCCGGGAATTCCGGTTGCGGTCATCACCGCCTACGGAAACGTGGAAACCGCCGTCAACGCGCTGAAAGCAGGGGCATTCGACTTCATCAACAAACCGCTGGATCTCGAAAGGCTTCGCCAAGTGGTCGCCAGCGCCCTGCGCCTGGAGAACAACGACGCCGATGTGGCCGGCAAGACGCCGCAGTTGCTGGGGGAAGCCCCCACGATGCACGCGTTGCGCGCCTTGATTACGCGTGTCGGCCGTAGCGAGGCGCCGGTGCTCATCACGGGTGAATCCGGAACCGGCAAGGAACTCGCGGCCCGGCTGGTTCACGCGGCCAGCGTGCGCGCAAACTCTCCGTTCCTGCCTGTCAATTGCGGCGCCATCCCATCGGAACTCATGGAGAGCGAACTGTTCGGCCACCGCAAGGGCAGTTTTACCGGGGCCGTCGCCGACCGTGCCGGCCTCATCGCAAGCGCCGACGGCGGCACCGTTTTCCTGGACGAGATTGCCGAACTGCCGCCGGCAATGCAGGTCAAGCTGCTGCGCGTCCTCCAGGAACGCAAAGTCCGTCCCATCGGCTCGACGGAAGAAATCGACGTGGATGTACGCTTTCTGTCGGCCACGCACAGTGACCTCGAAGAGCGCATTTCGGAAAACCGCTTCCGTGAAGACCTTTTCTATCGCATCGACGTGATTCGCCTTGCCATGCCTCCTTTGCGCGAGCGCCCGGAAGACATCCCGCTGTTGGCCGAGCACATCCTGGCGCGTATGGCGGGTGAAGCCGATGCGCCACCTCTCGCACTCGACCCCGAGGCGCTGGCCCTGATCCAGGCTCACCCCTTCCCCGGCAACGTGCGCGAACTCGAAAACATTCTCGAGCGTGCGCTTGCCTTCTCAAGCGGCGGCATCATCAAGGCCGAGGATATCCGGATCCGGCGGAGCGAACGGGCTCAACGGCCCGAAGCGGACGGGAACAACCAGCCGCTTCCCGAGCGTGTGGAAGCCATCCAGCGCGAGGAGATCGAAAAGACCCTGCGCGAAGCGGGCGGCAACCAGAGCGAGGCGGCGCGCCGCCTCGGCATGACGGCGCGTCAGTTGCGCTATCGCATCGCCAAATTGGGGATCAAATCCTGACCCGGACGGCACTCGGCTGCAGTTCACGGCCGCCACCACGGCCCGCTCCTGCGGGATGCTGGACGATCGCGCGCATGGCGCGCTCCTACAAGAGTACGAGGGGTATCGTACGAGCGCGCCATGCGCGCGACACGGAGCGCCGGCATCTTGCCGGCTGTCGCGGCCATGAGCCGCTCCTGCAACCCTCGGGACGGGGCGGTCAATAGAGGGTGCGGGCACGGATGGTGTGCTCGATCCGCTTCAAATCCGCGAGCACCGGATCGCAATCCGCCTTGTCCACGTCGGTAATGGCGTAGCCGATATATTCGTTGGTCTTCAAGTACTGCCCCACCACGTTGATGCCATCGCGCGCAAGCACGCCGTTGATCTCGGCCACCACGCCCGGCACATTGTGATGAACGTGAATCAGGCGGTGCGCGTCGGCAAACTCGGGAAGCTGAAGCTCGGGAAAATTCACGCTGTTCATGGTACTGCCGGTATTGATGTAGCCGACCAGCTTGTCCGCCACGAAGCGGCCGATATCGGCCTGGGCCTCGAGCGTGCTGCCGCCGATATGCGGCGTCAACAAGACGTTGCCCAGACCACGCAACACGGATTCGAACGCCTGATCGTTCCCCGCGGGCTCTTCGGGAAACACATCCACCCCCGCGCCTCGGATTCTGCCGCCGGCGACGGCTTCGTGAAGCGCGTCGTGATCGACGACATGCCCGCGCGCGAGGTTGAGAAAGAGAGCTCCTTCGCGCATTTTCGCAAACTCTTCGCGACCGAAAAGTCCGCGGTTTTCCGGCCGTCCATCTACATGCAGGGTCACCACGTCGGAGGCTTCCAGCAGTTCCCTCAACGACGCGCATGAGCGTGCGGTGCCGAGCGCCAGACGCGGCTGCAGGTCGTAGTAGCGCACGTTCATGCCGAGCGCTTCGGCGAGAACCGACAACTGCATGCCGATATTGCCGTAACCGACGATCCCGAGTGTCTTGCCGCGCACCTCGAAGCTGCCGCGTGCCGATTTTTTCCACTCTCCCGCATGCATCGCACGCATTTTTTCGGGCAGGTTGCGCATCAGGAGGATGATCTCCGCGATCGCCAGTTCCACCACCGAACGGGTATTGCTGAACGGGGCGTTGAACACCGCCACGCCCGCCCGGGCGCAGGCGGCAAGATCAATCTGGTTGGTGCCGATGCAAAAGGCGCCGACCGCGACAAGCTGCCTGGCCTCCTCCAGCAGGGTTGCGTTCACCTGCGTCTTGGAGCGAATGCCCAGGATGGAGACGCGCGAAATTTCCTCGCGCAGAGCATCGGCATCGAGGCTCGTCGGCACGCTGCGGATGCGGTAGCCTTCGCGGGTAAACGATTGCACCGCGTTGTCGTGGATATTCTCCAGCAACAAAACCTCGATACGATTCTTGGGATAGGACACCGACGATTTCAGACCGCAGTCGTAAAGCACCTCGTCGAAGCTCGGCGCGACCCGTTTTGCCGCCGTGGTTACGCGCGCCCTGGCGGCATTCTCGGTAAAGGCATAGAACCTTTTCGCTGCCCCGGCGGCATGGATTTCGTAGTCGCCCCAACCGTCACCCACCACAACCAGGTCGTCGCCGCCGAGCTTGCGCGCAACCATGACCTTTCCCCCATCGTGCGCCAGCGGATTGGAGGCGTCGCAACCGGTTATCTTGCCGTGCTCGTCGAAGACCAGATCATTCGCATGGACATGGTCGGCCCGCAGTCCCAACTGCTTGGCCACCGGCTCGACAAGCGACCGGAAACCGCCGGAGACAATGAAAACGCGATCGGCTTCGCGGCGCAGAAAGTCACGGTTCCGGAGGAAGGAATCGGACACATTGTGCTGCAGGCGTTCGACCACGTCGGCCAGATGCCGGCGATTCGCATCCAGCAACGCGAGCCGCTCCAAAAGGGCGTCACCGAAGGACATTTCGCCGTTCATGGCACGCGCGGTCAGGCTGGATATTGCCTCGAGCCGTTCGGTCCTGTCCGGCGCCTCGCCAAGCGCAACCTCGGCCAATACCTCCAGGCTTTCGAGCTTGATGAGCGTGCTGTCGAAGTCAATCAGGAATCTGTATTTCATGCCCAGCCAATTTCAGTGTGCATCCCGTAATCAGGCTGGATTGTGAAAAATCACGTCAGCCGAAACCCGACTCTCGTTGCACAGTCGATACCAGGACAAATGATAACGCCTCGAATATTGTCACGTGCCTACGTCACTCAGGAGTTCGCGGCAGTTTGGGCCGCTCCTGCCGGAGAAAATGCCCGGTAACGCCAGGAGAAGTGGCGGCGTTCAGATTGGATCCCGGGAGGCCGCGCACTTGACCGGGGTCGGGCTTGTAAATCACCTCCGCTACCCGTGGTGAGGGTGCGAATTCTGACCGGTCCTGTCGTGTCCCCTTCAGCGCAATGCAGGAGATTCCCTCCCAAAGTTCAGTACCTTGGCAACCCCCAAAAATTGTGGCAACCTGGCTCCATCCGCCAATGTTCGACTCGCGAGGCCGGCCAAGGCAATACCGGAAAGCTCGACACATGGCTTGAGCCCGTACCGCGATACATTCAAACAAATGGCGGGCGAAACAGTCGCCGCTGTCACCCTTGTTGCCAGCAAGAACCGTACCAATTTTCCGGCTCCACCCGCGTTTTATCGCGTGTATCCGCCAAAACCCGCGTCGCAAGAGGCTTTACGCCATGCAATGATTCTTTTCAACAAAGGCGCCGCAGGCCGGTCAGGATCATCGCAACCGGTCAAAAGCGACAAGAATGTCACCCCTATCCGACAAAAATGTTAGTGTGCCCGGTGCCCGGCGGCTGCCGCCGCCGGGGTCAATGCATCGCGGTCAGATACTTTCGCTCAAGGCTGCTGAACCACGCTCGGGTAGGCAATGTCCAGGGTCTGGCCGTTCGGCGGTCCGCCGGTCGGCGGGCAGCCCGGCACGATGGGCAGACAGCCCGCGGCGAACACCGCCATCTCGATCTGCATCTGCTGGGTCACCAGCGGGAACGGCTCGGGGTTGATGAGTGACGCGTGCACGCCCGCCGTGTACTTCACGACGCCGCGAATGCCGGAAAGATCGACGGTGGTTTGCCCGTATTGCGTGAGATCCATCGCGTCCCAGAGCAATTCCTGGGTCCAGACGGGAACGACCTGGTCGGGCGGATTGACTTCGTTGCCCACCACCGAGGTAAAGTTGATCGGCGTATTCGCGGCGGCCGCCGCTGCGTAGTTCAGCGGATCGCCCGAATCGATGGCCGTCTGCGCCCACTGGAAGAACTGTTCGTAGAGCAGCGTCCCGGGGGTGAGCCCGTTCGCCGCGAGCCCGTCTTCGATGATAGGGCCGAAGGTGGGCGAAGTCTTGAGCAGATAGGCAACCTTGCCGCCGGGCTCCGAGAGCGTCGCCGACTGCATGACGATCGTGGATCCGTAACCGGGCAACTTCGTGACTTGCGCCAGATACGGAATGCCGACGATCGCACCGAGGGAAAGCCCCGTGAAGTAGGTGCGCAGCGTGTTGAACTCCTCCTGGGTCGGCTGGCCGTTGTTGACCGTCATGAACTGGGCGGTGGGAAGCGTCACCGTCAGGTGGAGCAAATCGGCCACCGCCTCGCGCAGGTTGTCGCGGCTGGTGAGCAGGTAGGAGAGGTTGATGAAATAGGCTCCCGAGTCGGCGATGGTCCCGGGTTCCGGGGTGCCGGTATCGAGCCCCTTGGGGAGATCGAAGGTCCGCTCGCCAGTCTGGAGCTGGGACGCGACCCCCGCCACCAGCTGATTCTGGTAGAAGGGGTTGGCCGGATCGGTGACGCCGTGCAGTGGCAGGTCGATGGCAATGGTGGCGATACCGAACTGGGCAAAGGTGTCGGCGACCGCCAGCGAATGCACGCGGTCGCCGGTGATGCCATGCTGGAAGATCACCACGGGCCAGCCATCGGGAGGGTACACGCCGCCCTGCATGAAGTAGGGCGAGCCCTGCGCGGGGATGGTCATGATGACGGGTATCGTCACGGTGGCCGTGGGTACGGGGTCGGTGTTGTAGCGGGTGAGGATGCTTCCGTTCGCGCCGTGCCAGAAATCGGTGAGCGCCGGCGAGGGGTCCTGCGGCGTGGGAATGCCCAGGTAATACGGCAGCGTGAACGTGCCCACGAACACCTCGGCATAGCCGGAGAGCGCGGGGTTGAAGTAGCTGGTCGTATGGCCGAGATCCTGGAACGCGAGGCTGCCGGGCGCGGCCGTGCTCGCAACGGTGGCGAGGACGGGGCCCGCCGACTGCGTGGACACCGTCCAGATCATGGCGACATCCGCAGGGTCGATGCCGGCGGCCTGCTGGGCGGCCGTGAGCATCGCTCCGAACAGCGGCGCAATCTGCTGGAGCAGCGGATCGGTCAACGGCGGCCCGCCGGCCAGCGCCTCCTTGATGGCCATGAACTGATCCGAAGCCTGCGCCGCATTGCCGTCGGTGTCCTGAATGCCGTCGGTGAGCACGATCATGTAGGAGCTGCTCGCATCGAGCGCCCCGATTGGCGTGATTTCCAGTACCGAGGGATCGGCATCGGACAGCGAGAGCGTGTAATCGGTGCCGGGCACGAGCAGCCCGTTGACGCCGACCACGGCGTAGCCGAGCGAGGGGTCGGTCACGACGGAGAATACGAAAACGTTTCCCGCAAGGCTCGACGGATCCAGCTGCGCGCTGAACTGCTCGGTGATCGGCGCGGTGGTGGAAAAGCCGTCCAGCGTATTGATCGCCACCAGCGGGTTCGAATAGTCGTTCGGCTGGGGAAGCCCCTGGATGTTGACCGTGCCGTCCGCGGAGCCGAGAAAGAAGAGATCGGTCGGGAAGGGCAGGACATAGCCCGAGGAGGAGAAGTAAAAGTTGGCGTGAAATCCGGCGTTCGGCGGCGGGCTCGGCGGCGGGTTGCTGCTCTCGACGCCGCAGCCTGCAAGCAGCAGCGCGAGCGCGAAGACGGGGATCAGGAAAAGCGAAGTGTGTTTGCGCATGATTTCATCCTCCGTTCGTGGCAACCAACGTCAAACTGCGCCAATATCAAAAAAAGCAATGCAAGGTATCGTACCAGACAACTGCAACGCCACGGCAGAGGCAAACCCCGGAAACGACCGTCCAAACGCATCCCGGACCGCACACTTGATTCAAATCAAATGCTACGGATATCGGCCTTTCAAGCTGTTATCCTATAGATCGTCATTGTTACTCATCGGGAACTGATCATGCGACAATCCTCTATCCGGACGATATTGCTGGGCGCAGTGACTGCAGCGGCCGCCGCGGTGTGGCTCGCTCCTGCCGCCCATGCCGGCGGTTTCCAGTTGAATGAGGCCAGCGCCGAGAGCATGGCCCGGGCCAATGCGGGCTTTTCCAGCGCCAACAAGAACGCCTCGGCCAATTATTACAACCCGGCGCTGCTCACCTTCATCGATTCGACGCAATTCATCATCGGGGCCACCGATTTTCGCACGCGCGGCGAATTTTCCAAGATCAGCGCCACCGACGCGACCGGCCAGCCGCTGACGGGCGGCAACGGCGGGAACATGGGCGACCACAACAGCCTCGGCGCCGGGGTAACGCCGATCCTCGCCTTTGCCGTACCGCTGAGCGAGAACACCGTTTTCGGCGTTGCATTCGAGGTGCCGTTCGGCCTCACCACCACCTTTGATGGCGACTCCGTCTTGCGCTACCAGGCGCAGTACACCTCCATCAACGTCGTCAACATCAATCCGAATATCGCCTACAAGATCGGCGACCACTTCTCCGTCGGCTTCGGCCTCGACTTCGCCCGCCTGTCGGCGAAGCTGACCAACCAGATCGACTACGGCGCCGTGTGCTACGCCCAGCTCGGTCCCATCGCATGCAACAGCCTGGGTCTGCAGCCCCAGTCTCACGACGGCCACTTCCAGATCGAGGGCGACGACTGGTCCTACGGCTGGAACGTCGGCCTCGCCTGGCAGCGCGGCGCCACCACCGTCGGCCTCTCCTACCGCAGCCGGCTGTTTTTCGATCTCGAAGGCGACGCCGTGTTCAAGAACACGCCCGCGGTTTTCCAGCCCTCCGGCGCGTTCGAGCCCACCGGTGGACATGCCGATGTGAACCTGCCGGATGCCATCGACCTGTCCGTATCCCAGCAAATCGGCCCCTCCTGGCGGGTTTCGGCGAGCGCCCGCTATACGCGCTGGAGCATATTCCATGCCGTCACCATCGATTACGACAACCCGGCCCAGCCCTCCTCCACGCTGGTCTTCAACTACCAGAACACCTGGACGCTGGCGCTCGGGGCGGACTGGCGCATCAACCCGCACTGGACGGTTCACGGCGGCGTCTCCTACGACGAGTCCCCGGTGACCGACCAATACCGCAATGCACGGCTGCCGGATGCCGATCGGCGCTGGATCGCGGCCGGCGTGACCTGGAACATCAACAATTCGAGCAGCCTCGCCTTCGGCTGGGCGCATCTTTTTATCGGCGACAGTGTCCCGATGGACCAGACCGGCACCTTCGGCGACCATGTCGTCGGCACTTGGTCCGAGAACGCCGATCTGTACAGCATTCAGTACCAGATGCGCTTCTGATTACCCGGAGAGCCCTTGCCGGGCTTTGACGACTTCCGAGCCTTCGATCAGGGCGACTACCCTGCGTGTCGAGGCCGCCAGCGACGCGGTATCTGCGCCCAGGCGCTCGAACCATCGTCCCAGCGGTGCGCCGACCAGCGTCCCGGTCGCCACCAGCGGTTGCTGTACGGCATTGAGCCCGACCACGCCGATCTTGCCATCCAGCACATCGGCAATCGTGCCCAGGCCTTGCAATAACTCATCGCCCTGCCGGCGTTCGGCGGGCGACAGCGTGCTGCCCGCAAGCTCGACCGCAAAACCCAGGGCATTGTCCGCGAGGCGCCGCAAAAACGCCACGAATCCGAACAGGTCGCGTGCGTCGCCGCGACTGCGGCGCGGTTCCGCCAGCATGCGTCTCAGCGAGGCCTCGACATTGTCGCCCTCGCGCTCGGCCATATGACGCAAGCGCATCAACTCGGGATGCGAAAGTTCGCCGTCACCGGGCAGGGAAAACACGTCGGCGAGATAATCACGCTGCGCACGCACGGCAGCCGCACACTGCGGCAAGAAGCTGCCGCGCTGCCACAGCGGCCACAAAAGGTACGCCGCAGCCAGGGCCAACACCCCGCCGCCAAGCGTATCCAGCAGACGAAAGCCGTACAACTGCAATGATACGCCGGGGTCGAGAACCTTCAGCAGCAGCAGAAACACCGGCGTCAACATCACCACGCCCAGCCCGTAATTGATGCGCTCGAAAAAAAACATGCCGAAGCAGAACAGAGCTATCACCACGATCTCCCCCGCCGTTCCTCCCACGAGAAAGTACAGCCCGCCGGCGATCAGCACCCCGACCAGCGTCCCGCCGGCACGCTCCCACAGTCGTTTCCAGGTGGCGCCGAACTCCGGTTGCAAGACGAGGATCACCGTCATCGGCAGCCACATGCGATGGCCGGCGCTGAACGTGCCGATGAACCAGAGCCCGAATCCCGAGGCTACCGCGACCCGCAGGGCGTGGCGAAAGGTGATCGATCGAAAATTCAACTGGGCGCGCAAGGTGGACCCGAATCCACGCAAGCCGCTTGCGCTCAGGCGCGGCAGATCTTCCCGCCAGCCGAAGCGCAGCCCCGAAAGCTGCGTCACGCTTTCCGCCGCAGCATCCAGATGCTGCAGCGCCAGGCGAAGCGGCGCGCGCATCTCGGGCGTGACCAATTCCTGCGCTTCGAGCGCATCGTATGCTGCGTGGGCTTGGCTCACGAATACTTCGGCGCGCCGATCCTTCAACGCTTCGGAGATGGACGACAGGGCCGCGTACCAGGCCGCCAGGAATTCCTGCCACATCCGCGCCGCAGGTGTGCCCGGGGCGGGCCACACCGTCGCGCGCAGGCTGACCACTGCCATGGCTTCACGCGAGGCTGCGGCCAGCCACAACTGCGCCCGATCGAGAACAGGCATGACATGGCCGGCGCCGGCACGAACGCCTTCCAAGGTCGTTTCGGCCGCCCGTACGGCCTCGCGCAGGGTCTTGTGCCGACGGCGCATGCGGCGGCGCACCGCCGCGGGATCCGCGCCGGCAATCTGAAGGTCCAGGGTGCCGACCAGTCCGGCGCACGCCTCGAAGCAGGAGGCGATCTCATGGAAGATCCCCCAATAGGGCCGCAGCCGCCAAAGGGTCATCTGAAACGCCATGGCCCACACGCCGCCGATCGCGTAATAGCCGGCGTAGGCCGCCGCATGTTCGGTGCTCAACGGGACGATCAGTCCGCTCAGGAACATGATGCTGATGCACAGGCCCGTGGACAAA
>JAKDMP010000184.1 GCA_030452225.1 Gammaproteobacteria bacterium
AGCCTGCCAGGACAACCAGAAGGGCAAGCAGAGCCGAAGCCAGGCGCAGCGCCGCCTTCACGGCGTCGCCCCGGAAGCGCCGGAGCCGGCTGCAGTCGTCCGGGGCTGCGTTGCGGATTGCACGGGCGCAGCGTGCACCACCTTCTTGGTCGTCAGATCGGCGTCTGCGGCCGGCAGGCCGGCAAGGCGCATGGCGAGCAATTGATAACGGCTACTGCCCGGCTCGCTCATCGACTGGGCCGCGCGCCAGGCGTTGCGGGCATCGGCGACCCGGCCGAGGGCCTGGTAGGCCGCCCCACGCAAGGTGGCGGCGGACACGGAAAAGGCCTCGGCGAATTTCGACTTGTCGAGCGTGGCCAGAGCCTCCTTCGGATCGCCCTGCTGCATTTGTACACGGGCCAGGCGCAAGCGGGCAATACTTGCAAAGCCGCGATCCGGGGCGTTGTTGATGACATGTCGCAGGGCACTTTGGGCCTTGTCATAATGTTGCTGCACGAATTCGGCCCTGGCCAGCGCAAAGGCTGCCAGCGCACCGTACGCGGTACCGGGATACTCGCCGATCAGCGCATGTGCATTCTTCACGATCGCATTCACGTCGCCCTTCTGTTCGGCCAGCACTACCGTCGCATACAATCCTGCCGCGGCACTCGCCTGCCTGTCCTGCCAATAATTCCACAGCAGCCAGCCGGCGACGACGAGGGCGGCAATCACCAACCCCGTCGTCACATAGCGGCCATTCTTCTGCCACCAGTTCCGGAGTGCTTCAATCTGTTCCGAGTCCGTACCGTAGCCTTCCAATCCGTTTTCTCCTTGGTTGCTGTCCGTGGGAACCATCCGGCGTCCGGAGGTTCCCCTTGGTGGTCAAGTATCCAGTCCAAGCGCTCAATTTTACGCGGCTTGAATCCTCTGCGCCAGAAAATCGGCCAAAACGTCCTGCGCAACCGCAAGCTGTTCCTGTTTCTCGAGCAGCGGCTTGACGGTCACGGCTCCATTCGCCAGTTCCGACTCGCCGAGGATGATCGCGAAACGCGCGCCGCACTTGTCGGCACGGCGCATTTGCGCCTTGAGCGAGCCGCCATCGGCATTCACGATCAGACGCAGCCGCGGCAATCGGTCGCGCAGCGCTTCCGCCAGCGCAAGGGCGCGCAGTTCGGGGGCTTCGCCCAAGGCGACCAGGTAGGCATCCGGACCCGACGGCGCCGGGAATACGGCCTGAGATTCGGCCAGGAGGACGAGCCTTTCCATGCCCAACGCCCAGCCCGCGGCCGGCGTCCTGCGCCCTCCGAGTTCCTCCACCAGGCCGTCGTAACGCCCGCCCGAACAGATCGCATCCTGGGCACCCAGGGCGTCGGTCACCCATTCGAAAACGCTGCCGGTGTAGTAATCCAGCCCGCGGACCAGAAAGGGGTCGCATACGTAAGCGATTCCCAGCGCATCGAGCTGCCTGCGCAATTCGTCAAAGTGAGCGGCACTCGCGCTGCCCAGGCTGTCGACGATACGCGGTGCATTTTCCAGCAACTCGCGCGTGGCCGCAACCTTGCTGTCCAGGATTCGCAGGGGATTGCTGCCGAGGCGCCGCCGGCTGTCGTCATCCAGCGAATCTTCGTGGCGGTGCAGAAAGTCCAGCAACGCGGCGCGGTAGCGCTTGCGATCCTCGAAGGAGCCCAGGGTATTGATTTTGAGCGTGACGCCGTTCAGGCCGATTCGTTTCCACAGGCGCGCAGCCAGTGCAATCAATTCGGCTTCGATACCCGCTCCGGTCATGCCGAAGGCCTCGGCGCCGATCTGGTGAAACTGGCGATAACGGCCTTTCTGCGGCCGCTCATGCCGAAACATCGGTCCGCGGTACCACAATCGCAACTGGCCGCCGTCGAACAGTCCCTGGGTAATCCCCGCGCGGACACAACCGGCGGTCGCTTCGGGCCGCAGGCTGAGCGAATGGCCCTGCCGATCGGGAAAGGAATACATTTCCTTCTCGACAATGTCGCTGGACGCGCCGATCGAGCGGGCGAACAAATCAGTGGATTCCACTACCGGCAGACGAATCTCCCCATAGCCGGCCTGCTCGAGTACGGCGGCTGCTTCATTTTCAAGCCGTTGCCAATGCACCGAGGCGGGAGGGAGAATGTCATTGAATCCGCGCACCGGCCGGAGTGCCTGCGTCATGATCGGTCCGCCGCGCTTGCCGTCTTTTTCAATCTCACCGTGAATCGGGCCGTATTACCTGAACGCCTTGAATCCGGTATGGAATAAGGCTGGCCGTTGAGCAGGACATCCACGCCCGGCGCATTGCCCAAAAACACCTGCAACGCGCCGTGCCGGCCGGTAAAATCGAGCGTCGTCCCGGACGGCGCGAGGTCGTAATACAGGCGCGTGTGATCGGCCGCCATGACCTCGATCCAGGAGGTAGTATGCACATGCAGGATGAGCCGATGCTCGCCCGATTGAACGGTTGCCGACCGGGCGGGCGTATGATCTGCCGCTATTGCGCCGGTTCCCGGCAGCGTCGGAGCCACGATCGCGCCGGAATCGGCCGCCGGAGCCGCCTTGCCGGACGGCGCCAGGCTTGCGGGTGCGAGCGCGGCCTGATTGCGGGTTTGGATCGGCGCCGCGACAAGCGCCGATTTGCCGAAGGCCGGCGCCGCCGACGCCGCCGCGGAAGGTGGGATACGCGTCACTTCCTGGCCGTGGCGCACGTAACGCCAGGCCCAGACGGCAGCCGCAACCATCACGACGACCAGCAGCAGGATTGCGACCGCCGTGAGCCAGCGCCTGCCGCCACGATGTTCCAGATCCCGTGACATCGGGTTGCTCAATTGCGGCTCACGCGGCGTCGAAACGACCTCATACGCGGCCACCAGATCGTCTTCCGGAAGATCGAGAAAACGCGCGTACTTCCGTATGTAGCCGCGCACGTAAACGGGGGCGGCGAGCGACTCGTAGTCATCCGATTCCAATTTGGCGATGACGCTCGTGGACAGTCCGAGGGCCTCGGCTACGGTATCGATGCGCAGGCCCTGGCTATCACGCGCAGCACGCAGGCGCGCGCCCGCGGCTTTCGGGTCCGAATCGTCCTGTGCAGCCGGAACCTCGTTTTTGTCGCTCACTGGTTACGGCCTATCAGTTCGATGAATTTGGCCGCTTCCTTCGAATCCGGGTAACGCTTGAGGAGTTTGCGGCCGAAACGCCGCGCTTCCTCGTGCCTGCCGACTATCCACGCCGTCTCAATGCCCACCCACAGCATCCGCGCGGACGGTTGCGCG
>JAKDMP010000061.1 GCA_030452225.1 Gammaproteobacteria bacterium
TGTCAAGCAGCAGGCCGTTGGCTGCCGACGGGGCCAAGATACCGCATGCGAGAATTTTACGGTATTATTCGATCTGCATAACTCCAACAGGTTACGATCCATGAGCGGTTTAATGACTGATTTCCGTGCGTTCATCATGCGCGGCAATGTCGTGGACATGGCGATCGGCATCGTGATTGGCGCCGCTTTCGGCACCGTCGTCAAATCCTTTGTCTCGGACGTGCTCATGCCCCCGATCGGCTACCTCATCGGCGGCGTGAACTTCTCGAATCTCTTCCTGGTGATCAGCCCCGGAACAACGCCCGGACCCTACGAAACGATCGCCCTGGCGCAAAAAGCGGGCGCGGCGACGCTCAACTACGGAGCCTTCATCAACACGGTGATCAGCCTCATCATCGTCGCCTTCGCCGTCTTCATGCTGATGCGCGGAATCATGAAAATGCGCGCGCGTTTCGAAAAGCCGCAGGAACCGGCAGCGCCGACCACCAAGGCCTGCCCGCGCTGCTGTTCGGCCATTCCGCTGCCCGCAACGCGCTGTCCGAACTGTACCTCGGAGCTCGAAGCGGGCTGACAATCCGCAAGGCCACGCCCCACACCGGCGATCGGGCGGATTTATACTGGAGGCCAATTCGCAAGGTCGGTTCGCGCATGACACGACTCAGTACCCATCCGCTTCCCGCCGGGACGAAACCCGCACGCTCCGGGCACGCCTATGCTCCGGCGACGATGGAGGATCCGGCAACGGCGGTCATGACCGATCTCACCAGCCACCGCGCCGTTACGGTGAAGCCCGCGGAAACGCTGGGCAGCGCCGAGCGCATCATGATCTCGGCACGCGTCAGGCTCCTGCTTGTCGTCGATACGCAGGGCAGCGTGATCGGGGTCGTCAGCTACCGGGACCTGGTCGGGCAGAAGGCCACCGCCGCCGCGGTGCGCGAGAAGGTGGGCCATGACAGCCTGCCTGTCTCGGAGGTCATGACGCCCCTGCCCGAGGTGGAGGCCGTGGCCTTGTCGGAAGTGAAAAAGGCCGCCGTCGAGGATATCGTGAATTTTCTGCATGCGCGGGGGCGACAGCACACCCTCGTGACCGAAACGAATGAGGGGGGCGAAACCGTCGTGCGCGGAATTTTCTCGATCACCGAAATCGGCGCGCATCTCGGCATCAACGTCGAGGCGGGTGAGCGCGCGCAGAGTTTTTCCGAGGTCGAGAAGCTTTTGGCACACAAGTAGACCTCGCGCAAATACCTGCGCCTCCCCGGTAGAAAGCCTGCTCCGGGCAACCGCTGGACGGCCCGATCGGCGCCGGCCGAAGCCGTTCACGATCCCGTCATCGACGCGGCAGACGGACTCGCGTCCAGGCCGTGCCGTAGACCACCTCATAGGTGGCCGGCAGCCGGTCTTCGACGCGAAACCTTTCATAAGCCCGCTCCATCGCCTCCCAGCGCCGGGTGCCGGTCAGGGCCCGAGTCCGTCCTGCGGCCACGTTGCCCATGCCGGTTTGTTTCAGATCCCGCGTCAGGTCGCGTACTTGCGTGTAGCTCAAGGTGATGCATTCCATGTCCATCACCGGCTCCACAAACCCGGCATGCACCAGCGCGTCGCCGATGTTGTGCATGTCCTCGAAGGAGTGGACGTGAGTGAAGCCGTCCACCGCCGACCAGGCCGCGCGCAGCTCGCGCAGGGTATCCGGCCCGAATGCCGTGAACAGGAACAGGGATCGGCTGCGGAGCATGCGCTCGATCTCGGTAAAAGCCTGCTCGGGTGCCGGGCTCCAATGCAGCATCAGATTGCTGAAAACGAGGTCGGCGCTTTGCGCGGCGAAGGGCAGCGCTTCGGCGCGGGCGGCGGCGCAGCCGAAGCGGCGCAATCGCCATCTGCGCCGTCGCGCCCGCGCGATCATGGGCAGCACACGATCCACCGCGATGACCTCTGCTTGCGGATACCGTTCGGCGAGCGGCCTGAGTGCGCGGCCGGTACCGGTACCCAGATCGAGGATGCGCCGCGGCTGCAGGCTGGTCAACTCCAGGCGTTCCAGGAGCCGCGCCTGCACCTCGGCATGCAGCACGGCCGCATGATCGTACGTTGCCGCCGCGCGTGCAAAGTTCTCGTTCACGCGCTCCAGCTCCAATTCGCTCATTGACATGGCCGAGTCCTGAAAACAAGGCTTTCCGCACCGCGGGAAGCCGGGCGGAAAGAGCCCGGTCGATCCGCCTTATTTGACGATTTTGAGCGTGGGTTTGGTTGTCTTGTCCCGGATTTCGGCATCCGCCGCAGGCCGTGGCTCGCCGGCCACCTCCTCGTTGAAGACAATGCCTTCGCCGCTTTCACGCGCGTAGATGCCCTGCACCGCAGCGATCGGCACAAAAATCGAATGCGGCGTGCCGGCAAAACGGGCCTTGAAACTGACCTTCTCATTCGTGAGCGCGAGGCCGCGCACGGCGTCCAAACCGATATTGAGCACAATCCGGCCCTGCTCGTCGATAGAACCGGCCGGCACCTGCACGCCGTCCATGCGCGCGTCAACGATGATCTGCGGCGTCATCCCCGCATCGCTGATCCACTCATGCATGGCGCGCAGAAAGTACGGGGCGCGCGTCGGAGTACCGGGCGAGCGCGGTTTTCTCATTGCGTCCCCATCACGCGTTCGCGGCGCGTAAGCGATCCGGCAAAGTTGTTGCGATGGAAGCAACGCTGCATGTAGGCGCGCAATGCCGAGGCTTCTTCGGGCAGGCGCACGTGCAAATGCGGCAATCTCCAAAGTACGGGGGCTACCACGCAGTCTGCCAGACCGTAATCCTCACCCATCAGGAAAGGGCTGTCGTGAAACAACTCCTCGCTCGCGACAATGATCTCCACAAGCTCCTTGCGCGCGCGCGATTTCGTCCGCGAGCCGCCGCGGCTGGCCTGTTGACAAAGCTCGTACCAATGGCCGTTCACCTCGCGAAGGAACAGCCGCACGCGGGCCCGGAGCGTCGGATCGAAAGGCATCAGCGGCGGATGCGGGTAACGCTCGTCCAGATATTCGAGAATGATCGGCGGTTGATAGAGCACGATATCGCGCGAAATCAGGCAGGGCAGGCTGCCGTACGGATTGATCTTGAGCAACTCCTCGGGCGTGGCCTCTTCGTTCACCTCGACCTGGCGCGCTCCCACTCCCTTTTCGGCCAATACCAGGCGAATGGCGTGGCCCGCGGGATCGTCTCCCCGCATGTACAAATCCATGCGCGCGTTATGCCTCGGCTCCTCACCCTTCATGCCGGAGAGCGACGGCGTCGGACGCGATGATCGCTTGCGCGCGCTCATGCCGGAATACGCCGGATATGGGCGCCGAGCTGCGAAAGCTTCTCCTCGATGCATTCGTAACCTCTGTCGATGTGATAAATCCGGTCGACCAGGGTTTCGCCCTCGGCCACCAGCCCCGCCAGCACCAGGCTGGCCGAAGCGCGAAGGTCCGTCGCCATGACCGGGGCACCCTTCAGGCCTGCCACGCCGCGGGTAAAGACCGTATTGCCTTCGAGCTGCAGGTCGGCGCCCATGCGCGCCAGCTCCTGCACGTGCATGAAGCGGTTTTCGAACACGGTTTCGGTGACCACGCCCGCCCCCTTGGCGATCGCATTGAGGGCGGTGAACTGCGCCTGCATGTCGGTCGGAAATTCCGGGTACGGCGCGGTGTGTACCGAGACCGCCAGCGGGCGTCGCCCCTTCATGTCGAGCTCGATCCAGTCCTGGTCGCTGGTGATCTCGGCGCCGGCCTCTTGCAGCTTCTCGATGATGGACTGCACCATGTCGGCGCGCGTCTGCTTGAGCCTGACGTGCCCGCCCGTGAGCGCTCCGGCAACCAGGTAGGTGCCGGTCTCGATGCGGTCGGGGAGTACGTCGTAATGGGTGCCCCCGAGCCGCTTCACTCCGGTGATGCGTATGAGATCGCTGCCCGCCCCTTCGATCTTCGCCCCCATCTGGTTGAGGCATTTGGCCAGGTCGACCACCTCGGGCTCGCGCGCCGCGTTCTCGATGGTGGTCTCGCCCTCGGCCAGCGTCGCCGCCATCATGAGATTCTCCGTGCCCGTCACCGACACCGGGCTCATCAGAATCTGTGCACCCCGGAGCCGCCCGCAACGGGCCTGGATGTAGCCGTTGTCCACCACGATGTCGGCGCCCATGGCACGCAGGCCCTGCAGATGCAGATCGACGGGGCGCGAGCCGATCGCGCAACCGCCCGGCAGGGACACGTCGGCCTCGCCGAAGTGCGCCAGCAGCGGCCCCAGCACCAGAATGGAGGCGCGCATCGTGCGCACCAAGTCGTAAGGCGCGATGCATTCCTTCAGGGTACCAGGGTCGATCTCGAGCTGCATGCGCTCGCCGACGGTCACTTCCACGCCCATGCGCCGGAGCAGGGTCACCGTCGTCGTTACGTCATGCAGGTGCGGCACGTTGCCCACGGTGAGCGGGCTGTCGGCCAACAGCGCCGCGGCAAGAATCGGCAGGGTGGCGTTTTTCGCACCGGAAATGCGAATCTGGCCATCCAGCCGCGTGCCGCCCTCGATGGAAAGCCGGTTCATAGCTCGTCCGGGCTGAGCGTTTCCAGGGAGAGGGCGTGAATTTCGCCCCCCATGCGCTCACCCAGCGCCGCATAGACCCTCTGGTGGCGGGCCAGCCGGCTCGCCCCGGCGAAATCCCCGGCCACGATACGGGCCTTGAAATGCACGCCATCGGGCGAAGCGACCGCGACCTCGGCCTGCGGAAAAGCCCGGGAAAGAAACGATTCGAGTTCGGCGGCATTCACCGCGGCGGTTGCTCCATGGAAAAACCCGCCTTTGAGTGTAGCAGACGGCCCCGTACAACGATGCACGCGGCTACAATACAAGGGCTTGTTCCGGGCCATCCCAACGCCATGAATTCAGCCTCGTCTCCCGCCTCGGCGGCGGATTTGATTCGCACCGGCCGCGAGGTCATCGCCACCGAGGCGGCCGCCGTCGGAGCGCTTTCCGAGCGCATCAATGCCACCTTCTCGGCGGCCTGCGGGTTGATCCTCGCCTGCCGCAGCCGGGTCATCGTGACCGGCATGGGGAAATCCGGGCATATCGGCCGCAAAATTGCAGCCACCCTCGCTTCCACCGGCAGCCCTGCCTTTTTCGTTCATCCCGGCGAGGCCAGCCACGGCGATCTGGGCATGGTCACGCGCGACGATATCGTCCTTGCCTTGTCGAACTCGGGCGAGACGACCGAAGTGATCACCATTCTGCCGTTGATCAAACGCCTCGACGTGCGCCTCATTGCCTTGACCGGGGCGCCCGCCTCGACCCTGGCGCGTGCCGCCGACTGCCACCTCGACATTTCCGTGCCGCGCGAGGCCTGCCCCTTCAATCTTGCGCCGACGGCCAGCACCAGCGCCGCGCTCGCGATGGGCGACGCCATGGCCCTGGCCGTATCCGACGCGCGCGGCTTTACGGCCGAGGATTTCGCCCGTGCCCACCCGGGCGGCAGCCTGGGACGCCGCCTGTTGCTGCAGGTCGGCGACCTGATGCACGGCGGCGATGAGATGCCGGTCGCGAACGTCGGGGCTTCGCTGGGTGAAACCCTGGTCGTGATGAGCGGCAAGGGACTCGGCATGGCGATCATCACGGACGATACGGGTGCACTCGCGGGCGTTTTCACCGACGGGGACCTGAGGCGTGCTCTCGACCAGGGCGCCGATCTCGTCCGTCCGATCAGCGAGGTGATGACGCGCGAGTGTACGGTGGCCACATCCGGCATGCTGGCCGGAAAGGCGCTCAGGCTGATGGAGGAACGGCGCATCAACGGCATGCCGGTGGTCGATGAAGGCCGGCTGGTGGGCGCATTCAACATGCACGATCTCTTGCGGGCCGGCGTCGTATGAGCGTGCCCTCCGAGGCCCGCCTGGCTGCCATTCGCCTGCTTGCGCTCGACGTCGACGGGGTGCTGACCGACGGCCGTCTGTGGTACTTCCAGAACGGGGAGGAGTCCAAGGCCTTCCATGTGCAGGACGGCCACGGCCTCAAGCGGCTCATGCGTGCCGGTATCGAGGTGGCTCTGATCACGGCGCGTCGCTCTCCGGTTGCCGCCCTCCGTGCCCGCGAGCTCGGTATCGAGCGCTATCACGAAAACGTGGCCGACAAGGGCGAGCGCCTGCGCGCGATCGCCGACGATCTCGGCATCCCCCTGGCCGCCTGCGCCTACATGGGAGACGACGAACCGGATCTCGCCGCCCTCGAAGTCGCGGGGCTGGCCATCGCGCCCGCCAACGCGGTAGCTGCCGTTCGAGTCAAGGCGGACTGGTGTTGCCAGGCACGCGGTGGAGAGGGCGCGGTACGGGAAGTCTGCGAAATGCTGCTGACGGCCAGGGCCGCGGCATGAGCCATTGGCGCCTCCGCCTCGTCTGGCTCGCTCTGGCCGTGGTGGCGGGAGCCAGCACATGGCTCGTACTCGCCAACCGGGGCTCGCCCCCCTCTTCGCAGGTGCGCGCCGGCGCCCCTGAACTGCCCGACTACAGCCTGACGAACGCGGTGATGACGCGCTACGGCGAATCGGGCCAACCCCGTTACGTCCTTCGCAGCGACCGCATCATTCACCGGCGCGACGCGGACGTCTCGCTCCTCACCCGCGTCGATCTCGATTATTACCCGCTCTCCAACGCGTACTGGCACCTCTCGGCGCGGCGCGGACGGATTTCCAATCGCGGCAACCACGTCGTGCTCCTCGAACAGGTTCGTGCTTATCAGCCGGCCGCCGCGAACCCCATCCACCTGGGCACATCGCGGCTGACCCTGGTGCTGAGCGAACGGTTGATCTCCACCGACGCGCCTGCCACCCTGCGCCAAGGCGCCCGCACAACCCGCGGGCGGGGGCTCAAGGCCGACCTGGAGCAGGGCACCGTCAAATTCCTGCACGATGTAACGAGCCGTTATGAGTCGCATGCTCGCTAGAGATGCCCCGGTTTTCCCGTCATGCCCGCGCAGGCGCAGCGCAGCCCCGGGGAATGCGGGAAAGCAATTTGCCGCTCGTCCCCGCGCAGTCGGGCGTGACAGAAGGGTAATCGGCCGGAGCCTTCCCGGATTCCTGCTTCTCTTTCTGGCCGCGGCCTTTGCCGCTGCCACCGCCCGCGCAGAGACCACCGCCCAGCCGCTCATCATCAACTCGGACCAGTCCGTGACCACCTTGGACAAGCATGCCGACACCGGACGCACCACCTACAGCGGCCACGTCGTCATCACCCGGGGTCCCGTCGTCATACGCGGCGTACGGGCGATCGTTTTCACGCTTCATCAGCGCGTGGAAAAGGCCGTGGTAACCGGCTCGCTGGCAGTATTTGTCTGGAAACCCGAAGATGGCCCTGCCGTTCACGGCGAGGCGCAAACCATCACCTGGCTGGCGGTCGACAATGCGCTGCTCCTCGAAACCGACGCGAAGCTGCGGCGAGGGGAACAGATTTTCAGCGCCGCGCAGGTTCGTTACGACCTCGATACACGCACGGTTCGGGCGCGCGGCGGGGAGGGCCAGCGCGTGCACGTCGTCATCCCGCCCGCGAAGGGCACGGCGGCAAAACCGGAAGCGTCGCGGTGAGCAGCCTCGCTGTCGAAGGCTTGCGCAAGCGCTTTCGTTCGCGCGAAGTCGTCAAGGGGATCGGCTTGAGGGTGGAACCGGGCGAAGTGGTCGGGCTGCTCGGCCCCAACGGCGCCGGCAAGACCACCAGCTTTTACATGATCCTCGGGCTCATCCCCGCCGACGCAGGGAGCATCACGCTGAACGGTCGCGATCTCACGCCGCTCCCCGTCCACGCCCGCGCACGCGCCGGGCTCGGCTACCTGCCGCAGGAAGCCTCCATTTTCCGGCACATGAGCGTACAGGAGAACGTGCTCGCCGTTCTGGAACTCAACCATGTTCCCCGCGGCGAACGCCGCCGGCGTGCCGACGATTTGCTGGCAGAGCTCAGCGTAGGCCAACTTGCCGACGAAAAGGGCATCAACCTCTCGGGCGGAGAACGACGCCGGGTGGAAATTGCCCGCGCCCTGGCAAGCGAGCCGGCTTTCATGCTGCTCGACGAGCCCTTCGCCGGCGTCGACCCCATCTCGATCGGCGACATCCAGCGCATCATCGCCCATCTCTCGGAGCGCGGCATCGGGGTGCTGATCACCGACCACAACGTACGCGAAACACTCGGCATCTGCAACCGCGCCTACATCGTCAACGAAGGGGAAATCCTGGCCGCCGGTACGCCGGATGACATCCTCTCGAACCCGACCGCGCGCGAAGTCTACCTGGGCCAGCATTTCCGCCTGTAACCGCAGGCCACAAACCGCGCTGCGAGGGCGATTCGGCCGGAGGGCGCCGGGCGCGGCTTGTCAATTTTCTTCCAGCGTATAGTATGGAAGGCATGAACAGCCCGGCTCGTCATGGTCTCGTTCCCGGCCTGGCCCTGAGACCAAGCCTCGCTCCGGGACTCACCGAGTCCCTGCAGCTGCTGGCGCTTTCGGGGGTCGAACTCGAACGGGCGATCGAGAATGCGCTCGAAAGCAACCTGATGCTGGAGCGCGACGAACCGGCCGGAGGCATTGAGGATCTTCCCGCCTTCGACTGGTCCGCCCCGGCGCCCCGCCTGGAACAAGACGCCGTCGAAGACATGCAATTCGAGGAACTCGACTTGCGCGCCCACCTCATGGCCCAACTCGCGCTGGAGCATTTTCCGGCCAGGGATCGTGTCATCGCCGAAGCGGTCATCGACGCGCTGGATGAAGACGGCTATCTGCGCGCGCCCGAAGCGGCACTCGTCGAAGCGCTCGCCGATCTCGATCCCGCCGCCGCCGCCGCGGAAATCGACATGGTGATCCACCGTGTTCAGTGTCTGGAACCCACCGGCGTGGCCGCGCGGAGCCATGTCGAATGCCTGCAACTGCAACTCGCCGAACACCCCGCCGGCACGGCCGCGCGTCTTTGTGCAGAGCGCCTGCTCGAGGATCATTTCCAGGAACTGGGCAAGGCCAAAACCGACCAACTCGCCCGCCAAGTGGGCGCCTCCGCGGAGGAACTCGGCGCGGCTCTCGCCCTCATCCACAAACTCGACCCGTATCCCGGCTACCGTTTTTCCACGCCGCACATCCAGTACCTCGTGCCCGAGCTGATCGCGCTGCGCGAGCAATCCGGGTGGCAAGTCGCACTCAATCCCGCAGTCACGCCCAGGTTGCGGGTGAACAAGCTTTATTCCGACTCCCTTCCCCGGCGCCGCGACCCCGATGGCAACGGCGAACTCCACGCGCAGGCTCGCGACGCGCGTGCGCTCGTTTCCAGCCTCGCCAATCGCCGGGAAACCCTGCTCCGGGTAGGCGGGGTCCTGGTCCGCCATCAATCCGCCTTTCTCGATTCGGGGCCGACGAAACTCGCGCCGCTCGCCATGCACACCGTGGCCGCCGAACTCGAGCTGCACGAATCGACGATTTCGCGCGCCGTGCAGGGAAAATCCATGGCAACGCCGCGCGGCACCATACCCCTGAGGCACTTCTTTGGTGCCGGCCTGTCCAATACCAACGGCGAGGGGTCCTCTTCGCGGGCCGTTCAGGCCCACATCAAGGCGTTGATTGCGAAGGAAGATCCGCGCTCGCCTCTTAGCGACGCGGCATTGACCGCGGCGCTCGGAGCCGGCGGCATACAAGTCGCCCGGCGAACCGTCGCCAAATACCGCGAAGCGCTGGGCTTCGCCTCGACCCGGGACCGCAGGCGCCCGGGATGATTACGACTCGGCCTGCAGGGGGCCTTGCCCCGGGCAAGGATTTGGTCATGCTACTCATGCCAAGGAGCACATCATGCAGAACACCATTACCGGCCGCCACATGGAAGTCACTCCCGCACTCAAGGACTACGTGAATTCGAAACTCGAGCGCCTGGAGCGGCATCATGAGCCGCCTACTTCCACGCAGGTCATCCTGGCCGTGGAAAAGCTCAACCACAAGGCGGAAGGAATAATGCAAATATCGGGAGAAACCATTTGCGCCAAAGCCGTCGAGAACGACATGTACGCCGCCATAGACTCGGTGGCGGACAAGCTCGACCGCCAATTGAAGCGCCACAAGGAGCAACGTACCCAGCATCATGCAACGCCGGTCTCGCGCATGACCAATGGCGACCTACACGGAGGTGAACGAAAACAGGCCTGAGAGCGGCGACGCCTGGCCGACACGGCAATGAATGGCCCGCGACTTGCGGCCTCCAGGGGCGCCGGTGGCGGGCGAGATTCGGCAATCGAACCGATCGCAAACCTGTCGAAATCCTGTCCATGAACGACCCGCCCTCCGCTCGCCAGCCCCGGCATTTCGTGCTGCTCGCGGGCCTGTCCGGTTCGGGAAAATCCGTCGCGCTCAACATGCTCGAGGATCTCGACTACTACACCATCGACAACATGCCGATTGCAGCCATCGACAATGTCGTCCAGGTGACGCTCGGCAAGGACGAGGATCGCTACGAACAGCTTGCCATCGGGGTGGACCCGCGCAGCTCCAGCGAAGAGTTCGAGCGCCTGATCGAGCGGGTCGACGCCTGGCGCAGCGCCTCCCACGGCTGCACCGTCATTTATCTCAGAACCGACGAGGACATCCTCGTCAAACGTTACCGGGAATCGCGCCGTCCGCACCCCTTTTCCGAAGGCGCGCACGATTTGAGTGCCGCCATCGGAGCGGAGCGCCAGGCACTCGAGCCGCTTGCCCAGTTGGCCGACATCCACTTCGACACCAGCCGCACGAGCGTGCACGACCTGCGCGATCTCATACGCAAACACGTCACCCCGGAGACGGACTACCCGATGACCCTCGTGGTCGAGTCCTTCTCCTACCGCGGCGGCATCCCCAACAACGCCGACCTGGTATTCGACGTTCGTTGCCTCCCCAACCCGTACTGGGACGCGTCGCTTCGCAGCCTGAGCGGGCACGACCCCGAGGTAGTCGCATTCATGCAGGAACACCCGGTCGTGAACAGGATGAGTGCGGACCTCCTGAATTTCGTGAGCGCTTGGCTCTCCGCCTACCGGTCGAGCAACCGCGGTTACCTCACCATCGCAATAGGCTGTACCGGCGGGCGGCACCGTTCGGTTTACATCAGCGAACGGCTCGCCCGCGAACTCGAGTACGACCGCCGGCACATGCTGGTCAAGCACCGCGACCTCGGCCCGCAACCTTCCGAAGATCAGGTCGCTTCTGATTTATGGAGACTCTGATTAATTCCAACACCATCGTTCCGGACGTCGCGTAGCGGCGATCCGGAATCTTGCCAAAGATCGGCAAATGCGCTTGTTCGGCGCGCCCCCTTTCTCCTCCCTCTTCGGGCGCGTTCAATCCATTTCACCTCCGCTCCCTCCAGGGCGAGGCTGGGGGAAGGGAAACCGGCGCCGCGCCTTGTTCGCCCACTGCGCTTGCCATTCGCCGCCTTTGCCCTCAAAATAGCCAAAAGCACAACGCCGGAGCCCAACATGAACGACGTCCGCAAACGCCTGCCCGAACGGGAATGGAGTCCGACCAGCGTTTCGATCGGTATTGTCATCATCCTGATCGGTATCGGCTTTCTGCTCTACAACTTCAACGTGCGCCTGCCCTTCCTGTTCCTCAACAACTGGTGGGCGCTGTTCATCCTGATCGCCGCCGCCGGACCCTTGGGTCAGGCCTTCCAGACATGGCGCAAAAAAGGCGTCTTCGACGCCAACGTGCTGCACTCCCTGACCGTCGCTGCCATCATAGTCACGGTCTCGCTGTTCCTGTTCTTCGGCGTCGACTGGAGTTTCTGGTGGCCGGTCTTCATCATCTACGGCGGCCTCTGGGCCATGACCCGCAGCAGCGCCGGCAAGCCCCGCCCCTCCTCCGACCATGGAGCCGATTAGATCACGATAAACACAGGCGAATGCTCTTCCAGATTCAAAGTTCGTCCATTTTCGGCCCGGAAGCGCCAAAGCCAAGGAGAAATGAATGGACACGCAGCACGCAGCCCAGGCAAGGCGAAGAGAATGCCTGTTTCTCTGCGAGGCCTATTCGAATACGATCAAGGCGCTCGCGCCGGCCAACTGGGTTCTCGTAGTCGGCGCGGCACTCCTTTCCCTGGCCGCGGGCACGACCATCCTCACAAAAACCACCCTGATCACGACAACCGTAGCGGGAATCCTCGCGCTGATCAGCGGGGCGCTGACCATTATTCATACCAAACTGGGCTGCGATTCCTACCAGGCCGAGTGCAAAAAGCTGCTGTCGTTCTACCGCGGGCTGGCCGTGGACTACGACAATCTTCGGTTCATCCCGGAAGCGGATCGGCCCGGACGCTTCTCGGCCCTGAACGACCAATTCTCCGCGTCCGTAAAGCATGCAACGGCCAGCCCGTTCAAGTGGGCCCGACGCAAGGCCCACGCGCCGGATGACGCCCAGGCCTGAACGAGGCAATCATAAGGACCGGTACTCTTCGGACCGGCTCGAATGGCTGCTCCGCGCAGCGCCAATTTCGAGCCGGTAACCGACCCCTTCTCGCTCCTTCAGCTTGATTCGCGGCTGGCAGCCCGACCGAGCGCCAACAGGCGCCGGATTGCTATACTCGAATCAGTCTTGCAAGGATGCACAGCCCGGCAAGATGCAACTAGCCTGCCAACCCAAGGAGGTATCGTCATGCGAAATGTAATCTCAATCCTTTTCATCCTCACCCTTGCTGCCTTCACATGCCAGACGGCTCTTGCCGAAGCGGACAATTCCGATTCGATGCCACAGAATTTGATGGAGCAATTCGTCGAAGCGTGGAACAGCAATAACGTTCAGGCGGTTTCCAGCATGTTTGCCGAAAACGCCGTTTACATCGGGAAAGGGCACATCACGAGGGGTCACGAGGCAATTCAGGAATGGTTGCACGGCGCGATGGAGATCACCCACTCGCTCGAGATCGATCCCGAGTTGTCCGGATCAAGCGGTGATGTGGCCTACCAGATAGGCAGCTTTTCGACTGCCTATTGGGAAGGGACCGTGAGCGGGAGCTATGCGGTGATATTCGAGCGTAACTCGGACGGAAAATGGAAGATCGTGGCCTTGGAGGAAGAAGAGGTCGGCGATCCGGAAGGAGATCGTCACTAGCCTGTATTATTCACGAGGCCGACTGGCGCTACACTGCAAGTTGCTGCATAGGTTGAAGAA
>JAKDMP010000062.1 GCA_030452225.1 Gammaproteobacteria bacterium
GCGAGTGGTACACGCGCCAGATCTCCGGCACCTTGATGGGCCAGGACTTCAGCAAGATGGCCGACATCGATCCGGACGTGGTCGCCTTCAACGGCATCGCCTTCCAGTACAAGGATCGTCCCTTGCCCGCCAGGGTGGGCGAGCGCGTGCGCATCTACTTCGTCGATGCCGGGCCGAGCATGTGGAGCGCGTTCCACACGATCGGCGAGATTTTCGACCGGGTATACGCCGACGGCAACACGTCGGACTTCCTCTCGGGCGTCTCCACCTTTACCGTCGGCCCGGGCGAAGGCGTCATCTTCGACCTGACCTTCGATCACCCCGGCACCTACACCTTCGTCGATCACTCGATGGCGCACATGGCGCTGGGCGCGGCCGGCGTCTTCAAGGTCACGCAGTAAAGCCCTCCCCCCTTGCGAGCGCAACTCGGAAGGGGCCTACACAACCCTCCCCTTTGCGCGTCTTCGCGGAAGTGCAGACAAAATCCCTCCCCTTTGCGCGTCTTCGCGGAAGGGGGAGCCGGAGGGGGATTCTTGTCCGACGCCGCGAAGAATCCCCCTCTGCCTCCCCCTTCGACGCTCCGCGTCCAAGGGGGAGAAAAAGCCGCGGCCGTTATAATTTCCACATCGTTGCGGATTGAAACATGATCCCGCGCCATTCGAACGGGAGCGACAACATGCAATTTTCCAAGCTCAATGCCATCATTTCAGGCGGCGCCTCCGGGCTCGGCCTCGCCACCGCCGAGCGCGTGATCGCGGCTGGCGGCAAGGCCGCCCTGCTCGACGTCAACGACGAACAGGGCGAAGCGGCCGCCAAAAAACTCGGCGACCATGCCCTTTTCATCAAGACGGACGTCAGCGAAGAAGCGAGCGTCAACGCGGCCGTCGAACAGGCCGTGGAGAGCTTCGGCGCTATCCAGCTCGTGGTCAACTGCGCGGGCATCCTCGGCGCCAAGCGCACCCTCGGGCGCGACGGACCGATGCCGAGCGACTTTTTCACGAAAGTCATCCACATCAATCTCATCGGCACCTTCAACCTCATCAAGGCCGCGGCGAACGTGATGCAGGGGAACGAGCCGGGCGAAGACGGCGAGCGCGGCGTGATCGTCAACACCGCCTCGGTGGCCGCCTGGGAGGGCCAGATCGGCCAGGCCGCCTACTCGGCCTCCAAGGGCGGCATCGCCAGCATGACGCTCCCGATCGCGCGCGAGTTCTCGCGCTTCGGTATCCGCGTCATGACCATCGCCCCCGGCATCTTCTGGACACCGATGATGGCCGGCATGCCCGAGGAAGTGCAAAAATCCCTCGGCGAGCAGGTGCCCTTCCCGTCGCGCCTCGGCAAGCCCGAAGAGTACGCGCAACTCGTCCAGCAGATCTGCGAGAGCGTCATGCTCAATGGCGAGGTCATCCGCCTCGACGGCGGCATCCGCATGCAACCGAAGTAGGCCGCAGGTTCACCCGCGGTGCTTTACCCGTCGTTCGAGCGCGGCGCCGGGTTGATGACCCGACCCCAAGTCGATTTGTTGCCCCAGATGTTCTGGCGCAGACCTTCGAGCTGCAAAATCTGGGAATGGTCGACGAACAGGTTCACCTCGTTGCCGTAGTTCTTGATGTACCACTCGAACACCGGCCCGTCGGCGGCCTCGAACATCACGTTTTCCAGCCCCAGTCCGTTGATGATTGAGGCCGCGGCCGCGGTATTCCACTCGGCGACGTTTTCGGTGATGCCCTCGGATTCAATCATGATGATGTCGGCGCCGGCGTCGAGGGCGCGCTTGCCGCGGTCGACGAGATCGCCGATGTCCTTCTTGCCGTCGGCCGCGAGTTCGGCTTCGCTCGAATCACCGCCCGAGCCGATCTGGATGCCGAGTTCCGGTTTGGGCTTGAAGCCGGCCTTCTTCACCTGTTCGACGAGCCGGATCAGGCCGCTGGTCGGAATGGTGATAAAGCCGGTGGAGATTTCGATCGTGTCGAAGCCGACCTCCTTCGCCTCCTCGAGGTATTTTTCGACCGCCTCGGGGCCGTAGCGGAGCACCGTCTCGATCCAGCCGCCCGAGGAGACATAGGCGTCATGCTTGTGGGCGAGGTCGCTGAAGGCGCGCACCTGCTCGAGCGGCAAAAGCGAGAACGAGCCGCCGGCCCACTTGATACCATCGACCCACTGGCCGGCAACCTCCAGCACGTCTTCCAGGTGGCGGGTGCCGAAGGTTGAATAATAAGGGGCGCGAATTTCGGTGATCCCCGATTTGCGTGGTTTCTCCGGACGATAGGCCCGTGGTATGAAGTCAAAACTCGTGTTACTCATGATGAGCCTCCTTTGTCGTGGCGGCCGCTCAGGCCGTCTTTCGTGAAAGTGAAACTTGCGCGAGCAGTTCGGTCAGCTCCCTGACCCGTCTCGCATCGAGTTCGTGAATGAGGTCCGCGATGTCGCCGCTCAGCTTTTCGCCCGCGAACGGCACCGCCAGACGGGAAAACTTGGCAAACGCCGCCGCCCAGTCGAGCGGCCGGCTCACGAAGCCCTGGTAGCTTGCCGCGGTGGCGCTCAGCACCTGGCCGCTCTTCAATTCGACCTCGACGCTGCTCGGCATCTCCCGCGGGAACCTCGCCGAGAAGTCGGCCTCCGGCTGTGCGCTGACCTTTTTCAGCAAGCCTTGCACGTCGTCACGGACGATGCGCTCCGGAGCATATTGCGCCGGCTGCACTTCGCCGTCCAACAGCGCCGCCGCCACCATGTAGAGCAACGAATGATCGGCTTCTTCCTTGCTGCGGATTGTGAGTTTGTCGCCCTCCTCGCCGCCGCCGATGATGTCGTAGGCCACCTGGAAGGTCTTGATGCGCACGGCGCGGATCATGTCGGCCTCAAAGCCCGGCTGGCCGGCGACGGCGATGGCCGCATCGATCGCCGTCTGCGAATGAATCTCGGCGTCGTGCTTCTTGATGATCGTGCGCCGGACGCTCGCGAGATCCTCTGCCGACCAATCGATCGAGAAGTCGCCCGCGATCGTCTCCTTGAAGCCCTTGTTGCCCTCGAACACGGCTTCCGGGCCTGTGATGCCCGCCTGTGCCAGCAGTGCCGCGAAGGTGCCTTCCTTGCCGACCTCGGGGTAGGCGAGGCCCTTCCAGTTCGAGAGATTGCCGGTGCGCGTCACGCGCAGCGCGTTGTTGGCGGTGCCGGCGATGGCGATCGCATGGGCCGTCTGTGCTGCATCGAGCCCAAGCGCTCTCGAGACCGCCGCCGCTACCGCGTAGGCGCCCTGCACCGTATGATCGAAGCCTTTCGCACGCACCGGCGCGACATCGGACAGCCGTGTCTGCACCTGATAGGCCACCGCGACCGCGGTGAGAAAATCCTTGCCGCCGCTATCGATGCTTTCGGCCGCCGCCAACACCGCGCCGATATTGTCCGACGGATGACAGGTCTCGCCGGGGGCAAGATAGCTGTCCATGAAATCGAGGTAACGGCTGAGCGCAATGTTGTAAAACGCGGCGCGGTCGGGGGCCGATTTGCCTCCGCCGATCAGCGTCGCGGTGCCATTGCCGCCGAGCGACTCGGTCAGGCGCCGGATCGCAACGAGCGGCGTGGCGTCGAGCGCGGCAATCGCAACGCCAAGCGTGTCGAGCACCCGGATTTTGAGTTGCTCGACCGCCGTTTCGCCGAGCTGTGCGTAATGCGCAGCGTGGACGAACCCGGCCAGTTTCTGTACTTCAGTCACTTGTCTGCTCTCCTGCACCGCCTTTGCGGCGATCCTGTGAACAGCTTAGGCCCGACTTTCCTGAAATGCCTTGATTCTGGTCAAGCGGGCCGGTACAACCAAGGCTTCAGACAGGCAAGGCCTCTTCGTTGGCAGCCTCAGTCGAAGACGATGACCGAACGCGTAGAACCGTGGAAGCCGGCCAGCGAATCGAGATGACGATTGATTTCGGCGGCATCGAGCGCCAACCGCTCGGTGATTACGCTGTCCAGATCAAGCAGCCCGCCGCGGGCAAACTCCATCAGCGTGGTCAGCTCGCCGTACAAGTGATCGGAGACGCCGACAATCTCGGCTTCACGATTGATGACGGTGGCGTAACTGTCCACCGCAAATGCCTCACCGGCAATGCCGGCGAGCGCCAATCGTCCATGCACCGCAAGCGACGCGAGCGCCTGTTGTTGCGTCACCGGCAGGCCGGCGCACTCCAGGGCCACGTCCACACCGCGACCCTGCGTGGCCTCGCGCAGTTGTTGCTCGACGGCGCCATCGGCGGGATTGATCGGGCGTGCCCCGTAGCTTTCCGCCACCTTGAGCTTGCCGGCGTCCGTATCGACGGCGAACACCTCGGTCGCGCCGCAGGCACGCGTGAGCTGCAGCCCGGACATGCCCAGGCCGCCGACACCGAACACGGCGACGCGATCACCTGCGCGTATGCGCGCCCGGCGCAGGGCATGAAACGCGGTGGCGCTGGAACACATCATGATGGCCGCGGCCGCGATGCCCACCGAATCGGCCACATGGACCGCGTTGCGCGCCGGCACCACCACGTACTCGGCATAACCGCCGTCAACGTCCTTGCCGAGCATGCGCGCTTCGGGGCAAAACTGTTCCAGTCCACGCCGACAATAGTCGCATTGGCCGCAGGTGAGCAGATAGTGCAGCGCGACCCGATCGCCGAGCGCCACGCTGCTGACCCCCGCCCCCAGCTTGTCAACCACGCCCGCCACCTCGTGCCCCGGCGTGATCGGCACGAAGCCCACGTCGGCGGTGCCGTCCCGGTAATGCACGTCTGAATGGCAAATACCCGCCGCCTGCACCTTGATCCGGATCTCGCCCGGCCCCGGCTCGGGTTGCGGCACTTCGTGCAACTGCAGCGGTTCGCCAAGCCCAACGATTTGTACGGCTTTCATGATTACTCCAGACGGTGGTTTTTGTCTCGTCTTGGCGAAATCAGTGCACAGCAACGCCGCCGCTCAAGGCGTCCTGCAGCCGCTCGGCATAACCGTCCGCCAGCGCACGTAGTGCGCCTGCGCCGTCACCACGAAACGCCGGACCGTGCATCAATCCAAGCGTCCCGGGCTCCAGCGCGGCCAACCCGCGGATGGTCGGCGCGGTTGCCGGTGTCAGTGCGGTACCGTGATGACGATCCTCGAGATCAAACGCGGGGGCGACGATGTCGCCTTCGGTGATCGCCTTGCCGTTGCCGGCCTGCGTGAACAGGTCTCCGCACAGAAGCGTACCAGTCGTTTCCTCATGGAGCAGACCGGCATCCCAGCAATGCGGGACATGGGGCGTTGCAATATAGCGGACCTTTTTACCGCCGAGATCGAGCACTTCGCCATCGTCGAGTGCCCGCGGCGGCCGGATCGCGCTGTCGTTGGCTGCCAGCATGCAGCCGAGCGACCCCACGGCAATACACGCGCCCGGCGCCGCGCGCAGCCAGTCGTTCATCGCGCCCGACTCATCCGCCTCGAAGTGGCCGTAAGAGACCCAACGGAGCCGCTCCACCGCCATAATGGTGCCGAGTGCCGCGCGCACCGCGGGAAACAACTGGTGCTGGCCGCAATGAAAAAGCAGCGGCTCATCGGCCACGATCAGGTACTGGTTAAAACGCAGGTCGGCGGGCTCGATCCAGGTCGAAAGCTGGTAAATCCGATCCGCGATTTCGGTTACATCGGTGTTCATGGCACTCATGTTGTGTCTCCTCTTCTACGCTTGTCGACATATCAGGTTACCACCAAGCGGCGCAGGCGTTACGCGAACACCCAGGTTGCGCCCACGAGCTTCGCGTTTGTGCAGCGTACAGTAAAATCAAACCGGTTTGTCTCTCGTTCTTTTCACTGAATTTCCGACACCGTATGGAGCCTCTCGTGAATGTAACTTCGCTTGCAAAACATGGAAACTTCGCCACTGTTGCGCTCGCGATGCTTGCTTCGCTGGCGATCACGGCTCCCGCCTTCGCCGCTGCAGGCGGCCCACCCATGTCGCATGAGTCCCTGGTGGACAAAACCGTGGACCAATTCCAGAAGAACTCGGGCGTATTTCGCGGATTTCGCCGTAATCACGCCAAGGGGGTGTGCATATCGGGGTATTTCGCAAGCAGCGGCAAGGCGGCGCGCTACTCGGCGGCCCAGGTGTTCGCGCCCGGCCAACGCACGCCGGTAGTCGGACGTTTGTCGATTCCCGGCACCAATCCCTACTCCTGGGACGACAGCACGCCGATTCGCGGCATGGCGCTGAAATTCACGCAGGCCAACGGGGAGCAATGGCGTAGCGCCATGAATGCCGTGCCGGCCTTTCCGGTCGCCACGCCGCAGGCCAATTACGAATTTCTGAAAGCGCAGCAGCCCGATCCGGCCACCGGCAAGCCCGACCCGAAAAAAATGGCTCGATTCTTCGCCAGCCACCCGCGTGCCGACGCATTTCGGGAGTGGGTGGTCACCACCAAGCCATCGGCGAGCTTCGCCACCGAGCGTTACAACAGCCTGGATACATTCATGCTCGTGGACGCGCAAGGCGAACGGCACGCGGTGCGCTGGAGCATGCTGCCGGAGGCCACTGCCGACGGTGAACAGGTTCCCGCCGACGAGCCTGACTTCCTCGCTGACGACCTGCGGCGGCGCCTGGCAAACGGGCCGCTGCGATGGCAGTTGTCGATTACGCTGGCCCGACCCGGTGACCCGATCAACGACGCCTCCCGCCCATGGCCCGCGGACCGGCCACACATTGATGCCGGAACCCTGGTGCTCCGGGCCAGCCAACCGCAGAAAAACGGCTCCTGCCGCGACATCAACTTCGATCCGACGGTACTGCCCGCAGGCATCGAACTTTCCGATGACCCCCTGCTGCTGTTTCGCAAGAAAGTCTATGCCGTGTCCCATCGTCGCCGTACCCGTGAGCAAGCCCAGCTGCACGGCACCACTCAGGCGCCCGCGCCACAAACCAGTTCGTAAGGAGTCAACGACAGCGCCGTTTACGCTGCCCATACGAGCGCCGCTTCGCGGCGCCCCTCATCCCAACCTTCTCCCCAGAAGGGAGAAGGAGAAAATCGCCGCCTGAGGGCGGAGAGAGTTGTAACGAATTGCGCAATTCCCTTGCACACCGCATGGGTGTGCTTGCTCCAAGTCATGTCACACGGTTACAGCCACGAGCAAAGCCGCGTGCTGTCGAGTGACTCTCCTTACCAGGAGTAGCCGCTGCTGGCTTTCTGCGCAGGCGTGCCGGCGTCTTTAAGCGCGGCGGCTGCCTTGGCGGCGTCCTTGTGCACGGTATCCAGGGAATCCGATTTCAGCCCGGCCTGCGCATCGGCCAACGCGTCTTCCAGCTTGGCGTGCAGGGCGTGGTTGCCCTTGGAGTCGGGCAGCGCGCCGTGGCCCATGCCCTTGCAGGGCATACCGGCCTTGGCATCGAAGCCCTGGCCATCGCGCCCGACCAGGCAGTTGATCACGTGGTGCAGGTGAGTGTGCGCCATGGCGAGCGTATCGGCATGTTGCGCCATCATCGCGTGGGCGCGCGCGGTGTTGATTTCATCCCGCGCGGAGTTGGTCTGTGCAAATGCCGTGAGTGCGAGACCGCACGCCAGCAACCCGGCAATTCCGACAAACAGTAAATTTTTCATCACGACCTCCAAAGAGTACTTGTTGAGTCCCCATTGTAAAACAGCTTTGCACCGTTTGGGGGGCTCTCGGCCTCGTCCAAAACGCATCGCCTGAAGAAAGGTGAGCCCCGGACGTGGCCAGCAAGGGTGGCAATCCCTTGTCGGCTCGTTGGTAGAATGAAACCCCGAGCTACAGGCAAAGAGCGGAGGCGGACATGGAAGTCGAACGCGATGTGATGGAATACGACGTGGTCGTGGTTGGCGCCGGGCCCGCCGGGCTTGCCTGCGCGATTCGCCTGAAGCAGCTTGACGCCGGGCTCAACGTCTGCGTGCTGGAGAAAGGCGCCGAGGTCGGCGCGCACATTCTCTCCGGCGCCGTGATCGAACCCGAGCCGCTGGATGCCCTGCTCCCCGGCTGGCGCGACAATCCGCCGCCGATCTGTGTGCCCGCGACGCACGACAGCTTCTACCTGTTGCGCGATGCGAAGCGCGCCACCAAAATGCTCACCCCGCCTCAAATGCACAACAAGGGCAACTTCATTGTCTCGCTCGGGGCCGTGTGTGCCTGGCTTGCCCCGCGGGCGGAAGAGTTGGGCGTGGACGTCTTCCCCGGCTTCCCCGCCGCCGATACGTTGATCGAGAACGGCAAGGTTGTCGGCGTACGTTGCAACGACATGGGCGTCGAGAAGGACGGTTCGCACGGCGCCAACTTTGCCCCCGGCGTGGACATTCATGCCCAGACGACGATCCTCGCCGAAGGCTGCCGCGGCAACGTAACGAAGCAGCTCATCCGCGAATTCAAGCTCGACGCCGACTCGGATCCGCAAACCTACGGCATCGGCCTGAAGGAACTGTGGAAGGTTCCGTCCGGCCGCGCCGAGCCCGGCAAGGTCGTCCACACTCTCGGCTGGCCGCTCGACAACATGACCTACGGCGGCAGCTTCATCTACCACCTCGACGAGGATCGCATCGCCATCGGCTTTGTCGCCGGGCTCGACTACGAGGATCCGAACTTCAAACCCTTCGAGGCCTTCCAGCAACTCAAGCACCATGCCATGATCAAGCCGCTCCTCGAAGGCGGTGAAATTATCTCCGCCGGGTCGCGCGCCCTGATCGAGGGCGGCTACCAGTCGCTTCCGAAAACCGACATGCCGGGTGCGCTGCTGATCGGCGACGCGGCAGGCCTCATGAACGTGCCCAAGATCAAGGGCACCCATCAGGCCATCCGCTCGGGCATGCTTGCCGCCGAACACCTGGTCGAAAGCAAGGCGGCCGAAGGTTTCGATGCCAGGCTGCGCGCCTCGCCGATCATGGCGGAACTGAAGAAGGTACGCAACATGCGTCCTGCCTTCCGCAAGGGATTATGGCGCGGGCTGGTGACATCGGCCATCGAAACGATCACGGCTGGAAAACTGCCGCGCACGCTGCCCAATCGCGCCGACTGGAAGTGCCTGAAAAAACTCGACGAACAACTCCCCGAATACGACTACGCCGCCCGCGATCTGCCGCCCAAGGATCGCCTTTCCTCGGTATTTTTCTCCGCAACCTCCCACGACGAAAACCAGCCCGATCATCTCAAGGTGCCCGACACCGACCTCTGCGTCGGGCGCTGCACCGAGGAATACGGCAACCCCTGCACCCGCTTCTGCCCGGCGAGCGTGTACGAAATGGTGGAGGAAAACGGCGCGCGGCGCCTGCAGATCAATGCCGCCAACTGCGTGCACTGCAAGACCTGCGACATCAAGGATCCCTACGAGAACATCCTCTGGACCACGCCCGAAGGCGGCTCCGGTCCCAACTACCAGAACCTTTGAGGCATAATGTCCCAACAGGATCCGAGAGGGTAGGAGGATGAAAGTCAAGGTCATCGTGCATGAAGCCGAGGAAGGCGGCTACTGGGCGGAAGTGCCTGCAATTCCAGGGTGCGCGACGCAAGGCGACAGTTTCGAGGAACTTCTTTCCAGCCTTTACGAGGCCGTGGAGGGTTGCTTGGCGATAGACATCGATGACAAACCGCACTCCAGTACCGATCGCATTCTGAAGATTGCCGTGTGAAAGCCGTTAGCGGCAAGGAATTTGCACGTATCCTGCAGAAAATGGATGGGAGCAAAAACGAATCCAAGGCAGTCATCACGTTTTTTGCAAACCGGGCGGCGTCGAAAGAATTGTGGTGCCTGTTCACGGCAATCGGCCATTTAAAATCGGACTCCAGAAACACCTGATGAAGGCTGCAAACCTTTCCGAGAAGGATCTTTAGTTAGAATGCCGGCAAGATGCCGGCGCTCCTGACAATGGCGCTGCCGGTAACGCCGCTTCGCGGCTGTTGGCAACCAACACGGATCCCGGCCTCTCACGACCTTCCGCAGAAGCGCGTTATGCGCGCGGCTCACGATCATGGTTCGCTTGAGGCTGTAGGTCCTGTAGGGTGGATAAGCCTGCGAAGCAGGCGCATCCACCAAGCCGGGTGAGCCAGGCGCATGCGCTGCGCTTATCGGGCCAACGGTCCGGGTCGTAACACGACCTTCCGCAGAAGCGCGCCATGCGCACGACCGGCCGAGTTCACATCATGCGCCGGTCGCGGGTATGGCCCGCTCCTACGCTCACTCTTGTTCAGCGGAAGCGGTCGGTGGCTTCGATGAGTTCATGGGTGTTGCCGGGCTCGAAGGCGGAGTGTCCGGCGTCGGGAACGACGCGAAGATCGGCCTCGGGCCAGGCGCGATGCAGATCCCAGGCGCTGCGCATCGGGCAGACGACATCGTGCCGACCCTGCACGATGACGCCGGGGATATCGCGGATGCGCCCAGCGTTCCGGAGCAGTTGATCGTCGTGCTCGAAAAAGCCGCCGTGGACAAAATAATGACATTCGATGCGCGCGAAGGCCACGGCAAACTCGTCCTCGCCGGTGTGGGACACGTAGTCTTCGTTGTGCAGCAGAAAGCTGGTGGAGCCCTCCCATACCGACCAGGCCCGCGCCGCCGCCGTGCGCACGGCCTTGTCGTCGCTCGTAAGCCGGCGGTAGTAAGCGCTCATCAAGTCGCCGCGCTCGGCCTCGGGAATGGCTGTCTCGTAGGTCTCCCAGGCATCCGGGTAAAGCATGTTGGCGCCTTCCTGGTAAAACCATTCGAGTTCGCGACGACGCAGCATGAAGATGCCGCGCAGCACCAGTTCGGTGACGCGCTCGGGATGGGTTTCGGCATAGGCGAGCGCAAGCGTCGAGCCCCAGGAGCCGCCGAACACCTGCCAACGCTCGATCCCGAGATGTTCGCGCAGCCGCTCAATATCGGCTACCGAATGCCAGGTCGTGTTGTCCACAAGTTCCGCGTAGGGTTTGGAGCGTCCGCAGCCGCGCTGGTCGAACAGCACGATTCGATAAGCTTCCGGATCAAAAAAACGGCGGCTTTTTTCGCTGCATCCTCCGCCGGGCCCGCCATGCACGAACACCGCTGGCTTGCCTTCGGGGCTGCCGCACTGCTCGTAATAGAGCTTGTGCAGGTCCGAGAGTTCGAGAAAACCGCTATCGAATGGCTCGAGTTTGGGGTACAACCCGCGGCGTTTGGCATCGGCCATGGTCGCTCCATGAGGACGGACACCGCTCAAGGATAGCGCATGGCGCGGCTCGGGAAGGGCGGCACTTCCGTTAAAATTGATGTTTCAGGCATTCGGCTCGACGCGCATGAAAATACTGGTCGCCATCAAACGTGCCGTGGACTATAACGTCCGCGTGCAGATCAAACCCGACGGCTCGGGGGTGGAAACCCAGGGCGTCAAGATGAGCATCAACCCCTTCGACGAAATCGCGCTGGAAGAGGCGCTGCGCATCCGCGAAGGCGGCGAAGAGGCGGAAGTCGTGGCCGTATCGATCGGTCCCGATGCGGCTCAGCAGCAACTGAGGACGGCGCTGGCGATGGGCGCGGATCGCGCCCTGCTCCTTAAGACGGACGAGTCGGTGCAGCCGCCGCTCGCCGCGCGCGCTCTCTTGAAGCTCGTCGAGGAGGAAGAGCCCGACCTCGTGCTGATGGGCAAGCAGGCGATCGACGACGATGCCAACCAGACCGGCCAGATGCTCGCCGCGCTGTGGGAGCGCCCGCAGGCCTGCTTCACCTCGAAGCTCGAATTCGCCGACGGCAAGGCCACGGCCACGCGCGAAGTGGACGAGGGCCTCGAAGTCATCCGCTTCGAGTTACCCGCCGTCGTCACTACGGATCTGAGGCTCAACACGCCGCGCTTCGTGAAGATGCCCGACATCATGAAGGCGAAGAAGAAGCCGCTCGAGGCGCGGGAACTCTCCGAACTCGGCATCGAGGACGCGCCCGCCGTGGAAATCGGTACGCACGAGCCGCCGCCCAAGCGCCAAGGCGGCCGCAAGGTGGAAACCGTCTCCGAACTTGTCGCCGAACTCAAGGAAAAGGGGGTGGTGAAATGAGCCATGTACTCGTCATTGCACAACATGACGGCGAGGCCCTCTCGCCCGCCACCGCCCGCGCGGTGAGCTGCGCGGCAAAGATCGGCGGCGATATCGACGTCGCCGTCTTTGCAAAGGATGCCGGCGCCGTAGCCGCCGAAGCGGCCAAGCTGGACGGCGTTTCCAAAGTGCTCACGGTCGAACGCGAGGAGAACGCGGCTCCTCTCGCCGCCGTGCTCGCCCCGCAGATCGCCGCCCTCGGCAAGGATTACTCGCACGTCATCATGGCCTCGACCACCTTCGGCAAGGACGTGCTGCCGCGCGCCGCCGCTCTGGCCGGCACGGCGATGGTCACCGACGTGATGGAAGTCGTCGGCGAGCGCGAATTCAAGCGGCCCATTTATGCCGGCAACGTCATCGTCACGGTCACGGTGCCGGGCGACGGCACGGTGTACGCGAGCGCGCGCGCCGCCTCCTGGGCACCGGCCGGCGCCGGCGGCGAAGCGTCCGTCGAGGCCGCCTCGCCTGATGCGGAGCTCCCCACGCATACCGAGTTCGTCAAGCTCGAGGCCGAGGAAAGCGAGCGGCCGGACCTGCAATCCGCACCGCGCGTGGTCTCCGGCGGGCGCGGGGTCGGCAGCGAGGAGAACTTCCAGATTATCTATTCCCTCGCCGAGAAGCTCGATGCGGCCGTCGGCGCCTCGCCCGCCCCCCTCGAATCCCGGTAACTGGCGCACGATTTACACGTCGGCCAGCCCCGCAAGAAAAATTCACCCGAGCGTTACATTGCCGTCGGCATCTCGGGCGCAATTCAGCATCTCACCGGCATCAAGGATGCGGGGACGATTGTGGCCATCAACAAGGATGCCGACGCGCCGATCTTCGAGGTCGCCGACATCGGCCTGGTGGGAGACCTGTTCGAGATCCTCCCCCAGCTCGAAGCCGAACTCAATAAATAAATCCAAATCCGTGGGTCACGTAGGGCGGATAAGCGCAGCGCATCCGCCGACGCCCGGGCTTCGTTTCGGTGGATGCGCCTGCTTTGCAGACTTATCCGCCCTACAGGCTTTTGGCGTAACAAAAGTGCCCCCGCCCGGAGGGTATATGCAAATCATCCTGTAGAATGCAGGAGAAAACATCCAACGC
>JAKDMP010000063.1 GCA_030452225.1 Gammaproteobacteria bacterium
CGGCATCCGGGACACCAGCGAGTTCGACCGCGATGCGCACGTTCTCGAAAGCCGTCAGGCGGGGCAACAGATTGAAGTCCTGGAATACGAAGCCGACGCGCCCCGCGCGCAGCGTCGCCCGCCGATCCTCGTCGAGGTCTTCCAGCGGTTCGCCGAGCAGTGCCACTTCACCGCGGGTGGGGTTGTCGAGTCCGGCGAGAAGTGCAAGCAGCGTGGTCTTCCCCGAGCCGGACGGGCCGAGTATTGCCACGGCCTCGCCGGCTTCGACGCGCAGGTTGATGCCCCGAAGGATGGCAAGCCTGCCCCCCGGGCTGCTAACCTCCTTGTCAACACCCTTTGCGACGACCGGAGCCATGCCGCGATTTTCCAGTTTGCTTGCCGTGGGCATCGTCCTCATCCTTGCGACCGGGTCGGCGCGCGCGGCGCCGCCCGACCCGCCGGTTCTGCTGGTGGTGGGCGACAGCCTGAGCGCCGCCTACAAGATACCCGTTCAGTCCGGTTGGGTGCATCTGCTTGCCAAACGGCTGGCGCGGCGCGGCTACGATTACGAGGTCGTCAACGCGAGCATCCCCGGGGACACGACTGCCGGCGGGCTGGCGCGCCTGCCCGACGAGTTGAAGCGTTACGACCCGGCCGTCGTCGTCATCGAACTCGGCGGCAACGATGGCCTCCAGGGCCTCGGCCCCGCGCAGATGCGCGAGAACCTGAAGCAGATGGTGGCCTTGGCGCAGGGGTCGGGCGCGCGGGTGCTGCTGATCGGTGTGCGTGTGCCGCCCAACTACGGGCCGGTGTATGCACGGCGCTTCGCCGCCGCCTATCAAACGGTTGCCGAGGCGCGCGGCGTGCCGCTCGTACCTGCCCTGATGGCCGGCGTGGTGACCCACCCGGAACTCATGCAGGAGCGCGGCATCCATCCGGACGCCGAGGCCGGCCCGAAAATTCTCGACAACGTCTGGCCTGTTTTGAGGCCCTTGCTGGAACGCTCGACACACGACGGGCGTGGGGAGAGCTGATTGGCGTTGTGTCCGAATCCGCGGTATAGAGCCGGCTTCATCCCCTTGGTAAGTAAAGGTTAAGTAGTTAAAGTTTACCTAATCGCGCAAAATGTGCTATAAGTAAACGGAAGTTGCTTTGACGCTGCAAAACGGGCGCAGCCAGGATGAAGCGGCAAACGGGAGAATATGTCAGTGCCAGCTTGACGGGCCTGCCCTATCGGGCGTTTGTCCCGCGCCCGCTTCCGCCGCAGCCGTCGATCAAGTGGGATTCGCCGTTGCTCGCGCTGCGGGACAAAGCCAACCGCGCGCTCGGTCGCCTTGACGACGTTTCGCTCGTCTTGCCGGACAAGCGGCTTTTCCTGTATCACTATGTCCGCAAGGAAGCGGTACTTTCTTCCCAGATCGAGGGGGCGCAGTCGTCTCTTTCGGATTTGCTCCTGTTTGAACTGGATGAAGCACCGGGCGTGCCGCTGGATGACGTTCGTGAGGTATCCAATTACGTGGCGGCCCTGGAGTACGGCCTGAAAAATATCCGTGGCGGCAAACTCCCGGTTTCGCTTCGCCTTTTCCGTGAAATGCACGAGATTCTCCTGCGCGGCGCCCGCGGCGCGAACAAGGCGCCGGGCGAGTTTCGCCGCGGACAAGTCTGGCTGGGCGGTCCGACGCCAGCCAGCGCTCGCTTCGTGCCGCCGCCGGCCGACCGGCTCATGGAGTGCCTCGACCCCCTGGAACGCTTTCTCCATGTTGGCGGCCAGGACATGCCGGTGCTCGAAAAGGCAGCATTGGCGCACGTGCAATTCGAGACCATCCATCCGTTCATGGACGGCAACGGGCGCTTGGGGCGTCTGCTCATTACCCTGCTCTTGTGCTCCGAGGAAGTATTGCGCGAGCCGATGCTTTACCTCAGCCTGTACTTCAAGCAGAATCGCGACGAATACTATGATCGCCTGCAGCGGGTGCGTAGCGAAGGCGATTGGGAGGGCTGGCTGCGTTACTTTCTGCAGGGCGTTGCGGACACGGCGCGGCTCTCTACCGATACCGCCCGACGCCTGCTCGACCTCTTCGAGCAGGATAAGGAAAGGCTGCAAGCGTTCAAACGCGGCGCGGGCTCCGCGATCCGCGTGCAACAGCACCTGCAGGCTCAACCAATCGCCTCGGTTCCCGCTATGGCCGTCGCGCTCAAGCTCAGTCCTCCGGCAGTTTACAGCGCGCTGGCGCGATTGACGGAAGTGGGCGTGGTGCGCGAAATTACCGGTCGCGCCCGCTATAAACTCTTCGCCTACGACGAGTACCTGAAAATCCTGGCGGAAGGTACGGAGCCTCTACCCCGATGAGAAAATGCCCATGAGCAAAATCGCAAGGCGGCCAGTCATGGATTTGCCAAGGCAATATACGAGGACCCCGCTCTCGTCCGCAGTGGTTCAGCGTTGGCAACGGGGGCAGTAGTAGCTCGAGCGTTGGCCGATGACGCTGCGGCGTATGGGAATACCACAGCGCGGGCAGGGTTCGCCTTCACGGCCGTACACGGCGAGACGAATAGCGAAGTAACCGGGATCCCCGGCGGCGTTGACAAAATCGCGCAGTGTTGTGCCGCCGATCGCGATTGCCTCCACGAAGACGGATTTCACCGCCTCGGCGAGCAATGAGTAGCGCGCACCGCCGATGTGCCCGGCCGGACGGTGCGGGTGGATGCAGGCATGAAAGAGCGCTTCGCTGGCGTAAATGTTGCCGACGCCCACCACGACATGCGAGTTCATGAGGAAGTTTTTCACGGGGACGCGCCGGCCCCGGCTTGCGCGATACAGGTAGTCGCCGTCGAAGGTGTCGCCCAGCGGCTCGGGGCCGAGCCCTCGGAGAAGGGGATGCGTTTCGGGTTCGCGGCCGGCCCACAGCAGCATGCCGAAGCGGCGCGGGTCGCGGTAACGCATCGCCTGCCCGTTGTCGAGCACCCAGTCGTAGTGCTCGTGCGGCGCGGGAGCGAGTGCGGCGTTCACCATTCGCAACGAGCCGGACATGCCCAGGTGAATCAGTGCGGAACCGCGATCGGTGCCGACGAGCAAGTACTTGCCGCGCCGCGACAAGGCCTGGATGGAGGCCCCGGCAAGTTGCCGCGCCAGCGTGTCCGGCACGGGCTGGCGCAGGCGCCCGTCGCGCAGCCGAAGCGTGCGCACGCGGTGGCCGATCAGTCGCGGCTCGAGGCCGCGCCGGGTGGTTTCAACCTCGGGCAGTTCCGGCATGCGCCGCGCTCGTGGGGGCAGGGGCGAGAAATGCATTCGCGCCGCCTGCCAAAAGCGGCGCGATGCTGTCCATCACCATGTAGACCGCGTCGCCGCGGCGCACGTAGCGCAGGAGCGACGAGGGGTTGAGGCTGCCGAAATCGATGCGCGTATTGTTGACGATCAGCGTCCAGGCGGGAGGGTTCAGCCCCACCGCGGCAAGGTCGATGGAGTCGGCGGGATATTGACGTGCCGTCAGCTCGCCGAGCGCGGCAAGCAACCTTTGAACGCGCGCCGCCTCGGCCGGGGCCGACTGCGGCGCCAGCATCCACCATCCTACGGCCCGTTGGTGCAGCGTCATCACCGGGCGGCCCAGTTTGTGCACTTCAATGCGCGTGACCGTGGCCGGGGCCATATGGGTCAGCGGCACGGCGGGCGGGCGATCGGGCCCGCCTCGCAGGGAAAAGACCAGCACGAGCGCCACGATGCAGGCGGCGAGCAGGGCCAGGGCGATCAGGCGGTTTTTCATCAACGGCGCCGGCGCAGCACGGCGAGCACGATGGCGGTGACCAGGAAGACGAAGGGCAAAAAGGCGAGGAAGCCGAAGGCGATACCGGCCTGCTCCGCCGTGGAAAGGACCAGGCTCTGATCGGGTGCGCGCGCGGGAGCGATCTCGAGGAAACGATCCTCGCCCGTCAACCAGTTGACCAGCCTGAGCCCGAGATCGAGATTGCCGCCGTTGCCGAGAAAGCTGTTGGCGAGAAAACTCGTGTCGCCGACGACGACCGCGCGCTGCCCGCCGTCGTGGCGCGTGAAGGCGATGGCGATCGGTATCGGACCGGGCATGTCCAGCGCCGGGCGGTACAGCACACGTGCGGATCGGGTCTTGTCCTTCATGAGCCAGCTGTCGGGGAATTGCGCGCTGCGAATGAATATCTGCCGTTTCCAGCTTGTTGCCGGAGCGAGCTTGAAGCCGGTGGCATCGACGAGAACGGTGTTGAGCCTGAAGTCGTTGGTGAAATCGGTGTTACCGTATTTCGATACGACCAGTGCGGTGGGGTTGTCGATTCCAAAGCCTTGGCCGGTGGTTTCGACGACCGTGCCTTCGACAAGCTCGATACCCAGGCTTTCGGCAAGTGGCTCGAGTCCGCGGGGAGGCCCGGGATTTCTGAGCCACAAAAGATTGCCGCCCTGTTCGAGCCATTGCATCAGTCGTTGTACCTCGGCGGCCGGCAGCTTGAGCTGGGGACCGGCGATCACGACGAGTGCGGCATTGCCATCGGGCTTCGAGGAGGCGAGATTGATTCGCCCGACATGAAAGCCTTGATGCTCGAGAGCCGTGGCGAAACGGCCCAGGCCGTAATTGCGTTTGCCCGCCGGACTCGCTTCGCCATGCCCGGTGATGAAAACGATCTGCTCGCTGCTGCCATGCGCGAGCCGCAACAGGGCGTTGGAAATGCTCGACTCGCTGATGCGGTCGAGTTTCAGGCCGCGTTCGGCGTAGCGAATGTACAGCTCACCGACGGCGGTGATGCCAAGCTTCCTGACCCGGCCGAGCGCGGTATCGGGATTGACGAACTCGACCTCGATGGAGGGTTTGACACGTTGGTAGCGTTCGAGCAGGCGACGTTCGATTTGGGCGACGCGGGTGCCGGGCCGGGCAAAGGCGGTGATCGAAATCGGCTTGTCGAGCGTCGCAAGCAGTTGGCGGCTGGCCGGGGTAAGGCTGGCGCGCTCGGCGAAGGTCCAGTCGAAACTTCTTTGCCAGGCCAGAGTTGCCCAGGCCGCGAGGCCGGCCAGAACGAGCAGCCCCAGCACCAGCCCGATGCTCTGTGCGCGCAGAATCAAGCGCCGCGGAGCCCTCATCCGGCGAGCCTTTCGGTATCAAGCTTCCAGATCGCGAGGCAGAGGAACAACGTGATCATGATCAGGAAGTAAGCCAGATCCGCGGTATTGACGATGCCGCGCAGGAAATTTGCCAGATGCGGCTGGAACGCCAACCAACCGAGAATGTGAACGCCCCCACCGGCCTGGGCGGCAAGATTGATCACCAGCAGCAGCACGAGTACGCCGAAGCCGCCCAACGCGGCGAGCGCGGGCTGGCGCGTCAGGCTCGACATGAAAAGGCAGATCGCCCCGAAGGCGGCGGCGGCCAGGGCGAGTCCGAGTGCCCCCGCGCCGAGCCGGCCGAGATCGAGCGTGGTGCCGAGTTCGAGGCTGAGCGGCATCGCCACCGCCAGGGCGGCGACCAACCACAGGAAAGCGACGAGAGCAATGTACTTGCCGAGCACCAGCGCGGTGGAAGAGATCGGCGCCGCGCGCAGCATGCGCAGGGTGCCGCTGCGTTTTTCACCGGCCACGAGGCCCATGGACATCAGTGGGGTGAGGATCGCCACCACCAGCGTTGCCCACAGGAGCGAGGGCGCCACGACAAGCCCGGTAACGCCGCCAGCATTCGCCCCGGGCGAAAGTTTGGGGGCGATGAGCAGGTAGTGTTGCACGAAAGACAGGAACACCCAGGCCGTGACGAAGCAGGCGCCGGCGAGTACGATCCAGGCGAGCGGTGAATACAGCCAGGCGCGCAATTCACGCCCGGCGATTGCAAGGCCGCCTTTCATGTGGCCGTCACGCCACTTGCTCCGGTTTCGCGGGCCCCGTCTTCCTGCGCATGCAGGATCCCGAGGAACAGGGCTTCCAGCGACGCTTGCTCGGGGCCGAGCGCGAGCAGCCCCCACTGTTCTGCAAGCGCGGCGCGCGCGAGGCTGTCGCGCGGGTCGGCGCCGGCTGCGGCGGTGACGAGAAAGCCTTTCGGCCCGATCGCTTCGACCTCCGCGATGCCGGGCAGCCGGGCAATATGTTCCACTTTGGGCGGGCGGGCCAGCTCGAGGTGAAATTGGCGCCCCTGCGGGGTGTCTGCCCCGTCGAGGCTCGTTTCGCATGCAATGCGGCCGTGATGGATGATGGCGGCGCGATCGGCGATCGGGGCGACTTCGGCGAGAAGATGGGTAGAGAACAGCACTCCGGCCTGGTCGGCGAGGCCGCGAATCAATTTACGGGTTTCGCGGCTTTGTACCGGATCCAGCCCCGAGGTGGGTTCATCCAGCACCACGAATTCGGGCCGATGCACGATTGCCTGGGCCAGCCCGACACGCTGGCGATAGCCCTTGGAAAGGTGGCCGATCAGGCGGGTTTTTACCTCACCGAGCGAGGTGCGCACGCAGGCGTCTTCGACGGCGCGGGAACGCGCCCCGCGCTTGATGCCATGCAGCGCGGCGCAGCAGGAAAGGTACGCATCCACGCGCATCTCAGGGTAAAGCGGCGGCTGTTCGGGGAGGTAGCCAAGCGATTTTTTGGCGGCCAGCGGAGCGGCGGCAAGATCGTGTCCGCCGATCCACACTCGCCCGCCATGGGGCGCAAGGTTGTCCGTGAGCATGGAGAGCGTGGTGGTTTTGCCTGCGCCGTTGGGGCCGAGCAGCGCCACGACCTCGCCGCGGCGAATCTCCAGGCTGAGATCCCGGACGGCTTCGACGGCCCCGAAGCGGCGGGTCAGTCCCTGCGCACTGCAAACCGGTTCCGCGCTGCTCATGCGGGAGGAGCCGGGGCGATGCGCCGCCTGAGCGCCCCGGTCTGCGGAGTTGTAGGCGTAGTCACTCTCATCCGGGCTGGCATCAAAAAAAATTCTGTAAATCAGAAGCTTGCATGGGGCTTTCCAGGCTGTACAAAACCGTGCAGCGGGGAACCAAACTGCGCTAGACTAGTCCTTAATGACATAGGTTCTCAATCCCCCTCTCATGCTTGAATTCATTGCACACGGCCTGTTGCCGCTTCCCTGGTGGGGCTATCTCGCGATCGCCGCCGTTACGATACATCTTACGGTGATCGGCGTGACACTCTATTATCACCGCGACCAGGCGCATCGCGCCCTGGATCTTCACCCGGTTCTGCGCCAGTTCTTCCGCTTCTGGGTGTGGCTGACGACCGCCATGGTATGCAGCCAGTGGGTGGCCATACACCGCAAGCACCATGCCTTCGTCGAGACCGAAGACGATCCGCACAGCCCGCAAATCCTCGGTTTGCGCTATTTTCTCGGGCACGGGCCGGAGGTGTATGCAAGTGCGTACAAGGAACAACCCGATATCGTGGATAAATATGGCCGCGGCACACCGGACGATCGTTTCGAGCGCTTTTGCCTTCGCATGCCGCGCGTGGGCGTCACCGTGCTGGCGATCGTGGAGATCGTGTTGTTTGGCGCGCCGGGGCTGGCCATCTGGGCGGCCCAGATGCTCGCCATGCCGCTGCTTGCCTCGGCGCTCGTCAACGGGCTCGGTCATCACAGCGGATACCGGAACTTCGAAGTGCCGGATGCTTCGAGCAACGTGCTCTCGTTCGGGTTGATTGCCGGCGGCGAGGAGCTGCACAACAACCACCATGCTTTCCCGAGTTCCGCCCGTTTCTCGATACGCTGGTTCGAGTTCGACGTCGGCTGGATGTACATTCGAGCGCTCGCCGCGGTCGGACTGGCCCGAGTACGCCGGGTCTATCCGCGGCCGAAGTATTCGTCGCCCGCCCGTATCGATGTCGAGGCGCTGCGAGCGGTGGTTACCAACCGCATGCATGTCATGCGCGCCTACCGGCGCGAGGTGTTGTTGCCGATCCTGCGCGAGGAACTCGCAAACCGCAGCCGCGGTAAGTACTTTCGCCGCAACCGCCGGCTGCTCATGCGCGATGCGCGGCTGCTCGACGAAGAAGCATTGACGCGCCGCCAACGCCTGATTGCGCGCTTCCCGCAGCTGTCCGTTGCCTGGCGTTACCGAGAGAGTCTGCGTTCCATCTGGGAGGAGCGCGGTCATTCCAACGATCGCGTCGTGGAACGCTTGCGCGAGTGGGTGGCGAATGCCGAACAAAGCGAGTTGACGGGGCTTGCGAGATTTGCCACGCGGCTGAGGACGTACCGTCTCCGGCAGACTGCCTGACAGGAATCTTCGGCCCACGCCGCGCGTTGTGCGCTTCGGCCGCGTTTCGATACCGGGTTGAGTCCCGGCTGGCTCAAGCCGCTCGCCAGGTTCTTCAATCGCCCGACAGGAACGCCGGCGCCTGTGGCCCGCCATCCGGGCGCTGCCCAAGCTTGTAGTCAGGCGTTGAGCGCGGTTCGCATGCGCCCCGCGATCTCGTCGATTTCTCCTTCCGCATCGACGGTCGCCAATTTGTCCTCGCGGGCATAGAAGTCGGCCACCGGGGCGGTTTGCGCCCGGTAGACGCGCAGCCGATTCTCGATGGTCGCCTGCTTGTCATCGCTGCGCTGGATGAGGTCGCTGCCGTCGCGATCGCATTGCTCGTCGATTTTCGGCGGGTTGGTGTAAAGGTTGTACACGCGCCCGCACTCGGGGCAGGTGAGCCTTCCGGTCAGGCGCTGCAACAGGATGTCGTCGTCAATTTCCAGCAGTACCGCCTTGTGGAGGGGTCGGTCGATTTTTTTGAGCAGCTTGTCGAGCGCTTTCGCCTGCGCCACGTTGCGCGGGAATCCGTCCAGCACAAAACCCGAAGCCGCATCGTCCATGCCAAGCCGTTCCTTGATGATCTTGAGGACGATCTCGTCCGAGACCAGCTTTCCGGCGTTCATGGCCTCCTTGGCGCGGCGGCCGAGCTCGCTGCCCGAGGCGAGCGCATCGCGCAACAGGTCGCCGGTGGAAACCTGCGGGATACCCAGGCGTTGGCCGAGTAGATTGGCCTGTGTGCCCTTGCCCGAACCGGGCGCGCCCAGTAAGACGATGCGCATGATGGTCAGTCCTGTTTGCGGAGAAATCGAATCGCGGACGGCAGAGTATACGCCCTTGCATGTCGAATCAATACCCCGGTCGGAATACCCCGTCGGCTATGGCAAAATGACTACTTTGCTTCCGGTGTCATGACATGGCAAGCCGCAACGCCTTGTATGCCCAATCGGGCGGAGTGACTGCCGTCATCAACGCGACGGCGGCTGCCGTGATCGAGACGGCGCGCGCGCACCGTGACGTGATCGGAAAGCTCTACGCGGGCCGCAACGGCATCCTCGGCGCGCTGCGCGAGGAACTCTTCGATACCAACAAGGAGACGCGCACCGCGATTGCCGCACTCAGGCACACGCCCGGGGGCGCGTTCGGCTCCTGCCGTTACAAGCTCAAGGGGATCGAGGAGTCGCGCGCGCAGTACCAGCGCCTGATAGAGGTATTCCGCGCCCATGACATCGGCTACTTCTTCTACAACGGCGGCAACGATTCCGCCGACACGGCGCTCAAGGTGTCCAGCATCGGGCGCGAGCTGGGTTATCCGCTTGCCTGCATCGGCATCCCGAAGACCGTGGACAACGATCTTGCCGTGACCGACTGCTCGCCGGGCTTCGGCTCGGTGGCGAAGTATGTGGCCGTATCGACGCGCGAGGCGGCGATGGACGTGGTGTCCATGGCCGAAACCTCCACCCGGGTTTTCATTCTCGAGGTGATGGGGCGGCATGCCGGCTGGATAGCCGCCGCCGCGGGCTTGGCGGGCGAAGGCAGGGACGAGGCGCCGCACCTCATCCTGTTTCCGGAGAAGACCTTCGACAAGGCCGACTTTCTCGAGCGCGTCAAGGCATGCGTACAACGCAACGGCTACTGCGTGGTGGTGGCCTCCGAGGGCGTGCGCGATGCAAAGGGGCATTTTCTCTCCGAAGGAGGCACCCGCGATGCCTTCGGCCATGCCCAGCTCGGCGGGCTTGCGCCGCGCCTGGCGAACATGGTGACCGGGAAACTGGGGTACAAGCACCATTGGGCCGTGGCGGACTACCTCCAGCGCTCGGCACGTCACCTGGCCTCGCAGACCGATCTGGAGCATGCCGGGGCCGTGGGCCGCGTGGCGGTGGAACTGGCCGTGGCGGGCGAGAACGCCGTGATGCCGGTTATAGAGCGCCTTTCGGACCGGCCCTATCGCTGGCGGGTGGGCAAGGCCCCCTTGTCGCGGATCGCCAATCACGAGAAAAAACTGCCGAAATCCTTCATGCGTTCGGATGGTTACGGCATCACGGCCGCCGCGCGTCGCTATCTCCTGCCGCTCGTCGGGGGCGAAGCCTGGCCGCCGTTTCAAGACGGACTGCCGCGTTACGCCAACCTCAAGCTCGAGCTGGCCCCGCAAAAGCTCCCGCCCTGGAAAAACGGGTAGGAGCGGCGGTCTCCGCCGCGATTCGGCGAACATCACGCTAGCCGCCGCAACGTGCGCCAGCGCACTGATAAAAAATCATCCACCTGCTACGCTGCTTCATGTTCCTGCCAGGATGAAAGAGAGTCATGCCCGCGGAGCGTAATCAGCCATCCTCGGAGCCCGGAATAAAAGGCAAATGGAGCATGAGCCGCGACATTTACGAGCTTTTGACCCGGCAACACAACGAGACGAAAAAATCATTCGACAGGCTCTTCGGAGCTTTGGAGAATCATCCCGAAGACGCACGGGAGCGCCGTGAAACGGGCCGAAAACTCGTCGTCGGGCTGATAACCCACAATGATGCCGAATCGCAAATCCTGTATGCACGGCTGATGAAATTCGAGCATCTGCGCGGGCAGGTCGAGGAACACCGACACGAGCACGAAGAGGCGAACGCCAAATTGATGACGCTTCTCGAAAGCAACGCCGAAGACCCCGAATGGTTGGGGAAATTCAGGGAAATCAGAGCGGCCGTGGAAAAGCATATCGAGGACGAGGAAGCGAATCTGTTCCCACAGGCAAAGAAGGTGCTCGGCGGCCGCGAATCCAGAATGCTCGCCGAGGAATTTACCTACCTGCAGGATTTGCGCAGGAATCTCATGCAACCCGCATAATCAAACGGAGGAGAGTCATGCCGGCTACACTGCAATGGAAAACGATTGCCATTCTCGCGACCGACGGTTTCGAGCAATCCGAACTCACCGAGCCGCGCAAGGCCCTGGAAGACGCAGGCGCCGCGGCGGAAGTGGTTTCTCCCGGCGACGGCGAAATCGCCGGCTGGAACCATACCGATTGGGGTGGGAAAGTGGCCGTCGATGTGCGCCTGGACGAGGCCGATGCCGAAAAGTACGACGCGCTGCTGCTTCCGGGCGGGGTGATGAACCCGGACAAATTGCGCACCGAGCCGCGCGCGATCGAATTCGTCAAGGCTTTTTTCGAAACGGGCAAGCCCGTGGCTTCGATCTGCCACGGCCCGTGGACGCTGGTCGAGGCCGACCTCGTGCGCGGGCGCACGCTCACGTCCTGGCCGAGCATCGCCACGGATATCGAAAATGCCGGTGGCACCCGCGTGGACGAAGAGGTCTGCGTGTGTACGGGCGGGCCCAATACGCTCGTCACCAGCCGCAAGCCCGACGATATTCCCGCCTTCAACGAAAAAATAATCGAGGTCTTCGCGCAGACATAAGCTGAAACGGGAGCACCGGCGCCTTGCCGGCCAGGACGGCTGGAAGCCGGCACTCCCCGAACTTGCGGTTCATGGCGACAAACGCTAAAATAGCCTGCTCGAAATTTGACACGTCTCTGCGGAGCCGCCCATGTCCCGTGTTTGCCAAGTCACCGGCAAGAAGCCTCTTGCCGGCAACAACGTTTCGCACGCGCACAACAAGTCGCGCCGCCGCTTCCTGCCCAATCTCCAGTCGCGCCGCTTCTGGCTACCCTCGGAGAAGCGCTATGTGCGCCTGCGGGTTTCGGGGCAAGGTCTGCGCACCATCGACAAAAAGGGCATTGAGGTCGTGATCGCCGAGCTTCGCGACCGCGGCGTCCGGGTTTAAGGAGCAGACAGATGGCCAAGCATTCCCCTCGCGAGAAGATCAGGCTGGTCTCGAGTGCCAAGACAGGGCATTTCTACACCACCACGAAAAACAAGCGCAACACCCCCGGCAAGATGGAGATCAAGAAGTTCGATCCGGTGGTACGCAAGTACGTGTCCTACAAGGAAGCCAAAATCAAATAGCCGCGCACGGCTGATTCATTGCTGCGCGCAGAAGCGGGCCATGCCCGCGGCAGTCGGAAGGCTGCCGGCCGCTCCCGTTCGGCGTCCCGGTTATGCAAGTCTCGGCAGGCGCTCGCCGCAGAGCTCGCAGACGGATGGCTCAAGGCGGCATTCCGGGCGCTCGCAGCGCTTGTTCCGGCCGGTCCGATGCGGCTGGCAGGCTAGTCCAGGGGCGCGAATAGTTCGGCCAACTCCTCTTCGCCCAAGTGCAGAGCGCCGCTGCCGTCTCCCTCCAACAGCGCTTCGGCAAGCTTGGCCTTGCGCGCCTGCAAGGCATGAATCTTTTCCTCCACAGTGCCGGAACAGAGGAGCTTGTACACGAAGACGGGTTTTTCCTGGCCGATGCGATAGACGCGATCGGTGGCCTGGTTCTCCACCGCGGGGTTCCACCACGGATCGTAGTGAATAACCGCGTCCGCGGCGGTGAGGTTCAGGCCGACTCCGCCCGCCTTGAGGCTCACCAGAAAGACCGGCACGTCGCCGGTTTGAAACCGGCCGATCAATTCCGCACGTTCGCCTCCCGGCGTCTGGCCCGTAAGCACCAGGTGTGGAACGCTTCGTTTGTGCAGTGCCGATTCGATCAGGGCAAGCATTTCCGTGAACTGCGAGAATACCAGCACGCGGCGATCCTCGCCCCGCAGCCCGTCGAGCAATTCGAGAAGCGCATCGAGTTTTGCGGAACTTCGTGTCTTGCGTGCGCTTTCGAGTTTGACCAACCTCGGGTCACAGCAAACCTGGCGCAGCTTGAGCAAGGCATCGAGCACGACGATTCCGGAGCGGGAAAGCCCGCGTTGACGAATGGCCTTCCGTACCCGGTCGTGCTGCGTCAGTCGCAGCGTTTCATAGAGTCTTCGTTGTTCGCGGTTGAGTTCCAGCGTGCGTACGATTACCGTCTTGGGCGGCAGGTCGG
>JAKDMP010000185.1 GCA_030452225.1 Gammaproteobacteria bacterium
CCTCGGTACAGATGATGGCCTTTTCGTCGACCCAGGTACCGCCGGCGTTACGGATATCGGTCGCGATGCTTGGCCAGGAAGCGAGGGCGCGACCACGCACGACGTCGGCTTCGATCAGCGTCCACGGCCCGTGACAGATCACCGCCACCGGCTTGCCGGCGTCGAAGAACGCCTTGACGAACTCCAGCGCCCGGGGCTGCGTGCGCAGCGCGTCGGGGTTCATCACGCCGCCCGGCAGAAACAGCGCGTCGTAACTCTCGGGACTGGCCTGATCGAGGGCCACATCGACCGGGACTTCCTCGCCCCAGTCCGTGAACTTCCAGCCTTTCACCTTCCCGTCAGCCGGCGAGACGACGTGCGTTTCGGCGCCGGCCTCATCGAGCGCCTGGCGGGGCTCGGTGAGCTCGATCTGCTCAAAGCCATCGGCGACGAGGATGGCGATGCTCTTACCCGGCAATGTCGATGCCATGATCTTGACTCCTGTGCTGCTCGCTCACGCCCCAGGCTTGAGGATGATTTTGGTACAACCGTCTTCGCGCGCGTCGAAGCGCTTGTAGCCGTCCGGCGCCTGGGCCAGGGGCAGTTCGTGGGAGACGATCCACGACGGCTTCGCCTTGCCGGCATGGATCAGCGCGCGCAACTGACGATTGTAGCGCTTAACCGGCGCCTGACCGTTGCCGAGCGACTGGCCCTTGAACCAGTGCAGGCCGTAGTCGAAGGCTATCTGGCCCTGCTTGCCGAGCTCGTCGGGGCTGCCCGTGTCCTGGGGTATGAACACACCCACCGAGCCGATGCCGCCGGTGAACTTCACCGACTGCACCAGACGGTTCATGGTTATGCCGGGTTGCTCCTCGCCGTCCGGTTCGTGCGCCTGATAGCCGACGCACTCGCAGCCGCGGTCGGCGCCGAGGCCGTCGGTGCGATCGAGTACCTCCTTGGCCGGGTCGTCCTTGGAGTCGTCGATGGCAATGGCGCCGATCTCCTCGGCCAGACGCAGGCGATCCGGGTGGCGGTCGACGACCATGATCGTCGCGGCGCTCTTGAGCGACGCGGACAGCGCCGCCATCAGCCCCACCGGCCCGCCGCCGTAAATCACGATCGAGTCACCCGGCTGCAGGCCGGACATCTCCACCGCGTGCCAGCCCGTCGGGAAGATATCGGAGAGCATCACGTAGTCGTTCTCCTTCTCGCGCGCGTCCTCGGGCAGGCGCAGGCAGTTGAAATCGCCATAGGGTACGCGCAGATATTCGGCTTGGCCGCCGTCGTACGGGCCCATGTCGGCGAAGCCGTAGGCAGCTCCGGCCATGCCCTCGTTTGGCTGCATGGTGAAGCAGTAGTTGGTGAGGCTGCTCTCGCAGTTGTGGCAATGGCCGCAGCCGATGTTGAACGGCATCGCGACCATATCGCCGACCTTGATCTTGTCGACGCCGTTGCCGATCTCGACCACTTCGCCCAGGTTTTCGTGGCCGAATATGCGGCCCGACTCGAAGTCGGTGCGACCCTCGTACATGTGCAGGTCGGAGCCGCAGATATTGGTGCTGGTAATCTTGACCAGCACGTCGGTCGGCCGCTCGATCTTCGGGTCGGGTACCTCCGTCACGCTGACGTCGCGGGGTCCGTTATAGATGAGCGCTTTCATGCTGTCCTCCCGCGTGCTCCTGCACGCGATAAATGGTGAATAGGGATGTTCGATCTCAAGTAGCCTGGTGGTGAGTGTCAATCTGCCCTCTGACAATCAAAGTTGCACCACCCGGGACCGCTTTTCAACTCGGGCATGCCCTAGGTGATGCACGGAATCTACGGCGGGACCTTGTTTCAATTTTTTTAATTGAACGGTGAAACAAAATCCCACCTTCCTATACGCAAGAAGATCCACGGCCGGCTCCGCGCGCCTTCCGCTCCTGTGTGCACCCGAGAGCCCGCAAGAATCACGCGCGCGAGTGATCAAATAGAGCCGCCCTGGGTGCGCGTTATGATATGGCTTTTGCTAACATACGTTGATGGAAAGCCTCCCGCGCAATCATATGTCCAACTCGGCCGACCCTTGGACGCGCCGCCGCGCGCAAGCGTTTCCGACGCTGACCCAGGCGCAGCTCGAGGCCGCTCGGGCGTTCGGGACGGTGCATGACGTAAAGGCGCACGAGGTATTGTTCGATGTCGGCGAGCAGCACGCCGAGTTTATTGTGATTCTGGCCGGGAAGTTGCGCATCTCCCACTTGGGCTGGGAGGGCGAACAAGAGATCACCGCGCACGGGCCGTGTGAGTTTTCCGGCGAGATCGATATGTTCTCCAACCGGCGCAGCCTGGTGCGCGGGACCGTGATCGAGTCAGGCCAGATGCTGTTCATCGCTCGCGAGGGATTCAGGAGGCTGATCGCGCGGCATGCCGATATCGCCGAGGTGGTAACGCGCGCGTTCATCCTGCGCCGCACCGCGCTGATCGAGAATCAGCAGGGCGATGTCATCGTGGTCGGCTCAAGCCACACGGGCGGCACCTTGCTCATCAGAAGCTTTCTGACGGGCAACGGCCACCCCTATCGCTATGTCGACGTGGAGAGCGACGCGAGCGCCGAGACGGTCCTGCGCGAGCTCGGCATTGCGCGCGCGGACCTGCCGGTCGTCGTCTGCCGCGACAAGCTGATGAAGCGACCGTCGCCGCGCGCGATCGCCGACTGCCTGGGGCTATCGGAGCCACGCGAGGCGGTGGAGGTTTACGACGTGGCCGTGGTGGGCGGCGGGCCGGCTGGCCTGGCGGTCGCGGTGTATGCCGCCTCGGAAGGTGTGCGCGTGATCGTCATCGAGGGCACCGCGCCGGGCGGCCAAGCGGGCGCCAGCTCGAAGATCGAGAATTATCTGGGCTTTCCCACGGGTATATCGGGCCAGGCGCTGGCCGGGCGCGGGCTGACCCAGGCGCAGAAGTTCGGCGCCGACGTGGTGACACCACGCAGCGCGTGCTCGCTCGATTGCCGCCAGCGACCGTTCACCTTGGGACTCGACGACGGCGAGGCGATCAAGACCCGCACCGTCGTCATCGCCAGCGGCGCCGAGTACCGGCGCCTCGGGCTCGACAACGAACACGATTGCCAGGGCGCCGGCATCTATTATGGCGCGACCTATGTGGAGGCCTCGCTGTGCGAGGGTGAGGAGGTGACGGTGGTGGGCGGGGGTAACTCCGCCGGTCAGGCGGCGGTGTTTCTCTCGAACCGTGCCCGGCACGTCCACATGCTCGTGCGCGGGCAAG
>JAKDMP010000064.1 GCA_030452225.1 Gammaproteobacteria bacterium
CGGGGCCTGTTGAACCGTGACGGAGACGGTCGCGGTGTTCGATTTCATCGCGCCGTTGTCGATGTCGTAGGTGAAGGAATCGCTGCCGCTGAAGCCGGTGTCGGGCGTATACGTGAAGCTGTCCGAGCTGCCGATCGCCACGGTTCCGTGCGCAGGCTGCGAAACCACCTCATAGGTTATCTGTTCGCCGCCGATGCCGCTGCCCTGGAAGTGTCCCGTCGTCGCCGTTTGGTACGGAACGGTCAGCGACCGGTCTTCGGCCGTGGCGGCAGCCTGCACGGCGATGGTCGTCGTATCCGAACCGCCCTGATTGTCGACTTCGCAGGTGAAGGTGGCCGTATAAATGCCGCCATTGGCGTATTGCACCGGCGCGGGGGCGAGGCCGGTGGCGCCAGGCGGTGCTCCGGAGCCGGGGCCGCCGAAGGTCCAGCCATAGGTAGCGGGATCGTTGCCCTCGTAGTCGCAGGTCGCGGCGAAGGAGACATCCGTGTTCGGATCCACCGAGAACGGCGACTGCGCCGGCGTCGTAATGGTGGCCGTGATGCCCAGACCGAGGCTGGAAGCGGCCGCCGCTGCGTCCACGAGACCCGCCCCGCTCGCATTCAGAGAATAATCGTCAATGGCCTGTGTGCTGGCCGTGTCCATGATAATCTGCTCCCATCCGGCGGCGTTGGCCGCGGCATTGGGGAATGCGCCCCGCAGCAGTACGATGACGGCGCCGACATTGGGAGAGGCGGCCGAAGTGCCGAAGAACAGGGCACCATTGCCGATATCGGAGCCAAAACCGCCGGCACCGCTGACCAGCACGCCGTCAATGCCGGTAATGTCGGGCTTTTGGCGGAATTGCGGTGCCTGCGTCCAGTCCCCGTACGTGAACGGGCCGACGTCGCTGAAATCCTCCATATGGGTCTTGGGAGAACCGTCCAGGTTCAGGCCCACGAACCGGGCGGCGGCGGTTGCGGTCTCCACCTCGAGGGCGGGGTGGCCGCTGATGCCCCCGTTGGTGGTGAAATGGAACGTCCCGCCCCCATTCATGAAACCGTAGAGCTTGATATGCAACGGGTTGGTGCCGTGCGCTGTGCAGTCGAAACAGAATGCCACCAGATACAGCGTTTGCGTGGAGCCGCTGTTATTACTGTAGCTCAGAAACTCGAGTGGATAATTGGCCGGATCGTTGGGGTCGCCCGGATGGTTTTTCTGGTCGAAAGTGGACGCACACCACTGGTCCTGGCTGGAGCCGCAGGCAACGCTGCCGTCGGGCTTGAGAAGAAACAGGTCGAGGTCGTCGTAAGGCCCGTTGGCGGGGTCGTTCCAGGTGAGGTCTGCAAACAGGCCGGCGCCACTGAAGATCCTCACTTTCATGGCGGCGACATCGCCTTTGCCGATCGCCTGGCCGAAGTTCGTGGCCGAAACGTAGCTGCGGTTGGCGGCGCCGCCGTAGGGGCCTACCGTATAGGCCGGGGACAGGCTGATGCTGCCGAGATCGGGCGAAGTGGGGCTGGTGTCGGCAAAGTAGTCCGCCTCGTAGTAGTCCTTCCTGTCGTTTCCGCCCGAGGTGGTCAGGGAAATGTTCGGGTGGGCGTTGGCGAATGCGACAATCTGGTTTTGGCCATTGCTGTCGAAGACGCTGAAGTTGTAAGCAACCGGGAAAAACCCCAGGTCATCGGAGATGACGTCCGCGCCCCACTGGGCGAATTCGTCGAAGCACAGGAGAAATTCTGCCGAGGTCTCCGGCCCGCAAAAGCCCAGGAGCGCATCCGGGGCCAAGGCGTGCACCAGCTCGAGCATGGCAGTGCCTTCGTCGCCCTCGCCCGCGAGGGCCGCGGGAATGAAAATGTTGCCGGGCAGGTAACCGGCCTGTTGCGAGACCGAGCGACAATCGGCACCGTCGGAGATAATGCCGATTTTGACGCCTTGGCCGGTGATGCCCTGGGCGTGCACCTCTGCGACGTTTTCCGCCACGAGGGCGTCGCCATTGATGTCGAGTCCCGTGGGCACCGCATCGCAGCCGCCCGCACGCGGCCGTATGTGCGCGTTCTTGACATAGGCGTAATCGGGCAGGCCCACGTGCGAGATGCCTTCGAGCGCGGCCGCCCTGCCGAGATTGGCAACGGGAATCCAGGCTTGCACGACGCCCAGAGGGCGGCTGGTGAGAATCCGGCTCGCGCCGAGCCGCGAGAGCGCCTCCGCCGAGGGCGGGATGCCGTTTGGAAAATGCATGTACACCTGCACCTTGCCGGCCGCATTGACATGCGGCGAGAACAGCGGCGACGGTTGGTCACGGCTGCTTTCCAGGGCACGAGTGAGCGCGCTTTCGGGGTTTTGCCGGTAGGAATCTGCGAGCGCGCGCAGTTGCGGAGAGAGCGTGCCGGCTGCTGCCGGCAAGGCGATAACGAGAGCCCCGATGGCAGCCCCGATGCGGGCCGTGAGTCGGAATGAAAACATGTTTGACCTCAGACTGGAAACGAAGGAGAAAACAGAAGGAATTGTGTCAATGCGTCGTGGGCCGGGTAAAACCGTAACTCGGCGGCGTGATGCGGGTGACGGCCTTCAGGGCCGCGATCCTGGCAAGCGCATCCGGCGTCACCCAAGCCTGGTACAGGCCCAGGGGTTTGGACACCAGAATATCCGTGGCGCCCGCTTCGCCGAGCGTTTGCTGCAGATCGGCGCCGAGCGCCTTTACGTGAATGTAAACCTGGATCTGGCGCTGGTCGTTGACGTGAATCAGGCGGTTGGAAAGCGCGGCGGCCGCGGTGGCGCTGTCGGCGGCGCGCACCTGGCGGGCCATCACGACCAGCGGCGTGGCAATGACCGCGTTGGACAAGGTGGCGGGGGCGGGCGCCTGATCCGGGGAATCGGAAGCGGCGTTCGAGGCGGACTTGGGTACGCCGCATCCCGCCAACGCCAGCGGGAAGACCAGCAGTACCGGTGCAAGGCGAAAAATCTTCAGGTTCATTCGAATGCTGCCGTGAATTTTCGGCCAGTGTACAATAAACCCGACGGCGCACCGATCCGACCGGAGTTTCGCAATTGCTAAAATAAGTGCTTTGCGAACGGGAAAGCACTCATGGATTTCAAGCGACTCGGCCCCGGCAAGGAGCCGCCGGAGGCTCTCAACGCCATCATAGAGATTCCTTCTCAGGCGGTGCCGGTCAAGTATGAAATCGACAAGAACTCCGGTCTGTTGGCCGTGGATCGGTTCCTGTCCACCTCGATGGTCTATCCGGCCAATTACGGTTTCATTCCGGGAACGTATTGCGACGACGGTGATCCGCTCGACGTGTTGGTGGTCACGCCTTTTCCGCTGGTGTACGGTTGCATGGTCGAGGTCCGACCGATCGATCTGCTGGAGATGACCGACGAGAAAGGCGGCGATGCCAAGCTGCTGGCTGTGCCTGCGGCGAAGCTCTATCCCGGTTTTGGCAATGTGCGCTCCGGCGATGACCTTGCGCAGGGGCTGAAGCAGCAAATCGAGCATTTTTTCCAGCAATACAAGGCGTTCGAGCACGGCAAGTGGGTCAGGATCGGCGGTTGGCGCGGGCCCGAGCGTGCGCGCGAAGAAGTCATGAAATGCATCGAGGCCGCCTGCGGTCAGACAGCCTGAACGGCCGCGTCGATATACAGGTCGCGAGCGGCGGTCTCGGCGGTGAATGTTCGCCGGCCCATACTTGGAGATGGTTTCTGACCGGCCCGAGGACGATTCAATCGGTTATGAAATAAGGGGAGCCTTCGACTTCGATGCAGCGCATGACGCAGCCGTAGGCATGGCTCAGCCTGTCCGCCTGAAGTACGGCATCGGCAGGACCGACATCGCTGCCGCCCTCACCGTCGAGCAAAATGACTCGATCTGCGTGCCGCGCCGCGACCGAAAGGTCATGGAGACTCAACAGGATGGCCGCCGCATGTTGATCGGCGAGGCGCCGCAACAGTCTCAGCACCCGGGCCTGGTAGGCAAGATCGAGAGCCTCCAGCGGTTCGTCCAGCAGGTACACGCGCGGGGCCTGGGCGAGGATCGCCGCGATCGCGAGACGGCGGCGTTCGCCACCGGACAGGGTCGCGATCTCGCGTTCGGCGAACTGCGCCAGTCCCATGCGCCGCAGCGCCGAGCGCGCCTTGGCTATATCGGCGCGCGATTCCCAACGCCAGAAGTCGATATGCGGATGGCGCCCGATGAGCGCGGTTTGCAGTACGGTTGCCGGGTAAGGATCTTCGCTGTCCTGGGGCAGGAAGCCCATCCGCCGGGCGATCTGGCGGCGCCCGAGATTGTCCAGGCTTTGCCCATCCAAGGTGACCTCTCCCGCCGCTTCGGGCGCAAGACCGGCAAGGGTCGTGAGGAGGCTCGATTTGCCCGCGCCGTTGGGGCCGACCAGGCCGACGATTTCCCCCGGAGCCAGCGCGAAATCGATGCGGCGAATCAGGCAACGTCGCCCCCGTTCCACACGCAGTGCGCGACATTCCAGCCGCGACGAGGCCGTCATGCCGGGTGCCCGTGGGGCGGAAAGGCGCATTATCCGAGTTGCCCCGTGTTGCGTGAACGGAGCAGAAGATACAGGAACAGCGGAACGCCGATGGCCGCCGTCACCACCCCGACCGGCAGGGCGCGGGGCGCGGCGACGGAGCGCGCCAGCATGTCGGCCAGTGTCAGCAGGGCGCCGCCGCCGAGTGCCGCACCGGGCAGCACCAGGCGGTGATCGGAGCCGCCCACAAGCCGGATCATGTGCGGCACGATCAAGCCGACAAAGCCGATGGTTCCGGCTTCCACTACCGCTACGGCGGTGAGAAGCGAGGCGCCGATGTAAAGCCCGATCGTCAGGGGGCGAACCGAAACGCCGAACGCACGTGCCTGCACCTCGCCCCGGGCGAGAACATTGAGGGAACGAGCGCAGGGGAGCGCAACGATCAGGGCGACCGCAAGCAGCACCAGGGGTGTTTGCCAGGCGGCACGGTAGGCTAGATCGCCCATCAGCCAGAACAACATGCTGCGCAGGGTCGCGTTGGGGCTCAGGACCAACAGCAGGCTGATGGCCGCGCCCCAGCCGGCGGCCACCACCACGCCGGTCAGCAGCAGCCGGGTCGGCGCCCAGCTGCCGCGCCCGTGGGCCAGCACGAAAACGATCAGGATGCTGATCAGGGCGCCCCCGAAGGCGCTGCCTGTGATCGCCATCGTGCCCAGCCCGGCGAGCAGCGCCGCGAGGGCGCCGACGGCCGCGCCGCCCGATACGCCCAGAATGAAGGGATCGGCGAGCGGATTGCGCAGCAGAATCTGCATCAGCGCGCCGGCCAGTCCGAGCAGGCCGCCGGTGGCAAAGGCCGCCAGGGTGCGCGGCAGGCGAATGTCCAGGACCAGGGTTTGTGCAATCCGACCGGCCTGGCCTCCGAGAGCCGCAATGACTTCTGCCGGGGAAAGCGCAACGCTGCCGACAAAGAGCGAAGCGATGAGAATCAGGAGCGTCGCCGCGCCCAGGGCGGCGAGAATCGGCACACGCAGAGTGCGCGCAGCGATCTTCATGCGCCCCTTTTCAGACTGTTTTATACTGCGAGACATAGCTGCGCGATTCGGGTGCGCTGTGGAGCGCATGACAGAAACAATTGATTATGAGGGATTTCGCGCCTGCGTCGGGTTGATTGTGTCCCGGGGCGACGGAGAAGTGCTGTGGGCGCGTTGCATCCGCAACCGCGGTTGGCAATTCCCCCAGGGTGGTATCGAGATCGGCGAGACCGCCGAGGAAGCCGCTTACCGGGAACTGCACGAAGAGGTGGGGCTCGGCGCCGAGGAAGTGCGTATCCTCGGGCGCACGGAAAACTGGCTGTATTACCGCTTGCCGCAGCGTTACCAGCGCAAGAATACGAGCCCGCGCTGTGTCGGCCAGAAGCAAATCTGGTTCGTCGTCGAATTGACCGCGCCCGAGGACAGCATTTGCCTGAATGCCGTGGGTCATCCCGAATTCGACCGTTGGCGCTGGGTGGACTGGTGGCATGCGGTGGGCGACGTGATTTTCTTCAAACGCAAGGTGTACGATCGCGCGCTCACCGAGCTGGCGCCCTGGGTCTTTCCGGTCGCTCCGCCTCCGCGCCCGCAACACGATGGCCAGACCGGCCGCTGGCGCGCGCCGCGCAGCCCGTATCGCATCAAAAAGGCCGCACCACGGCAAGAATCACGATCACGAGCAGGAAGAGGCCGGGCAACTCGTTGAAGTAGCGCAGAAATTTATCCGAATGCGGGCAGCGCCCCCGGGCCAGATGAGCGATCAAGCGACGGCAATAAAGGTGATACAGGAGCAGCGCGGCCACCAGGACGAGCTTGGCGATCAGCCAGCCGGGGAGCGGCCAGAACCAACCGGCGAGCAGCGCCACGCCGAAGCCGATGGTGGCAACGGCACCGATGGACATGATGGTGTACAAGCGTCGCTCCATCTTCTCGAAACGTGCGCAGGCTGCGCTGTCGCCGCTGCCCAGCGCCTCGCGGTGGTAGATGAACAGGCGCGGCAGATAGAACAGCCCCGCAAACCAGGTCACCATGAAAATCAGGTGGAATGCCAGTAACCAGAGCATGGTGAAATCCTTTCCCGACTGTCGGCGATTATAAAGTCCACTTGATGCATGAGGCATCGTGAACAACGCAGGCTGGAACGGGTACCATATCCGCTTTGCGTGCGGCAGACCGGATGCGCAAACACCCCCGGCCACGGATACGACAGGACAGGCGCAGCAGGGACTGGCGCCGAATCGCGCTGCTGACGTTGATTTTCGCCGCCGCGTTGGCGCTTTGCTATTTCGCCGGCGTGTACTGGGGCGCGCCTTCCGCGTTGAGGGGACTGGCCCAAACCACGGAGCTCGAGCGGGCACTCTCGACGCAGTCGACCGACAACGCGCGGCTGCGTACAAGGACGGCGTTTCTGGCGCAATCGCTGGCACTCTCCAAAAAAAGTGAAGCCGCTACGCGCCAGGCGATGTTCGAGCTCAAGGCAAAGCAAATGCAGATTCGGCGCAAGCTGGCCTTTTATGAAGGGATCGTGACCGGCGGCGCGGGTGAAGCCGAGGTGAAAATCGCGGGTCTGCAGATTATCCCCACGCGCCGCTCGCGCGAATTTCGTTTCCAGATTGTGCTCGTGCATGCGGGCGAGAATCGCGGCCAAACCGTTTCAGGTGTCTGCCGCATCGTGGTGTCGGGGATGCTCGATGGCGAGCAGAAACAATTGCCGCTCGAGAAAATTTCCCTGCGGGGTGCCGGCCCCATGGATTTTACGTTACGCTACTTCCGAAATCTCTCCGGCACGCTCAGATTGCCGGCGGGCTTCACTCCCCGAAAGGTGGAGATTTCGATTTCGCTGGAAAAGAGCGAAGCGAGCGTGTCCGGCAGCTACAGTTGGCCGGCCTTTCAAGGCTGATGGAGTAAGCGATGGCAAAGCGAAGGTCCCATGCGGAAATCGAAACCCTGATCGGCGCCGAGACGACCCTCAGCGGCGACGTCAATTTTTCCAATGGACTTTACCTGGAAGGGCGTATCGAGGGAAATGTCAGCGGCACCGACGAGGAAGCGCGCCTGGACATCCAGGAGGCCGGTTATGTGACGGGGGAAGTCCACGTGGCCAACGTGGAGGTGAACGGTACCATCGAGGGAGAATTGCACGCCTCGGGGCGACTGGTGCTCGGCCCGAGCGCCCAGATCAAGGGTGATGTCTTTTACAACGTGCTCGAGATGGCGGCGGGCGCGCAGGTCAACGGCAAGCTCGTGTATCGGAAGAACGGGGAGCCGCTGGCAATCGAGCACAAAAAAGCCAAAAGCAGGGAGCAGGACAGACCCTCCAGGTCGGGAACCGGCGAAAGCAGCGAACAGGAGAAGCCCTCGAAGGCACAATCAGGCGAAGGCGAGGATTGAGAACCGGGCACAAGGGTGTTAGAGTTGTTTCATGAGCGATATGTCCGAACATGCGAGCGAACCGGAATCCTGCGAGCTGCGCCTCAGCGAAGCGGCGGCTGCCCGGATTCGGAGCCTGATCGCCGAGGAAGACAACCCGTCACTCAAGTTGCGCGTCTACATTTCGGGAGGCGGTTGCTCGGGCTTTCAGTACGGTTTCGGTTTCGAGTCGAAGGCCGGCGAGGACGACCATGAACTCACGCGCCACGGTGTAACGCTGCTGGTGGACCCGTTGAGCATGCCCTATCTCGAAGGCGCGCAAATCGACTATGCCGAGGATCTGCAGGGGGAGCGTTTCATCATCAGAAATCCCAACGCCACCACCACCTGCGGCTGCGGATCGTCTTTCGCCGCCTGACGAGCCGATTCGTTCCGGCGTTTGGGGGAGGGTTGAAAATGTGGATACGACAAGCCACGCGTTGTAATCGTTTGACCGTGGTGCTGCTTGCAATCGCGGTGTTCTGCGGCGCTTGTGCGGCGCCGCAACCCGAGCAACCCACACTGGCTGCCGGCGATATCCCGCCTGATTACCTGGGCAAAACCGCCGCCGGCAAGCCGGTGCACCTGTCCGAATTGCGCGGCGACGTGGTGGTGATCAGTTTCTGGGCGACCTGGTGCCACTATTGCATGAAGGAATTGCCGGTGTTGGCCGGGCTGCAATCCGTTGCGACCGAGCGCGGACTGCGCATGCAAGTCGTGGCGGTGAATTACCGCGAGCCCCGGCATACGTTCGCGCAAGCCTCGGATATTCTCACCTCGCGCCTGCCCAATCTTGTCGTCACCCGGGACTACGATGGGGATCTCGGAGAGCAGTATGGCGTGCGGGCGCTGCCCTTCATGGTAATGCTGCATCGCAATGGAACGGTGGCCTATATTCATATCGGCTACAACGAGAGTGAACTCGACACGATCCTTGCCGAAATCAACACGCTACTCAACGAACCAGAGACAGTACCGATCCAGACGACGTCGCGTTGAGATCATGCAGCAAACCCGGGATACCGTGCTGTTGATCATGCGCCACGGGCCGGCCGAACCGGCCGGCAGCCGGGGCGATGCGGCGAGGCGCTTGACTGCGGCGGGCAGGACGCAGGTACAACGGGCCGCCAGGGTGCTGGCCGAACTGATCCCCTCACCGCAAGCGGTCTGGTCGAGCCCGCTGGTGCGCGCAGTGGAAACGGCGGAACTGCTCAGCGCGGCTTTCGGCCTCGCGGCGCCGACTGGCACGCCGTTGCTCCAACCCGGTTTTCGGCCCGAGGCGCTCCTGGATTCGCTGGTCGCCACCGGCCCGGGACCGTTTGCCGTCATTGCACACGCACCCGATGTTGCGGGGTTGGCGCAATGGCTGATTGGCGCGCGGGGGGAAGGCGGGATCAAATTCGGTTCGGGTACGGCCGCGCTCGTTTCATTTACCTCGCCCGGCGCGGGCATACTGCACGCACTCTATCCTCTGGGAACCTTCAACCCCACACGCTGAGCAGGTCTGCAGGAGCGACGGGCCCCGTCGCGATAGTCGAATTGCCACGGCACCGCGTCGCGGCCGGGAGGACGCTCCTGCATGCTGCTCAGGGGTGATGAATGGCGCCGAGGACGGCGGGGCAACGCGCACCGGTAACTTCCGCCAGATTCCCGGGCCGCCCGGCGAGCGTTTCGCCCGCAAGCCAGGCGAAACACATGGCCTCGACGAAGTCCGGGTCCGCGCCCAGCTCGGCGGTGGATGTCACGTCGATCCCGGGCAGGTCCGCGGCCAGGCGGCGCATGAGTTCGGGGTTGTGCACGCCGCCTCCGCAGCAATAAAGTCGCGCGACGGGCCGGCCTGCCAGTGCCTGTGCGACGCTCGCCGCCGTGAGTTCGGCAAGCGTCGCCGCAAGATGGCGGGCATCGATGCCTTGCGCGGCTTCATGAGTACGAACCCAATCGAGATTGAAATACTCCGGACCGGTACTTTTCGGCGGCGGACGGGCGAACCAGGAATCGGCCAGCAGCGCTTCCAGAAGGGCTTCGCTCACCCGACCGCTCGCTGCGAGCGCGCCGTCGCGGTCGCAATCGGCAGCGGTCGTCTCGCGGGCAAGCGCATCGAGCAAGGTGTTCGCAGGGCCGACATCGAAGGCGTGCACGGGTTGGCCCGGGTGTAGCACGGTGAGGTTTGCAATACCGCCCAGGTTGAGTACTGCCCGCGCCTGCTCGAGCGAGGCGAACACGGCACGGTGAAAAGTCGGCGTGAGCGGTGCGCCCTCGCCACCCGCGGCAAGATCGGCGCGGCGAAAATCGTTGACGGTGGTAATGCCGGTGGACTGCGCGATGCGCGCACCGTCGCCGATCTGCAGCGAAATACCAAGGTCGGGCCGGTGCAGCACGGTCTGTCCGTGGCTTCCGATCGCGCGGACGTCTTCGGCGGCAACGCCGCAGTTTTCGAGCAAGGTCATCGCGGCGGCGGAAAAGGCGTTGCCCACCTGCGCATCGGCGCGGCCCAGCGCCTCGATCCCGCCTTCGCCGGACGCAAGCCCGCGCAGCGCGGCGCGCAAGTCCGACGAATAGGAGACAAGCTCGGCGCCGACCAACTTCACGGCGGCGCCCGTGCGCCGGATCAACGCCGCGTCCACCACGCCGTCCACGCTGGTGCCGGACATCAACCCCAGGTAAAGCCCGTCCGAATTTGCCACGGTAGTGTTCGCCATGCTTGCGCAGACACGGTTGAGCGGTTTTCCGCTCAGGCCGTGCCGGCTGGAAGGCGTGTGAGCAGCGGGCTGGTACGCGGGAAATGCGCTTTCAGAAACTCCATTTGATCGGCGAGAATGCGTTTGCCCTTGAGGTAGATGTACTCGGCGTAGCTGGGCGTAAACGGTACGGCAATCAGTTGCAGGCCCGCCTGCTCGGGGGTCTGCCCCGCCTTGTGGTTGTTGCAGCGTCGACAGGCGGTGGCTAGATTGCGCCACTCGTCCAGCCCGCCCCGGCTGACCGGAAGAATGTGATCGCGTGAGAGTTCGCGTGCCGCAAAGCGCCCGCCGCAATACAGGCAAAGATAAGCATCACGCTTGAACAATGCGGCGTTGGAAACCGGGGGAATGTAACCCTCTTCGATTCGCTTCGCAGCCACGCTCTTGCCGTAGCTCGCGATGATCGAATGGATTTCGAGCCGCGAACGCTCGCCGGTTACCGCATTGGTGCCGCCTTGCAGGCAAAACAACGTTTGACCGAGCGTGTAGGCCACGTGTCCAAGACTGTAGAGGCGAACGGCGTCCTGGTAGCCGACCCATTCCAGGGGCAGCCCCGCAGCGTCGGTACGCAACACCTGTTGGCCCAAATCCATGTAATGAACGCTCGAAACCTGCCCAAAGCATGCCGTAAGCTCCGGTCAAAAGTCAAGCACGTCCGTGGGCCGAGCGCCCCCCCATTCGGGCGGGTGCTCCGCACGCAGCAGGGTTGGGCGGCTTTGCTAGTCTCCCGGTTTGACTACCGGCTCGGGGCGTTCGTCCTCGATGGTTTCCATGAGATGCTTTTCGACCTTTTCCTTCGGCAGGCGGAAGGAAACGGCCAGCCACATGACCAATGCCGAAAATACGGCTATCACCAGGATGGCCCAGCCGAAGCTGAGCACATGAATGTTTCCGGCGGACGCTTCACGCGCCGGGTACTCGCCGAGCCAGCTGATCAGCGTCAGGCCGGCCAGCCAGACCGGCACCCAGAAGCCCGAACGGAACTCGAGCTTCGGCGTCTGCCCCTTGTAGCGCCATTCGTGAATCGCGAGGATGACATAGCCGATGATCACGGCGATCATCAGTTTCCAGACGATGTCCCAGCCCGACCAGTACACGATCAGGCTGGCGGACAAGAACCCGAGGTAGGCGAGAAGCAAGGTCCACGGCAGGCGAAAAGGTCGCGCCTGACGCGGCAACTGTCGGCGCATGGCCAGCAGGGCCAGCGGGCCGGAGCCGAATGACAGCACGGTCGCCGAAGTCACGAAGCCCACCAGCTTTTGCCAGCCCGGGAAGGGCAGGAAAAAGATGGTGCCGGCGACGAAGGTGAGGATCACGCTCACCCAGGGTACGCCGCGCTCGTTCACCTTGGCGAGCGAGCGGGGGGAATTGCCGTTGCGCCCCATGGCGTAGGAGACGCGCGCCGTGACTGTGGTGTAGATCAGGGCGGTATCCGCCGGCGAGATGAAGGCGTCGATATAGAGCAGTACCGCAAGCCAGGTGAGCCCGATTACGCCCGCCAGCGCCGCCAGCGGCCCGAAAGTCGCGGCGATATGGCTCAACCCCCCGGCGAAACTCGTGCCGATATTGGCCCAGCCGTTTGCCAGCGCGCCTTCGGGCAGCGCTCCGATGAACGCAATCTGCAGCCCGACGTAGATCAGGGCGCAAATCAGCAGCGATCCGATGATGGCAATCGGGACATTCTTTTGCGGGTTTTTGGTTTCCCCGGCCAGTTCCACGCCTTGGCGAAAGCCGAGAAAGGAGAACACGATGCCGGCCGTGGCGATGGAGGCGAACACGCCTTCCCAGCCGTACGGCAAAAAGCCCCCTTCGGCCTTTTCGGCGAAGTTACTGCCGCTGAATGCAATCGCCAGGAAAACGACGATGACGAGAATGATGATGAACAACTTCCACCACACCAGCAGGTTGTTGAGCCGCGAAAACCAGCGGATACCGACCACGTTGATCAAACTGAACAGCGCGAGCAGCCCCACCGCAACGCCGAAGCCGGGCAGGGTGAGCACGGCGACGCCGTCCTGCAATTGCTGCAGCCACGGAATGTAATTGTTTGCGTACTGCAGCGCGGCCATGACTTCGATGGAAGTCGTCGAGGCCACGGCAAGCCAGGTGATCCAGCCGAGCGTGTAGCTTGCGAACGAGCCGAAGGCGTAGTGGGGGAAACGGATGACGCCGCCTGAAACCGGAAACATGGTGCCCAGCTCGGCGTAGCACAGGCCGATGAACATCATCATGATGCCGCCGACGAACCAGGCGATGATCGATCCGGGCCCGGCTTCCTGCGCGGCGTACAGGGCGCCGAACAGCCAGCCCGAGCCGATGATCGAGCCGACCGCGGCAAACAGCAGGCCGAGGATGCCGATGTCGCGGCGCAGGCGCGAATCGTCCGCGGCCTTGCGGTGCAACGCGGTATCGACGCCGTCGCCGCCGCCGGGGGGGGTGGGTGAATTCATGGACAACTCCCATGGATAATA
>JAKDMP010000186.1 GCA_030452225.1 Gammaproteobacteria bacterium
TCAAGCGCGTCTTGATGATAGCCATGATAATGAGTGCCTCCGTGCTCTGTCTGAGTTTAGCCGCCGCCGGTAGCGCTCTGGCCGATCTTGGCGGTTGCGTGGACTCGCCCGAGAATCCGACCTGGATTCTCGCCGGCATTGGCGGTGCCGCCGCCGGCGTACCTTGGCTGCGCGCCAAAATCCACCAGCGCCGTAATCGCGGCGACAAGTAATCACGCCGCCCTAAAGCTGACATCCTGCCAGCTTTGCAAGCATTGTGACGCAGTGAAAGCCGCCAAAGCGCAATGCTGAAGTTTGCATTCGCGTCGAACCAGCGATTGCAGAACTGCTACAAATTCAATTCATGCAAGTCAAGCAACGCAGCAAGATCGAAAAGGAGAGAAGCATGACAAAATTTCACGGAAACTTTGTTCGCGGCGGATTAACGGTGTTGGCGGGCGCAATGCTCGCGGCCGGAATCGGCCTTTTGGCCGGCTGTCCGTCGCAGACGAACGAACCGCCGCCGGTAGCACACACCTCAGGATTTCACGGCGTGGTCTTCGGTGGACGTCAGGCGATTGTCGGCGCCACGGTTGTTGCCTATGCGACGGGCTTTTCCCCCGGCATTCCTCCTACCCAGATCGGCAAGGCCACGACCGACCCCAGCGGCACCTTCACCATGAGCTTCAGTCCTTCGCCGGTCATCAACCAGGTCGTCTATGTCGTCGCCTACGGCGGCGTCTCCTTGTCCGGCCCGAGCGGCACCAATAACAGCGCCATCGGGCTGATGACGATCGCCGGAGTCGAAAAAAGCACGCTCGCTCCGGTCGTCGGCACAGTCAATATCAACGAACTGAGCACGGTGGCGGCCACCGCCGTGATGAAGGACCACATCCGTTTTGTGGATTGCGACACAATCCTGAGCAACAGCCTGACGCGCGATACTTGCCTTTCCATCCCCGGCGGGGAGACGCTGTGGCGCATGGCGCAGACCGTAGGCAACCTCGTGGATGTCACCACCGGCCAATCCGGCGCCTGGCTGGCCACCTACTCTTCCACCGCAGGCGCGCCGCTGCGCGCGAAGCTGGAAAAACTCGACACACTGGCCAGTGTGCTTGCTTTCTGCGTGAATACCAACGGCCCTGCTTCGAGCGCCTGCACGAACTTGTTCGGCGTAACCGGAGGCAACCCCGACACCTTGATGGCCGCATGGCTGATTGCGCAAATGCCTGCCTTGAATGCCAAGGGCGAGGCGATCTTCAGTCGCATGCCGAACTCTCCCGTGTTCTCGCCGGTGCTGGCGACGGCACCTTCGACTACCGAGTCGGGCTTTTGGACGGTGGGCGGCGAGCGCTACGTCGTCGCCGCCAACGCCGGCGGTGGCGACGTTTCCCTGTGGCGGATGGGCACCAGCAAGGGTACGCTTGCACCCGTGCCCGGCACCAGCTGCGGCGCCGGTTTGCCCGGCAACTGTCAAGCCGCGCAGAGCAGCAAACCGATCGGCGTCGCCGTGGACCCGACCGGGCGTTATCTCTACATCGCCAACTATCCCAGCGATTACGTCTCCGGCTGGTCGATCGACACGGACGGCACGCTCAGCCCGCTGATCGGCAGCTCCCCGCAGAACGATTGCGGCACCACGCCCGCTCGCAGCAACTGTTTTGGCGCGGGCGATAAGCCGTATGCGGTCGCGGTTTCGGTGACGGCGAACGGTGCCTACGTCTATAGCGCAAACAACGACGGCAACAGCGTCTCCGCCTTCAAGATGGGGGCCGACGGCGTACTCACGGCGGTCGCCGGTAGCGTATGCAGCGGGGCGACATCAGGCGCCAGCAACTGCTTTGCAGCGGGTAGCGGGCCGTTTTCCATTGTGATCGACCCCGCCGACAACTATCTCTATACCGCCAATAACAATGGCGGCGACGTGTCCGCCTTCGAGATTGGCACGGGCGGCGTCCTGACGCCGGTTGTCGGCAACGCCTGCAGCGGTACGAGCGCCAGCAACTGCTTTGACGCCGGTGGCAGCCCCAGCGCCATCGCGGTGACGCCGGATGGACACTACGCCTACGTCGCGGATTACGCCAGCCAGGACGGTATCCAGGCGTATCGCATCGTGCAAACGACGGCGCCGACCACCGCCGCTGGTGCGCTCAGTGCAATCGGCGCGGCCGTTGCCGTCAACAACCTGATCCATGGGCTCGTCATCAACCCGAGCGGCAAGTACCTTTACGCCGCCAACACGAACTTTGGCCAGGTTTCCGCGTGGACCATCGGCGCCGGCGGCCTGCTCGGCGCAGTCGCGGGCGGCAGCGCCTGTTTGAACGGCGACAGCAACTGCTTTGCCGCCGGAAATCGCCCCTGGTCGGTGGCGGTGGATCCGACTGGTCGCTTCGTCTACGCCGTCAATCGCAACGGCAACGACGTTTCAGCGTTTACCATCAATATGGCGACTGGTGCACTTACCGGCATCTCCGCTAACGCCTGCAGCGGCGCGACCGCCACCAACTGCTTCGCCGCAGGTTCCACGCCGGAAAGGCTGGCGATCGATCCAACCGGTCGCTTCGTTTATGTCTCCAACAACGGCGGCAATAATGTCTCCTTGTGGACGATCGGCAGCGCCGGCGGACTCATCCCGGTAGCGCATTCGGCCTGCGCAGTGCCTTCCGACCCGAACAATTGCCTTGCAGCAGGCTCCCTCCCCAGCTTTGTCGCTGCAGATCCGGCAGGCCGCTTTTTCTATGTCACCAACAACTTCAGCGACAGCGTGTCCGCTTACGCAACTCAAGTCGGCCCGGTGGCCGGCCATGCCTGCGGCACCACGCCCGATCCGATGAACTGCTTTACCGCCGGGGACGCGCCGATCGCGATTGCCATGCACCCCAGCGGCGACTATGCCTATGTCGTCAACTGCTGCAGCAACGACGTCTCGGCCTTTGCCATCACGGCGACCGGCGCCCTCACGTCGCTGGGCGCAGCCGTTGCCGCAGGTACCAGCCCGAGCGCGATCGCGGTGACACCAACCGGAAAGTATCTTTACGTCGCCAACGAGGCCGGCGATGACATCTCCGCCTACGCCATCGACGCTGCCAACGGCACGATCTCGCCGATCACAGCCGGAGCCAGCGCCTGCAACGGGATCAGCGGCGTCAACAACTGTTTTGCCACGGGTGACGAACCGACCTCGGTCGCGATCGATCCGTCCAG
>JAKDMP010000065.1 GCA_030452225.1 Gammaproteobacteria bacterium
TGCTGCCGTGGCAGGGGCGCACGATCGCCGGCACCACCGACATCGCCGCCGAGCCCTCGGCCCATCCCGAGCCCACGGACGAGGAAGTGGCCTACCTCCTCGGTCAACTCGGCGAATGGCTCGAACCGGCGCCCGCGGCCGGGGACATACATGCGCGCTGGGCCGGGCTCAGGCCGCTGATCGAGGAACAGGCGGCGAATACCGCGAGCATCGTGCGCGAGCACCACGTCGAGGTGGGGCCGAAGGGACTGGTGAGCATCGCCGGCGGCAAGTGGACCACCTACCGGCTGATGGCGGAAGAGACCGTCGACCGGCTGGTGCAGGTGGCGCAGCTTGAGGCGCGAAACGGCTGCCGCACGCGCGAACTGGCGCTGGTTGGAGCCGAAGGATTCCACGAACAATTGGCCGATGAACTCGCCGCGCAACACTGGCTGGACGCGGACGTGGCCGACCATCTTGCCCGGGCCTATGGCGATCGGGCACGCGAGCTACTGGCCGCGGGAGGCGGGGCGGGAACGCGGCGCCTCGCGGCCGACTACCCCTACATCGAGGCCGAGGTCGGCTGGGTACGCGACTACGAGATGGCGCTCACGGCCGAAGACGTGCTCGCGCGGCGCCTGCGCCTGGCCTTCCTGGATCAGGCGGCCACCGCCGCGGCCATGCCACGCGTCGAGGCGCTCCTCGAAGAGCAACAAGTCACCGGAAGCAATTAAGCTCCGCAAAAATGATCCGCCAAGGCGAATGCTATGCTTTACACGCATCCAAGAGCATTTGTGCGACAAGCAGCTCGCGCCCGTTTTACCTGCAAGGAACGAAAATGAAGCCGACTCCAGCCATCCTCCTGGCCGCTCTGGTTTTGGTTGTCGCGGGCTGCCAGACGTCCGCCGAACTCCTGCCAATCTCCCGGATACAACCCTCCATCGCGGAACAGGGATCCCTGGCAAATGCAAAACTCATTGCCGATACGACCGCTGCCCTGAAGAAGGCATTGGGCAGTTCGGTTATCAACCCGCAAACAAAAATCCTGAAATTCGTGATTCAGAAACCTGTCGGCGAACCGGGAAGCCGTGCTTGGCGGGAGATGTGGTACATCCTCAACGCGGAGAAAATCTCGGCACGTTTCATCATTACCTTCCGTGAAGACGGCCTTCATGCCGCCAATTTCGAAATACGGCAAATGTAGATCGGCCCCGATCAAGGACTGGAGTCCCGCTCCCGCGGGAATGACCGATTCAGAGCCTTCTCGATTACTGCGTTTCGGTGCGCTCACCGCCCTTGTCGACGGCGTCATGCAGGAGTTCGGCGAGGCGGCGCGTAAGCATTTCAACATTCGTCATTCCGGACGCGCGTCAGCACGATCCGGACTGCGAAGGCGGAACGCCGGAGCGAACATGCGCGCAGCGCATGGCCCGAAGGGCGAGCGGCGCCAGTCGCGAGTAATCCATTGGAGATACTGGTATCCCGCCCACCGTGCGGGATACTCTGCCAGCAATTCGACGGAGGCAGCACGATGACAGAACCCTTCGCCGCTGCCCCGCTCCAACCGCCTTGTGGACTTCGATGTGATGTCGGCGATACAGACGGGTCGCCCGAGCAACTGGAATGGGGTCGGTGCCATCTTGTGACGAGCCCCTCGTAGAAGTCGGGTTGTCGGCTTTGCCTCAGAAAGGCGTCGTGATGACCTGCACCTCCGAGTGCAGGGTGCGGTGGACGGGGCACTTGTCGGCGATTTCCAGGAGGCGCCGGCGCTGCGCTTCGTCGAGGTTGCCGTCGATATGGATGCGGCGCTCGATGCGGTCGATCCGGCCGGTGCGCGTCTCACACTCCTCGCAGTCCCTGGCGTGGATTTTTCCGTGCTTGAGCGCGACGCTGACTTTTTCGAGTGGCAGCTTCTTGTGGTTGGCGTACATGCGCAGCGTCATGGCGGTGCAGGCGCCCAGCGCCGCGGTCAGCATCTGGTAGGGGTCGGGGCCGAGGTCGTCGCCGCCGACTTCGGGTGGCTCGTCGCCCAGCCACCGGTGGCGGCCGGCATGGATCTCCACCGTGTAGGCGCCCGTGCCGCGCTCGCTCACGAGAACGGTGCCGTCTTCGGTCCGCGCATTGCCGACTTTTTCGCCCGCAGCGTTTGCCGCTTCGGACTCGTCTTCGAGGTAACGACCGGCCCAGGCGGCGATCACGCCGGCGGCGAAGCGGGCATCGCCTTGCCGCGCGAGCAGGTGATCGGCCTCGTCGAGGGAGACGAAGGACTTGGGATGCAGCGCGGTGCGGAAGATCTCGCTCGCGTTGTCGATCGGCACCACCTCATCGCCGGGCGCGTGCAGGACCATCAGCGGCCGGCGCAGCCTGCGAATGCGATCGGCCTGGCGCTGGTGGCTCAAATCGTCGAGAAATCCACGCTTGACCGTGAAAGCGCGTCCGCCCAGCGTCACTTGGGCCTGGCCCTCGGACTTGATCTCGCCGATGTCGTCGCCGAACTGGCGGGTGACGTGGACGGGATCGAAGGGCGCGCCGATGGTGGCCACGGCCACGGCATCGGCGATGCGATGGGCGGCGGCGAGTACCGCGGCGCCGCCGAGCGAGTGGCCGATCAGGAGTGCCGGCGCGCCGTGCTCGGAGCGCAGCCAGTCGGCCGCGGCGACCAGGTCGTCGACGTTGGAGGAGAAGTCGGTATTGGCGAAGTCCCCGCCGCTCCCGCCCAGGCCCGTGAAGTCGAAGCGCAATACGCCGAACCCGGCTTCGGCGAGCGCCCGCGAGACATGGAAAGCGGCCTTGCTCTCCTTGGAGCAGGTGAAGCAATGCGCGAACAGCGCCCAACCGCGCGGCGCGGTATCCGGCTGCTCCAGGCGCCCGGCGAGGGCCGCGCCCTGGCTGCCCGGGAATTCGATGCGCTCGGTCCTCATGCTGTTTTCTCCCTCGCTGTTGCAGGTGGACAATGCCCTTTACTCTACAGGTATCGAATCCGAAGGGGCGCGATTGCATCTGCAGCGCGCGCATCGATCCCTGCCTTCGTTGTCACTGCTTCAGTGAGGCGCCATTTCGCAGGTCCAGTCGTCCGGGACAGTCGCGGATTCGAGCGCCTCGACCAATGGGCCACCGGTTTTCTCCCTCGAGAGCTTGTCCACCGCCGCGTAGACGATCTGCTCTTCCTTGGGGTTGTGGATTTGCAAAAGCTGGAACAGCTCCTTTGCGGGTCCATGCAAGGTTTCGAGGGGGGCTGCGGACCCGCAACCGGCGTCCAGGTTTTCGAGCAGCGGCCACATCTCGCCATGCTCGCGCTTCATCACGAACACCGGCATCGTCAGGCCGGACTTTGCCAGGGGCTGGAACAGGAGTTCCTCTTCGACGTAGAGGTGCAGGCGCAACAGGGCCAGCGACTCGGCCAGCTTCGCGCGCCCACCGGAGCCGTCTATGAGACCCTGGATGCCCGCGTCGATCTTGCGATGCTGCCGGGTAAGCAGTTCGCCCGGGGTGATGTCGTCCATGGTCTGGCTCCTGGATTCTCGCGTTGCCATTGCGGCGGGGGGACAACTCGAATTCTAGGAACAGGGCAGGGTATCGTCCTTGATCCAGGACAAGCCGCGCCAGGATGTACGGCGCCGATCGGCAACGATTCAGCATCGCGCCCACCGGATGGGATTCCCTGTCTGTTACCAAGGGGCCTCGGATCAGTTCATCATTCCGGCGAAGGCCCACTACTGTCCGGGGGAAGCTGAAGAGGCCCTCTTCTGGTCATTCCGGCGAAAGCCGGGATCCAGCCGGATCGAGAAAATGGATTCCCGATTTCGCGGGAATGACGGGCAGACTTGCGTCGCTCGCCCTGCGGGCCATGGGCTTCGTACATGTTCGCTCCCGCGTTCCGCTTTCACGGGAATGACGCCGTTTCTCGGAGGGCGGCTCGTACTATGATGGGTACTACCCTTGCAAGGAGGCGTTGCATGCAAGCATTGCGGCTCAAAAGCGGTGAGCCCATGCCCCGGCTCGGGTTGGGCACCTGGAAATCCAGGCCCGGCGAGGTGTACGACGCGGTCCGGGAGGCGATCCGCGTCGGTTACCGGCATATCGATTGCGCCCATGCCTACGGCAACGAGGCCGAAGTGGGCCAGGCGCTGGCTGAGGCCATGGCCAGCGGCGTGAAACGTGAGGAGTTGTGGATCACCTCCAAGCTCTGGAACAATGCGCACCATCCGGAAGACGTCCAGCCGGCGCTGGCGGGCACGCTCCGGAACCTGCGCCTGGATTACCTCGATCTCTACCTGATGCACTGGCCGGTGGCCGTTCGCGGGCAGGCGCACTTCCCGCCCGGCGTCGACGAATTCATCGGCCCGAAGGAACTGCCGTTCACCGCCACCTGGAAGGCCATGGAAGATTGCGTGAACGCGGGCCTTGCGCGGCACATCGGCGGGTCCAACTTCAGCGCCCGCAAACTGCAGACACTGCTCGAGGAGGGCCGCATCGCGCCGGCGATGGACCAGGTGGAGTTGCATCCCTACCTGCAGCAGACCGCCCTGATCGACTTTTGCCGGCGCCATGGCATTCACGTCACCGCCTACTCGCCGCTGGGCTCGGCGGACCGACCGGCCGTCCTGAAGGCCGACGCCGAACCCCTCCTGCTCGAAGACCCGGCCATAGCGGCCATCGCCAAATGCTGCGATGCCAGCCCGGCGCAGGTTCTGATTGCCTGGGCGCTCGAACGCGACACCGCCGTGATCCCCAAATCGGTCAATCGGGGCCGTATCCGGGAGAACTTCGAGGCCGGGGCGCTGCGGCTCACCGACTCCGACCTGAAAGAGATCGGGCGACTCGACCGGCACCGCCGCTACCTGGACGGCGCCATCTGGGCGCCGCCGGGCAGCGGCTACAGCCTCGAATGGCTCTGGGACGAATGACGGAGCATTTGAACATGAGTCTCCTCAGAGCCGTCGTTGAATCCAATAACGATCCCGAAGCACTTTTCAGGTTGCGCGTCCGGCTTCCCGGCGATGCGGAGCCTGTTTGGGCATTGCCCTGCCTTCCCGCCTCCAGCCACAGCCTCCCCGAAACGGGCGCAACCGTCTGGGCAACTGCCGAAGGAGGCCAGACTGGCCGGATGGTCTGGCTTGGCGTTCTGCCGCAACGCGCGCCCTGAGAATGCATTCGGGGAGTTGCCGTTGTCACGCTGACGCGCGCGCCTGATCGGTGATATGCTTCACCTGTCCCGCCCGCCCGGGATACGGTTCAACGCGCGTGCCGTTGGCCCGCGGAACAAACATCAATCAGGAGGTGGCTCATGAGCGCAAAGACCGCAGCACAGCTTGTCCAGGGCGCAAAAAGCGACATCGAAAACCTCACGCCGGAGCAGGTCGAGGCCGAGATGAACGCCGGCAATGTTACGCTCGTGGATGTTCGCGATGCCCCGGAGTTGGCCAACGGCGTCATCCCGGGTGCCGTCCATGCATCAAGAGGAATGCTCGAGTTCCATGCCGATCCGAACAGCCCCTATCACAAGGCAGAACTCGACCCGCACAATCGAGTCATTCTGTATTGCGCATCGGGCGGTCGCTCCGCGCTGGGCGTCCAGGCGCTGCGCGAACTTGGCTACAGCAACGTCGCGCACCTCGATGGCGGCTTCAAGGCATGGCAGACCGACGGCAAGCCGATCGAGGCCTGATCGCGGCCCAATGTCCAGCGGCCGACCCAGACCGACTCCCTCGAACCGACCGGAGGGACGCATGACCGACAAGCCGCAGTCTCCCCGCATCGACCACGTTTCCTGGGGACACATGGAAGTCCAGGGCCTCGGCAAAGGGCGCGACTTCAAGCTCTACCCGGGCGGCGGCAGGGATTGGGACTGGACGCAGACCGGCACACACCACGTTCCGGGTATCCAGCCGACCGATGTCCAGGAGCTGCTCGACCACGGCAGCGAAGTAGTCGTCCTGTCCAGGGGAATGCTTTTGGCGCTCCGGACCTGCCCCGCGACGCTCGAGTTTCTGGAGGCGCACGGAATTCGTGTGCATGCGGAGGAAACGCATTCAGTGGTTCGACTGTACAACGAGTTGGCGCAGACGGAGGCGGTCGGTGGCCTGTTTCATTCCACGTGTTGAAGTGGTACGGTCGTCCCCGGCCGGCACGCTTCACAGCGGGTTGATCCTCGCGTGCCGATTTCAAGCAAGACCCGCCCCCAACGCCGAGCGTGAAGGACACAAGAACAAACTGACGTACCGGTTGAAGCGAAACGAGGCTAACCTGCATTATTCACGAGGCCGACTGGCGCTACACTGCAAGTTGCTGAATGGGTTGAAGCATTGGGCATGGTTGAGGTCAGTATGGAGACTGCAGCCTGCAAACCGCGCCAGTCTATCGCGGTGCTTGCCTCTTCATGCGGAACTCTCTCGCGGCGCCATGCCTGGCCTTCACGAAAACCATGGCTACGGCTATGCTTTTCGCTCCAGGCCGGCGCCTGGCTTGCTGCGAATTCCGCAATCGCCACAATGCCCCATGAATAATGCAGGCTAAACCATGGTCAAAACAGAATCGAAAACCGAATTCGAAGCAAGGCTGCTTCGGCCCGCGAAACCGGGCAAGGACCGGTCCTGGGCGTTTGTGGTTCTGCCCAGGGACGCCAGTGCGGTTCTTCCCAGGCGCGGCAGAACGACGGTCGACGGCACCATCAACGGGCGCCCCTTCCGGGCCACGCTCGAGCCGGATGGCCAACTCAGCCATTGGCTCAGGGTGGAGGAGAAACTGCGCAAGGCCGCGCATGCGGACATCGGCGACAACGTCACGCTGGAGATCATGCCGGTGGAGCGGGAACCGGATCCCGACGTTCCCGCGGATCTGGACAAGGCCCTCGCCGCCGCTCCGAATGCGCTGGCCTCGTGGTCCGACATCACGACCATCGCACGCCTCGACTGGATCCACTGGATTGTTTCCGCCAAGCGGCCCGAAACGCGTGCGCGCCGGATTGAAAACGCCTGCGACATGCTCGCGTCGGGAAAGCGGCAGGTTTGCTGTTTCGACCCCTCCGGATACTACAGCAAGAGTTTTCATGCACCCGAAGCAGCGGAGTAAACGGTTTTCGCCGAGAGGAACGGCAGTCGCCTCGCCGTACCTGTCAACAGCGCGTTACAGTGGAGCCGCTCAAAGAGGGTTGGTTTTACCATTACGGACAAAACGCAAAAGGGGCGTAGGACATGTACAGCAAGACACTGTATGCCGGTTGGTCGGACATGGACTTCAACGCGCACATGAAGAACACCGCCTACCTGGACAAAGCCGCCGACGTCCGGCAAATTTTCCTGATCGAGAACGGCTTTCCAATCGAGGAACTGTTGCGCCTGAGAATCGGCCCGGTCATGATGAAGGATGAGGTCGAATACTTCAGCGAGGTCCATCTTCAACAAAAAATCAACGTGACCTATGCGCTTGCCGGTCATGCGCCGGATGGCAGCCGTTTTCTGCTCAGGCACGAAATTCACCGCCCGGACGGCAAACTCAGCGCCAAGCTCACAAGCCTGGGCGGATGGCTCCATCTGGACGCGCGCAAACTCGTTGCACCGCCGCCGCAGCTGCTGGAAGTGATGAACAAGCTGGAGAGAACGGACGACTTTGTGGAACTGCCTTCCAGCCTCAAACCGCATGCCTGACCATACGATTCCGGCCAACGATGCCATGAGAGGCGGCTGCAGCTACAAGATCGCCACGCCCTCGCATTTGTACGCGCCGATGAAGGTATCCTCCTGAAGGACGTTTCCATCGGCGTCGAAACAGAACAGGTAAGTCTCGGTGGTATCGCCCCATTCGACGCTCTTCAGACCGACGAACTCGTCCGGGTGTCCCGGGATCAGCTTGAAGGAGGAGACGCCGCGCTCGGGCACCCGCTCGCCGACCTCCAGCGTGCGGATGTCTGCAAACGATTCGTCGGCGATGATCAACGTGTTCCCGCCGCGCTCGCGCTCGTCCACCGCTTCGTCGAACGGCTCGGTGGAAATTTTGCGCGGGAAAAAATACCAGCGCTCATGGCCGGGGTGCCATTCGGCGGCTTCGTGGATCACATAACCATCCGGTCCGATCCCGAGCGCCTCGCGGATGCGCCGGTACGGTTCATGCCAATCGTGGCTGTGTACCTGGTAGCTTCTGTCCAGACGTTTGATCCATTCCAGCGGGCGGGACCTGCCGTGACTGCCGACCACGATCTGGTCGCCTTTCAATGTCGCCCATTCGCTCTTGAACCCCTTGAAGGCCTCGTCGCCGCAGCCGGTCATCAGAATCTGCCGGGGCACGAGTTGATGGCCTTCGCGCACCTCGCACACCAGCCCGGTACGATCGTCGAAAGCGAGCATGCGCTCGCCGAAGAGCACGAGTTCGGAAAATTCGGCCCCGCGGCCGCCCTCCGCAACGAGACTGGTCAGACGCGCATCGCCCCCTTCGGATGAAGGGATATCCTCCATGCGGTAGCCGGCGCGGCCGTCGTCCGACTCCACCTGGCGCAACAGGCGATCGTAACGGATGGTGGACTGCCAGGCGAACCGGCCGTCGTCGAGTTCGATCCGCGAAGCCTTGTCTTCATCCGTGATGATCGCAAGCCGATATTCGCTCGTCTCCGCATCATAGCGGCGCAGGCGTTGCAAGTCGGCGGGTTCGTGGTTCATGTTGTCTCCTCGAAAATGCGCATTCATGACTCGCTTCGGTTCGATCGTGCCCGCGTGCTTCATTAGGGAATCTCTGAACAATTCATTTTCAGTCATTCCCGTTCCCGCCTTCGCGGGGGCAGGCTGCGGCGGGAATCCAGCCCAATCAAGAAGATGGATTACTCGCGACTTGCGTCGCTCGCCTTTCAGGCCATGTGCTTCGCACATGTTCGCTCCGGCGTTCCGCCTTCGCAGTTCCGCTTTCGCGGGAATGACGGACTAATCAGAGGCTCTTGGTTCAAAATCGGCTTGAAATCGCCCCGCGAGTCCGGCGGGCACCCCCTGGCGGCAATCTGCGAAAGCTGCACTCAGGATAAGGTTGGCGCGGCCTGCAGTTCAACCGGTGCCGTCAGACCGCCGATGCCGGCTCGCCATGAGTGATATTCTGCGCATATTCCGATCGTCCGGGTCGCGGTTCGACTTGCGGCCCCTTTCCCAGGAGGGTTCCCAAATGAAGGACACGTCCGTTGCGTTGGTGACCGGGGCCTCCTCGGGAATCGGTGAAGCCATTGCGAGGCAACTTCTGGCCGACGGCTTCGTCGTTTACGCAGCGGCCCGCCGTCTCGACAGGATGGCGGAGCTGAAGGGCCACGGCGTCATCCCGGTCAGGATGGATGTCACCAGGGACGAAGACGTCGCCGGCGTGGTCGATGTCATCCGGCAAGAACATGGCGGCGTGGACGTATTGGTCAACAACGCCGGCTTCGGCAGCTACGGTGCGATGGAAGACACCTCCCTCGAGGACGCCAAATACCAGTTTGACGTCAACCTGTTTGGTGTCGCCCGCGTGACCAGGGCGGTCCTGCCGTACATGCGCGAGGTGAGGTCGGGCTGCATCGTGAATATTTCCTCCATGGGCGGCAAGGTTTACACGCCGCTCGGTTCCTGGTATCACGCCAGCAAACATGCCCTGGAGGGCTGGTCGGACTGCCTGCGGCTGGAACTCGCTCCATTCGGCATACAGGTCGTGATCATCGAGCCCGGCATCATCGAGACGGAATTCGGCGCCTCCCTGCTGGGGCCGATGATGGAGCGATCCGGCAACTCGGCCTACTCGGAGATGGCAAAAGTCGTGGCGTCGGCCACCGAAAAGTTCTACGGCCAAGGCAACGGTTCGCCTCCAGCGGTCGTTGCCAAAGCCGTCTCCAGGGCGGTGAACGCCCGCAGGCCGAAGACGCGCTATGTCATGGGGAAACTCGCCGGACCGCTGATCTTCATCCGCAAGTGGTGCGGCGACCGCATGTACGACAAGGCGGTCATGCGACAAACGTGAATCAGGGAGCGCAATCGACGGGAGAAACAAGCCTTGGCCCGGCCCGCAAGGGAGGCCGACAGCAATGACGCGCGCAAGCCTTGAATCCTTGATCACTTGCCCGCGCTGCGCTCACCAGAAGAGCGAGACGATGCCCACCGGGGCGTGCCAGTGGTTCTACGAATGCGAGTCCTGCCACACTCTCCTGAAACCCTTGCCCGGCGACTGCTGCGTTTTCTGTTCCTATGGCACGCGAAAATGTCCCCCGAAGCAGCGGAACGATTCGTGCCGTCGGGAGACGACATGAGAGCGGCTGCCTCGCCCGTCACCCGACTTCGCCGGCCGGCATCGCCGGCAGCCGCGATATGGCGGCGGGAGTCAGAATCGTGAGCGCAGCGAAAGCCTACCGCACGCTCGGAGAGTTCTACCCGTTTTACCTGAGCGAGCACGGCAGAGGGATTACCCGGCGGCTGCACTTCGCAGGCTCCACGCTTGCCATTGCATTGGTGGTCGCCGCCATCGCGACCCGCATCTGGTGGCTTTGTGCCGTAGCGCTGGTTCAGGCCTATGCCTTCGCATGGATCGGCCACTACTTCTTCGAACACAACCGGCCCGCTACCTTCCAATACCCCGTACTCAGTTTCCTCGGGGACTGGCGCATGTGGTGGGAAATGCTTTCCGGCAGAATGAAGTTCTGAGCCAAGCGTGTACGAACGGCACCGCGATGTCCGATGGGTCATTGCGCGGCAAGTTCAGGATATAACCAACAGGCAATTAGGGTAATAACCTGTAAAGAATTGCCCCCGGGCATGCGCTAACCTGCTCGAACGGTTCGGCGCCTGAATCGGACTATGCTATAAGTGAAAAAAGCAGCAGGCAGTTGGATGCTGCCGTCGGCGGTGATTGGAACTTGAGGGAGAAGCAAATCATGTTCAGTTTGTTGTGGTTGATTCCGATTTGTCTGGCCGCTTCGCTCCCCGTAATGTGGCTGATCGAGTTGTATAATCGGAAAAAGGAATCGGAACGCATTCTCAAGGAAATGCGGGAACGGGACGAAAGGCTGATCGCTGCCGTGCGAAAGAGCTAGCTCACCGGACGCCGCCAGGCGATGCATTGCCCGGCCACCAGACGCTGTCCGGCGTATTGCGCGCACCGAAGATGGCCTGGCCCACGCGCACGGTAGTCGCGCCTTCCTCGATGGCGAGTTCGAAATCGCCCGACATGCCCATGGAAAGCTCGGCCATTTCGACGCCGTCGGGCGCCGTTTGCCGCAGCCGGTTGCGCAGTTCGCGAAGCCGAGCGAAACACGGGCGCACGCGCTCCGGATTCGCCGAAAACACCGCCAGGGTCATCAGTCCGCGTACGCGCAGCGACGAGAACGCGGGGAGCTCGGTCACGAAGGCCTCCGCCTCGTCCGGCGGCAGGCCGTATTTCTGCGCTTCACCCGAGGTGTTGATCTGCACGCAGACATCGAGCGCACGCCCTTCGCTTTGCAAGCGCCGATCCAGCATTCCGGCGAGACGAAGATTGTCCAGCGCCTGAAACTCGATCGCAAACCTGGCGACGTACTTCGCCTTGTTGGTCTGAAGATGCCCGATGATCGCCCATTTCAAATCCGGCAAATCTTCCATCGCCTGCCATTTCCCGTAGGCTTCCTGCACCTTGTTTTCGCCCAGTATCCGGCATCCCGCCGCGTAGGCGTTGCGCAGGCGTTCCACCGGCACGGTCTTGCTTACCGGAAGGAGCCGGACTTCGGCTGGATCGCGCCCGGCACGCTTGCAGGCCAAGCGGATACGATCCTTTACCTGCGCCAGGTGCTGCCGCAATTCCTCGACCGTACGGGCGTTGGCGCAGGGGATCAGCGGCTCCGCGCGGACTGCGGCTTCACAAATTTGATTGTCATGCGGTCGGACTCGCCGATGGCTTTCATCTTCGCATGCTCGCTCTCGGGGCCGGACAGAGCCGGCGGCAACCTGAAGATCGGGATGTCGTGCGGATCCTTCGGATTGGCATTAACCTGCGACACGCCGGCGAGACGGAAACCCGCGGCGAGCCCGGCGTTGATGACGTAATCCTCGGTGATGCGATGGAGCTTGTCCGCCACCTCGACGGCATCGGCGGCCGGCAGTGCGCGATGATCGGTAATACCGAACACGCCCCCCGGCTTGAGTACCTCGTAGGCCGCCTTGAACAGGGCGGCCAACACTTCCGGGCCGGCGTTCAGATAATCGTGTACGTTGCGGAAGGTCACCACCATGTCGGCGGAGTTTGGCGGCCCGAGCTTCGGGTTGTTTTCGGAGAACGCCGGGATCAGCTTGATACTCCCGTACAACTCCGGATTCGCCTCGATCTTCTCCTTGAATGCCTTGTAGGCATGGCGCGCGTAGCGGCCGGCATCCTTGCCCGGAATGACAGGCTCGATGAGCGTGCCGTGTTCGTGCAGAAACGGCGCGAGAATTTCCGTGTACCAGCCGCCGCCACCGGGATTCAGTTCGATCACGGTCATATCCGGCCGAATGCCGAAAAACATCAATGTCTTGACGGGATGCCGGTACTGGTTGCGCGCCTTGTGCGCGGCGGAGCGCCAGTCGCCGTTGGCGGCCTGTTCCAGTTGGGCCGCCACGCCGGCTTCAGCGGACGCGGAAGCCGCCTGGCTGCCCGGCGCCAAAAACAGGGCCGCGGCCAGAAACGGCATGACCATGAGAGGTCGGCAATTCATGACTTGTCCTCGGGTACGTAGTGTAAGCGTCATGGTACTCTTCCGGATACGCCCATGCAGCACAAGGACGGCGAATTGCTGGTATTTCCCCCTTTCCTGCCGTACAATGCGGAACACGACAACCACCGAGACCTCATGACCAGGCTCCGAAAGAGCGGTTTTCCCCTTGCTTCTCATCGTCTCGGTGCCCGCCCGCAGCGTGGGACCCCCACGGACGCCCGCCGCCTCGGCAACGCTTCCCCCTGCCTTTCACCGCCCGCCACCCGGCGTGAAGGGCTTCTCTTTTCCCCTA
>JAKDMP010000066.1 GCA_030452225.1 Gammaproteobacteria bacterium
GTCATGCCTTCGTCGCCGAAACCGAGCGTGTAGTTGATCGTGTAATGATTCCCGGCTTTGGTCGCCTCGCCGGGTGTCCAGAAAGCGACGATGTTGTCGTTGGTCTCGGAATCGGTAGGAATCTTTACCAACACGACGTGGCCCTTGCCCCAGTCGTTTTGCGGCTCGACCCATGCGGACGGGCGCTTGTCGTAGCGCGCCTCCGCGTCCTGGTAAACGCGAAAACCGCGCTCGCGTTGCATGAGCCCGAAGCCTTTTGGCGAATTTGCCTCGAAATATTCCGTCTTCAGGCTGGGCGGGTTGATCAGCGGGTGCCACAACCACTCGCCCGTGTTCGAATGTATGAGCAGTCCGTTCGAGTCGTGAATTGCGCCGCGCCACATGTTGGAGGGCCGCGGTGTATTGCGGCCGTAGTAGAACATGCTGGTCAGGGGAGCGAAGCCGAGTAATGCGATGTCCTGACGCAGGAAGAGTTCGGCCTGAACCTCGAGCGTCGTGCTTTCCCCGGGATGGACGATGAACTGGTAGGCGCCGGTCAGGCTCGGCCCGTCCAGCAACGCATAAAAACGCAGCGCATGGGCGTTCGGGCGCGGGCGTACCAACCAGAAATCGGTGAACACCGGGAACTCTTCTCCGCCGGCCAGGCCGGTGTCCACGGCGATTCCGCGCGCCGAGAGGCCGAAGCGCTGATCGCGCCCCACGCCGCGGAAGTAGCTCACGCCGGCGAAGACGAGAAACTGGTTTTGCACATCCGGCGCATTGAGCGGATAGGTCAGCTTGAAGCCGGCATAGCCCAGATCCTCGGGTACTCTCTTCTTGATGGCTTCGCTCGGCCAGGCAAAGGTCTTCTTGCGGAAAGGGACCTTGTGGACACCGGCCGCGTCCACGACATGAATGGCCACGATGTGCCTGAAAAAAAGTCCAGGTGCAACAAGCATTACCTGAAAATTGGAGTCGCTGGCGCGCCACAGGCTTGCTTCCGGATCGAAACGGATTTTCCGGAACTGATCATAGGACAGGCTGGTGAGAAATCCGGGGGTGCTTTCCGGAGCCTTGTAGGGTTTGGCTGCCAGCTCCTTTGCTTTTTTTACGACATCCTGAAAGTTGAAACCCAGGGCGGTTTGCGGCGTGATCAGGGCCGCGGCCAAAAGGAGGATTATCCCGCTCGAAAGTTTGCCGGGGATCGGTCCCATGTGGTGGTCTCCTCTTTGAACGCGTGTTGCGGCGTGCTTGTTGAATCCAATCGCGGACAATGCCGCACGAACCAATCCATTTTATAGAACGACGGCACTGCAAGATTGTTCCCCGCCTCGATCCAAGCCGGACGTCGTCGGCGACGCGCACGCTGCGCCGCGGTACGGGCAGAAGGGTGCATCAGGAATTATGTTATACAATAGCAACTTACAAGGGACAATGAATGTATTTAATGGGATAAGGTGCCGGCATGATACCGGCTGTCTTTCGGAACGTGGCCGAGTTTGCTGACCGGTTCGCGCCCGAGTCGATCGCTGATGAAGCGGCCGGCCTCGAGCAGCTTGTCCATGTCCACGCCGGTCTCGATGCCCATGCCGGTCAAGAGGTACAGCACGTCCTCGGTTGCGACGTTGCCGGTTGCGCCCCTGGCATAGGGGCAGCCTCCGAGTCCCGAGACGGATGAGTCCACTACACCGATCCCGAGTTCCAGACAGGCGTGAATATTGGCAAGCGCCTGGCCGTAAGTATCGTGGAAATGTACGGCCAGTTCTCCCATCGGCACCACGGCGGCCACGGCTTCGAGCATGCGACGTGCCTTGCGCGGGGTACCGACCCCGATGGTGTCGCCGAGGGAGAGTTCGTAACAGCCAAGAGAGGCAAGCCGCTCGGCCACCGAGGCTACGGCTTCAGGTTCGATGGCGCCTTCGTAGGGGCAACCGATCACGGTCGAGATATAGCCGCGAACGCGGATATCGTGTTCTCGGGCCAGAGCCATCACCGGCTTGAAGCGCTCGATGGATTCCGCGATCGAGCAGTTGATGTTTTTCCTGTTGAAGCTCTCCGAGGCAGCGGTAAAAATCGATACTTCCCTCGCGCCGGCCTGGAGGGCGCGCTGCATGCCCTTCTCGTTCGGGACCAATACCGGGTAAGCGACGCCGGGGCGCTGGTCGATACCCGCGAAGACCTCGGCAGCGTCGGCGAGTTGCGGGATCCATTTGGGGTTGACGAAGCTTGTGACCTCGACGGTCCTCAGACCGGTTTGCGACAAGCGGTTGATGAATTCGATCTTGATCCCGGCCGGCACGATGCCCTTTTCATTCTGCAGGCCGTCGCGCGGCCCGACCTCGACGATTTTCACAACGGATGGAATCCTGCTCATGGTTGCATCACCTTGCCTTCACTCGCTACGCGTTTCAACAGCCCGCCGGGAATCGTCGGCGCGGTTTATTCGCCAGCCTGAATCCTGACCAGCGGGGCTTCGGCGTCGACCATGTCGCCTTCACCGTAGAGTACCTCGTCCAGGGTCCCGGCGACGCCCGCCTTGACGGTGTATTCCATCTTCATGCCCTCGAGCACCATCAGCGGCTGGCCGACTTCGATCGCATCACCCTCCTTGACGTGCACTGCCACGACGCGGCCCGGCATGGGACTGACCGGCTGGGTGGCGGTGTCGGCGACGGCGGCCGCGCGGGGCGAAAAAGGCGATGCGAGCCGAAATTCGAACACTTCGTCATCGAGGGCCACCTGATACTGGTCGGCGTAGCGCAGCACGGTGGGCGAGTACCAGCGGCCGGCCATGCGGAATCCTTGGTAGGCTTCGTTTGCGATGTCCAGGTCGATCACGTCACGGACGGTGCTCGTGGCCTCTTGCGAGGTGAAATGGAATTTGTATTCGTCGCCCTCGATGTGGATCGCGTGTTCGGTGCCGTCGCGTTCGGTGAGAAGAAGCCGGCGCCCGCGTGAGCCATCCAGCCGCCAGCCGTCGACATCCCAGGGGTGGGGCGCGTAGCCCTCGAGCCCGAAGCCGAGCACGCGCTCGGCTAGCGCCGCCGCCATCGCCGCCGGCGTGAGCGCCGAGCGCTCGAGCAGCGTTGTCAGCTCATGCTCGATGAAGCCGGTGTCGAACTCGCCCTCGGCAAAGCCTGGATGCCGCGCGATACCGCGCAGCAGGGGCAGGTTGGTCACCAGGCCGAATACCGCGGTTTGCGCCAGTGCTGCGCGCAGGTTTCCGATCGCCTCCGCGCGGTCCTCGCCGCGCACGCTGATCTTGGCGATCATGGGATCGTAGAAAATCGAAATATCGTCGCCGTCCTGCACTCCGGTATCTACCCGGGTGACTTCGTCGAAAGGCCAATCGAAGCGGTCGATGTGGCCGGTGACCGGCAGAAAGCCCTTGTCGGTGTTTTCCGCGTACAGACGCGCCTCGATCGCATGGCCCTGCTGGCGGATCGCCTCCTGGGTGAGCGGAATCTTCTCGCCGTCCGCGATGCGCAGCTGCCATTCGACCAGATCGAGCCCGGTGACCTCTTCGGTGATCGGATGTTCGACCTGCAGGCGTGTGTTCATTTCCATGAAATGGAAGGACTTGTCGGCGCCGACGATGAACTCGACGGTGCCGGCATTGACGTAGTCCACCGCCTTGGCGGCCGCCACGGCGGCCTCGCCCATCTCTGCGCGCGTAGCCGCATCGAGAAACGGCGAGGGGGTTTCCTCGACCACCTTCTGGAAGCGCCGCTGCAGGGTGCATTCGCGCTCGAATACATGCACCGCGTTGCCGTGGGTGTCGCCGAATACCTGGAACTCGATGTGGCGCGGCCGTTCGACGAATTTTTCCAGCAGGACCTTGTCGTCGCCGAAGGCGCCCTTGGACTCGCGTTGGGCGCTTTCGAGCGCATCCCTGAACTCGCCGGCCTTGTGCACCACGCGCATGCCCTTGCCGCCGCCGCCCGCCGTCGCCTTGATCATCATTGGAAAGCCGATTTTTTGCGCTTCCGTCTCAAGCTTTTCCAGACTTTGATCGTCGCCGTGGTAACCAGGCGTCACCGGCACCCCCGCCTTTTCCATCAGGGCCTTGGCGGCGCTTTTCGAGGCCATCGCGTCCATGCTTTCCGGCGCGGGGCCGATGAAGACGATTCCGGCCGCGGCGCAGCGGCGCGCAAATTCGCTGTTCTCGGAGAGGAAGCCGTAACCGGGATGAATCGCCTCGGCACCGGTTTGCCTGGCCGCCGCGAGAATGCGATCGATGTCGAGATAGGACCGGCTCGCCTCGGCCGGGCCGATCGCCACTGCTTCGTCCGCCGTCTTGACGTGCAGCGCGCGCCGGTCGGCATCGGAGTACACGGCAACGGTCGCGATCCCGAGTTGTTCGCAGGTACGCATGACGCGGCATGCGATTTCGCCGCGGTTTGCGATCAGTATTTTCTTGAACATCCGACGATTTTAGCGGTTAGCGCGGCCCGCGTCAGGCCCGCAACGTGTAAGCAATCTGCGCGCATGGGAACTCGGCGCCGGCCGGCATAAGGCCCCAAGCCGTTTCCGGCATCTTGCCGCATCAGCCTTTTGCTTGCCAGAAGCGGGCAAGCGGACGGCAGAGAAGGATTTGGCGTCGTTGACGTCCAGCCGATTGCCGGGAACGCTCCGCATATCCCGGCCTGCTTCTTTTTGTGCTTGTGGCATCCGGATGTGCTTGCGGATGGCGCCATTTCGAGCGCAGCTTTCGGGCCGAAGCTCCCGGTCGGCGAGTATTGGATGGAGCCGGCGCATACTTCGCCTTCCGGAACGCCTCTGAGCCAACGCATGAGCTGCGCCGTGCGTGCCTTCACCAGGCTCGTTGCATACATGGTCTGGCACATGGGGAGAACCGACGGATGGGAGCCCGGGCCGCCTGCGGCGTTGCGCGGTCTTGAAAGCGAATCACCCTTCCTGCGACCGCGCGCCTTGCATCCGACCCGGCTCAGACCCGCTGAACGTCGTCTTGCCAGCGTTCGGCTTGGTGAGTTCGTATTGAGTCATCGCGGTTTGCCAGCAGTCCTGGGATTGTCTGTGCTGCCGGCCTTCGGAATGCGTCCGGGCATGGGCTGAAAGCATCCCTGCGCAGCTCAGGAGACAGACGCAGATAGTGACGTGCAAAACCTTCATGTTCGATCACTCCGTTCGGGTACGTGGCCTTCTTGCGTTTCCGGGGCCTCGTCTCGACTTTCAGGGGGAATGCCCGCGAGCACGTGGAGCGTGGCCAGCACCACGGCGCCGACGACGCGGAAACTCTCGGGCGAGAGCTTGTTCATGGTGTCCTCGCTCGTGTGCCAATACTCGTTGAGCAGGCCGTAGCGAAAATCGATCAGCACGGCAGCGGGCACGCCGGCGGCGCGAAACGGTGCGTCGTCATCCTCGATGGCTTTGGTGTAGTTGCAGAATGTCGCCCCGGCGCCGATGCGCCGTGCCTGGCGGCAGACGAGCGCCATCAGCCAAGGGGTGGAGGTGCTGGAATAGGCCACGTTCAGGTGGCGGTCGCCGATCATGTCGAGTACCAGGACGGCGCGGATACGAGCGAGAGTTCCGTCGGTCTGCCACTGGCGGACGAGGGCGCGGCTTCCGTAGGTGTGATCGTTGCCGACCCATTTGCGCATCGCCTCTTCGCCGTCGAACCACACGAGCCAAACCGAAGGGCCCTCCGGGGGATGGGCGGCGAAGTGTTTGGCCAACGCGAGGAGCATGCCGGTCGAGGAGCCGCCGTCGTTGGCGCCGACGAAGTCGGGGCGGTTGGAGAGCGTGTCGTAGTGGCCGCCGATGACGATCACGCCGCGCTCGGTGCCGGGGAAACGGGCGATGAGGTTGGTCATGGGGATGGCGCCGCCCGGAGTCGTGGCCGTAAAACGTTGCGTTTCCCAGTCGATGCCGTCGAGTTCGTTTTTCAACCATTCGAGGAGCCGCGCGTGCGCTTGGCTTCCCGGCGGCCGCGGACCGAAGGACACCGCCTTGCGGGTGTACTGCCAGGCGAGCCGGCCGTTGAAATCGGGCGCGACGGCGGTCAGTGGGAGCGTGTTGGCGGAACTCGAGCAGGCCCCGAGCAAACCCGCATTCAGAGCGATGATCGCTGCAAGGCCGATATATCGTCGTTGGAGCGCAAAGGGGGCGCGCACGAAAGGATCTTTATTCCGGCCCCTGCAGAGGCATCAATACCAGGGGGCTGGGTTGCTTGCTGTAGTAATGCGCAAGTTGCTGCATTTGCTCCAATGTCAGCGGCGAGGCCATGGCATTCATGATGCCGTTTTTGCGCTTGCCCGCTTTGTACTCCTTGAGCGAGAGGAGCAGATAATCGTAGTGCTGGCCCGCCAGTGTGGGGTACATCGGGTTGGTACTTACGCCGCTTGCACCGTGGCAGGCTGCACAGGACGCGGCGAACGGCGGCGCCTTGACGTCTTCGTCGCTGATCGGCGTCTCGGGGCCCAGGCTGGCAAGGTAGGCGGCGATATCGCGAATCTGGCGGTCGGTGAGTGAAGCACCCTGGGCCTTCATGGTGGCAAATGCGCGATCCCCCTGAGCGTATTCGTGCAGCGCGCTGATGACGTACGTTGCGTGCTGACCACCGACAAACGGTACGTGGCGGCTTGGGTAGGGAATGACGTAGTCCGGGAGGCCGTGGCAGAACGCGCAGGTCTGGGAGAGAATCTTGCCACGGTGGATGCTGGCCGCGGTGCCGGAAGCAGCCGCCTCGGTTGTGCCGTTCGTACCCGGGGCGGGTGCAGCTTGCGCCGTGGCGACCTGTGCCCCCAAGCCGAGCGTGGCGGCAATGAAAACTGGCGCAAGAGGACGCGTAAGGCGCATGATCGTTCCCTGGACAAGAAGCCGAAACACCACCAATTCTACCCGATACCGCCGAATCGGCAAGACGGGGGCTGTCGGCGGCCATTCCGGTTTGCTACATTAGTCCGTGTGTGTGAAGCTGTCTGTATCGGCAGGCACTGGATGATGTCCCGAACCGCCACCTTGTTGCGCTTTTTGATCTGCGGCCTGATTGCCACCGCCATTTTCGTGGTGGGCGGCGGTTGGCTGGTGCACAGTTACCTGGGCCACAAGCCGAAAGCGGTGATCGGGCTGCAGGTGGTTCGCGGCATAGAGCTGATCCATGCCATTCCGGGCGTCAAGGAAGCAAGCCGGAACGTGAAAAAGAACGATTCGGCGAAGCTTGTGCCCGGCCTTGTCCAGGTCGCTTTCACCGTTGGCGAGGACGGGCGTGCCCACAACATCCGTGTGCTCAGGGCTACGCCTGAAGGCATGTACGAGCAGGCTGCACGAACGGTGATCGCGGCGCGGCATTTCGATCCGCCGCAATCGGCGCAGGCGGCCGCCAAACAGCATACCGAAATTGTCCATTTCAGCTCGCCGTCAAAGGATTCGCCGGGGCGTTCTGCGACTGCCCCGCAGCCGGATGACGGGGGTTGAAAGACACGCTTTCCGCGTTGGCCCGCGATCATATCGAGCGGCCCCGCAACCGCGGCAAATTTTCCGGCAACGCGCCGGGCACAATTCTTCACGGCGAGGCGGGAAGCGAGGCTTCCGGGGTCCTGGTGCGGTTTCAGCTGCAAGTGCTCGACGATTCGATCGAGGCCGTTCATTTTGATTTGCTGGGCCCCCCCGAACTGATTGCCGCCGCATCCTGCCTGTCCGAAAAGCTCGTGGCCCGCAAGGCCGTTTCCGCCTCCGTGCCCCCGGGCTTGGTGGTGGCGCGTGAACTGGATTTGCCGCGAGCCGTTCACGGTTTGGCCTTGCTTGCCGAAGATGGCGCGCTCGCATGTTTCGATTCTTGATCCATGTAAATTTCGATAACGCTATCATGTTGCTTTCTGCGTCCGGAGCCGGCCATGAACAAGCGCGATCTGGAAAAGGGCATTTACACCGATCTCAAGGATCGGTTGACGTATTCGGGCTACCTTTGTCTGGATCGCCTGCTTTCGGCCCAGAAACCCTTGAGCAACCCCGAGCATCATGACGAGATGCTGTTCATCATCCAGCACCAGACCTCGGAGTTGTGGATCAAGCTTGCCCTGCACGAACTCGAAGCCGCCATTCGCCACGTGCAAAAAAATGAACTCGAGCCCTGTTTCAAGAACCTTGCTCGCGTCAAGCAGATTCAGCTCCAGTTGTTCAACCAGTGGGCGGTGCTGGAAACGCTGACGCCCACAGAGTATGCCCAATTCAGGGGCGTGCTTTCGAGCGCATCCGGCTTCCAGTCCGTCCAGTACCGGGCGCTGGAATTCACCCTTGGCAACAAGGCGGCCGACCTGCTCCCGGTCTATGAATATGATCCCGAAGCGCATGCCTGGCTGAGTGAGTTGCTGCACCGTCCGAGTCTCTACGACGAATTTCTCCGTTATTTGGCGCGGCGCGGACTGCCCATTCCGCAGGAACGCACCGAGCGCGACTGGACCGAGGAGTATGAAAGTCACGCCGGCGTGACAGCCGTGTTCAAAGTGGTGTACGAGGATGCCGCAAAGTGGTGGGATGCCTACGAGATGTGCGAAAAGTTGGTGGACGTGGAAGAATACTTTCAACTCTGGCGCTTCCGGCACATGAAAACGGTGGAGCGCATCATCGGGCACAAGCGCGGTACCGGCGGCTCCTCGGGGGTAGGCTTCCTCAGGAAGGCACTGGATTTGACCTTTTTCCCGGAGTTGATCGCCGTACGCACCGAAATCGGAAGCGACCGGGGGGGTTGACGGCACGCCTGTCGGCTGGCCGACAGCGGATCCGAAGCATCCCGGGCGACATGGTCGGTCTATGTGTTTCTATTGTTATCAACGGGATAGAGACACTTCCCATGGTTTTTATGAGACGTTCCAATGTGTTGCGAAGCTTGCGAAAGGTATAATCAGAAAAGCAAGGATTGACCGGCAAAAAGTACACAGGAGTTCAGAAATGAGTGCACAGCCCAACCCCGGCATGGAAGTGACCACGTTCGAGAATCCCATGGGGGTGAACGGTTTCGAGTTCGTCGAATTTGCGGCGCCCGACCCGAAGCTACTTCACGATCTTTTTCCGCGTCTCGGGTTCACGCCGGTTGCCCGGCACAGGTCCGGGAAAATCACGCTTTACCGCCAGGGCGACTGCAATTTCCTCGTCAACGAGGAGCCGGGCTCCTTCGCCGACGATTTCGCCGCGAAGCACGGTCCCTGTGCCTGTGGGTTCGCGATTCGTTTCACCCGACCGACGAGCGAAGTGCGCGCGACCGCACTCGAAAATGGCGGCGAGGCCATCGGCGAAAAAGAGGACAGCAAGGCCGTGAATGTGCCCGTTATCCAGGGCATCGGCGGCAGCATGCTGTACCTCGTGGACAAGTATGGCGACAAGGGCGAAGTGTACGAAGACGAGTTCGAATACCTCGATGGCGTGGATCGTCATCCGAAGGGATTCGGACTTACCTTCATCGACCACCTCACGCACAACCTGTATTTCGGCAACATGGAGAAGTTTGCCGACTTCTACGAGCGCTTGTTCAATTTCCGCGAGATACGATATTTCGACATCAAGGGCGCCAAGACGGGTCTCGTCTCCAAGGCAATGACGGCGCCCGACGGCATCGTGCGCATCCCGTTGAACGAGTCCTCGGACGAGAAGAGCCAGATCAACGAATACCTCGACGAATACAAGGGTGAGGGCATCCAGCACATCGCTCTGTTTACCGACGATATCTACGCAACCATCGAAGCGATGCGCGGCGAAAACGTCGAGTTTCTCGACACGCCGGACACCTACTACGAGATGGTGGACGAGCGCGTCCCTGGGCATGGCGAGGATCTGGAGCGGATGCACAGGAATCGCCTGCTCATCGACGCCGATGACGAAACGAGGAAGAAGCTGCTGTTGCAAATCTTCACGCAGAACTGCATCGGGCCGATTTTCTTCGAGATCATCCAGCGCAAGGGCAACGAAGGCTTCGGCAACGGCAATTTCACCGCCCTGTTCGAATCCATCGAGCGCGACCAGATGAAGCGTGGCGTCCTCTGAGCGAGATTCCCGTATTTCCCCCCTCCCTTTTTGGGAGAAGGGGCTCAGGGGTGAGGGAAAGATGGCAGAAACGCCAAAACCTCCACTCCCAACCGTAACGAAGACCCGGGCCGGAGATTTGCGCAAGCGTTCGGCAAACATTGGGATCAAGTTGTGGTATTACTCGAGAGATGGGCGTTGGCAGGGTTGAAATTCCGTCGCCAGCATCCCATTCCGCCATACATGGTTGATTTTTATTGCGACTCGGTGAAATTGGCGATTGAAGTTGATGGTTCGCAGCACGATTACATGTCGGATGCGCCGCGCACCACGTGCATTGAGCAGTCTGGAGTCAAGGTGCTGAAGTTCCGGGACAATGAGGTATTGCAAAATACGGAGGCTGTTTTGGAGACGATTTTGAAGGTGGCGGGCGATAGCGCCCTCACCCCAGCCCTCCCCCGCAGGGAGAGGGGAAAGACGGAGACGCACGATGGGCTCGACTGAGTACATGAGCGGCTTCGGAAATGAATTTGCGACCGAAGCCCTGGACGGCGCCCTCCCGGTGGGACAGAATTCTCCGCAGAAGACGCCGTATGGATTGTATGCCGAGCAGTTTTCGGGCACGGCCTTCACCGCGCCGAACGCGCTGAATCGCCGCACCTGGGTGTACCGGATTCGCCCGGCGGCCATGCATGGCCCCTTCACCGCCTTCAAACACGCCCGTTTTCACAATCGTTTCACGGAAGTGCCGACGCCGCCCGAGCGCCTGCGTTGGGATCCTTTCCCGGCGCCGGCGGAGCCCGCCGACTTTCTCGACGGTCTCTACAGCGTGGCCGGCAATGGCAGCGCCGCCCACCAGGAGGGCTGCGGGCTGCATGTCTATGCGGCCAACCGCGACATGGCAGGGCGATTTTTCTACAACGCGGACGGCGAGGTGGTACTCGTGCCCTGGTCGGGGCGCCTGCGCGTCGAAACCGAGCTGGGCATATTGGAGGTGGCCCCGTGCGAAATCGCCGTGGTTCCGCGCGGCCTGCGCTTTCGTATTGCCTTGCCGGACGGCGAGGCTCGCGGCTACATGGGCGAAAACTTCGGTGCCGCACTGCAGCTGCCGGAACGCGGCCCGATCGGCGCCAATTCGCTCGCCAATCCGCGCGACTTTCTGACTCCGGTGGCAAGCTACGAGGATGAGGAGGGCGAATTCGAACTGGTGGCCAAGTTCCAGGGTAATCTCTGGCATGCGCCGATCCACCATTCACCCCTCGACGTGGTCGCCTGGCACGGCAACAATGCACCCTGCAAATACGACCTCATGCGCTTCAACACCATCGGATCGATCAGCTACGATCATCCCGATCCTTCGATTTTCACGGTACTGACCTCGCAAAGCGACACGCCGGGAACGGCCAACATCGACTTCGTGATCTTCCCGCCGCGCTGGCTGGTGGCCAGGGACACCTTCCGTCCGCCCTGGTTCCACCGCAACATCATGAGTGAGTTCATGGGACTCATACACGGCGAGTACGACGCCAAGGCGGGCGGTTTCGAGCCGGGCGGCGCCTCGATTCACAACTGTATGAGCGCTCACGGCCCCGACGCCGAAAGTCACGAGAAAGCGGTCGCGACGGATACCGCCGCACCGCAGCATGTTGCCGATACCATGGCCTTCATGTTCGAGACGCGGCGCGTGATTCACCCGACCCGTCAGGCGCTCGAGTCGCCCCAGTTGCAGCAGGACTACCACGAATGCTGGCAGGGGCTGGAAAAGCGCTTCGATCCTGCCCGCCGCTGAGTTCGGCGCAACGACAAAGGAGACTGAATGAAACTGGGAAGCTTGAAAAAAGGCGGCCGCGACGGCACGCTCATTGTGGCAAGCCGCGATCTGAAGCGCGGGGTCGAGGCGGGCGACATCGCCCCATCGCTGCGCGAGGCGCTCGAGAATTGGGCCGACTGCGAAGAGTGGCTGCAGGCGCTGTCGGACCGGCTCAACGACGGCAAGGCCGAAGGCGCTTTCGACCTGGATGCGAATGCACTGGCCGCGCCGTTGCCGCGCGCCTGGGAGTTTCTCGACGGCTCCGCCTACCTGCCGCATGTCGAACGCGTACGCAAGGCGCGCGGCGCCGAGGTGCCGGACAGCTTCTACAGCGATCCGTTGATGTACCAGGCCACCGCCGCCGGCTTTCTCGGACCGCGCGACCCCATTCAGGTGGCTGACGAGGGCTACGGTATCGACCTCGAGGCCGAAGTGATCGTCGTCACCGATGCCGTGGCGATGGGCGCGTCGGCACCGGAAGCCGGCAAGGCCATCCGCCTGGTCGGGCTCGTGAACGACGTCAGCCTGCGCGGTCTGATTCCGGCGGAGCTCAAGAAGGGCTTCGGCTTCCTGCAGGGCAAGCCGCGCTCGGCGCTCTCCCCGGTGTTCGTCACCCCCGACGAGCTTGACGATGCCTGGCAGGCGTACAAGCTGCACCTGCCGATGCGTACTTGGCTCAATGGAAAGTGGCTCGGTGAAGCCGAATGCGGCGAGGACATGCAATTCGACTTCGGCCAGCTGGTCGCGCATGCGGCCAGGACGCGGCCCCTCGAGGCCGGGACGATCGTCGGCTCCGGCACGATTGCCAACGAGGATACCTCGAAGGGCGCTTCCTGCCTTGCCGAGCAGCGCACGGTGGAGAAACTTCGCGACGGCGAGGCGAAGACGCCGTTTCTGAAGTTCGGCGACAGCGTCAAGATCGAGGTCACCGATCAGGACGGCCAGAGCATCTTCGGCGCCATCGAGCAGACCGTCGCACAATACAAATCCGCGGGGCGTTGAATTGTCCGATGGGAGCGAGCCTGCTCGCGACCCATCGGCGCATATTATCGCTGGCCTGTATTATTCACGAGGCCGACTGGCACTGGCTTGCAAGTTATTGAACGAATT
>JAKDMP010000067.1 GCA_030452225.1 Gammaproteobacteria bacterium
GCCCGTTGCTGTCCGAGTTGATGTAGATGGCGCCGCCGCGCAGGAGCTGCTCGGCGTGGCCCTCGACCCATTCGGTCGAACCAAGGAGTCCCTCCTCCTCGCCGTCCCAGCTCATGTAGACGATGGTGCGCTTCGGGCGCCAGCCGGTGTCGAGCAGCGCGCCCAGCGCCTTGGCCTCGGCGAGGAGCGCGGCCTGCCCGGAGAGCGGGTCCTGCGCGCCGAACACCCAGGCGTCGCGATGATTGCCGCGCATCACCCATTGGTCGGGATACTCGCTGCCCGGGATCTTCCCGATCACGTCATAGACGGTCGCCATGTCCCAGTTGAACTCGAGCTTGAGGTGCACCTTGGCCGGGCCGGGGCCGATGTGGTAGGTGATCGGCAGCGCACCTTGCCAGGCGGAGGGCGCGACGGGGCCGCCGAGCGCCGCGAGGAGCGGCTTGGCGTCGGCCCAGGAAATCGGCAGTACGGGAATCTTCTTGATGACGGGGGATGCTTCGATACTCAGGCGTTTGGCGTTTTCGGTGGCGGCGACGCCCGGGGTGAGCGGGTCGCCGGCGTAAATCGTCGTGTTCACGACCGAGCCGCGCTGTACGCTCCACTCGTCCCGCCAACCGCCCCCGGGATAGGTTTCGCCGCGGCGAAAGCCGTCGTCGCGCGGATCGGAGTAGATGATGCAGCCGACGGCGCCGTGCTCAAAAGCGAGTCGCGGCTTGATGCCGCGCCAGGAATGGCCGTAGCGCACGATCGCGATCTTGCCCTCGACGCTGATGCCGTGGCGCTCCAACGTCTTGTAGTCCTCGGGCAGCCCGTAGTTGACGTAGACCAACGGCGCGGTCACGTCGCCCTCGGCGGAGTAGGCGTTGTACGGCTGCAGCGTGCCCTTGCGAATGTATGAGGTCTTGTCCCCCTTGACCGGCGGCTCGCTGAGCTTCGCCTCGTAATGCGTGGGCGCGACCAGGGTCAGTACGCGTGTCTTGGGCGTCGGGAAGAGAACCTTGTAGGTCACCATCTTCGCATCGAAACCCCAGGACTTGAACAGCTTGAGCACGCGCTCGGCATTGGCCTTGTCGTGCGGCGAGCCGAGCTGATTGGGCGCCGAAGAGAGGGTCTTGATCCAGTTGCCGATGTCATCGGCGCTCAGCGCCGCATCGAAGCGCGCTTCCAGCGCGCGTTGCTGCGCGGCGGTTTCGGGGGTGTACCCCAACATGCTGTCGGCCGCCCGGGCCGGAAGCATGATGAAAGCGCAACCGAAGACGATTGCGGCACAGCTCATCGTCAGTCTGGGGAAACTCTGAATAATTGGTTTTCCTTCGTTCCCGCGCTGGCGGGAACCCGCTGGAATCAAACGGATGGATTCCCGCTTTCGCGGGAATGACGAATGAATCAGAGGCTCCCCAAGCATCACTACTCTCCTCGCCGGCAAGGTTCGTGAGTGTAGCCGATTTTCGGCGGGCGGAAAAGTATTTGTACGGCGGTGGCCGTACAATAGGGACCTTCTGAAAGTCTCCTTTGTCCGTCTTCAGGACGGCGGGCGGCCTGAGTGCATGTCACGTCATGAATTTCGGTCCTTATTTTCTGCTGCCCTATGAATTCACGCCCACGGTGCTGGTGCTCTGCGTGCTGGCGATCGCGGTGTATCTGCGCGGGTGGCTACGGCGGCGGCGAGCCGGAATCAAAACCGGCGGCTGGCGTGTGACTGCTTTCCTGCTGGGCGTGGTGTTGATGTATGTCGTGCTGCAAACCCACTACGATTACATGGGCCAGCACATGTTTTTTCTGCACCGGCTGCAACACCTGATCCTGCATCACATGGCGCCGTTCCTGATCATGATCGCCATGCCCGGGGCCGTGCTCGTGGCAGGGGTGCCGGAGCGTTTGCGCGTGCGCTTCCTGCGGCCGCTGGCGCACTCGCCGGCCGTGCGCATTCCCTACCGCGCCATCCAGCAGCCGATCGTGGCCGGGGTGTTGTTCGTCGGGCTGATTTACCTGTGGCTGTGGCCCGGCATCCACTTTTACGCCATGCTCAACGTGCCGCTCTACAACGTCATGAACTGGAGCATGGCCGTGGACGGGCTGCTGTTCTGGTATCTCATGCTCTGTTCGACCCGGCCGGCCGCGGGCGGCCTTCATTACGGCTGGAGGATTCTGGTGCTGGGCGCGACGATCGTGCCGCAGATCGTCATCGGTGCCTACCTTGCCCTGACCCGGGTGGAGGTGTATCACGTGTACGCGGTATGCGGCCGCCTGTGGCCGATCAGCCCGATCACCGATCAGCACATCGGCGGCTTGATTACCTGGATTCCCGCGGCGATGATGACGGTCATCGGCATGCTGGTCGTGCTCGGCCGCTGGATCAGGGAGGAAGGGATCGGCCCGGATCGAGCCCGTGCTGCCGGGCCGAACGTCGGCAAGGAGGACTCCAATGCCTGTGTTTAGACACCTGCTCTTCAAGTCCCTGCTGCTGGCAGGGGTTGCACTGATGTTTGTTCCCGCTGTAGCGGCAACCGACACGGTTCCGTTCAGCGTTTCCCACGCCTGGATTCGCTGGCTGCCGGGGAATCTGCCGCTGGCCGGCTATGCAACCCTGGAAAACGACACGTCGGAGGCGAGGATACTCGTTGCCGCGAGTTCGCCTGCCTTCAAGCGCATCGAGTTCCACCGCAGCATGGAAATGCACGGCATGAAAGGCATGGATCACATGATGGGCGGCATGAGCCACATGAAGCACCTCAAAAGTGTCACGGTGCCCGCACACGGAACATTTCGTTTCGGACCGGGCGCCTACCACCTGATGATGTGGCGTTCCGGCGATATCGAGGTGGGCGACCATGTGCCGGTTACATTCAGGTTTTCCAATGGCATGACAATGACCGTCGAGTTTGCGGTTCGGGGGCCTGCGGGATGACATTCAGGTGTTGTGCATCCCTGGTTGCGGCCTCGTTGCTGCTTGCAGGTCTGGCGGCCTGCAGCGGCAGCGCACAATGGCGCACGACCGATATCACCGGGGTGATGCCCGATCTCGCCTTCACGCTCACCTCGGAGACGGGCGCAACCGTGCATGCCGATGATTTTCGCGGCAAGGTGAAGGTGCTGTTTTTCGGCTACACGCATTGCCCCGACATCTGCCCGATCACGCTCGGGCATCTCGCCGCGGCCCTGCGCACCATGGGCGCGGACGCAAAGCAGGTCCGGGTGCTTTTCGTGAGCGTGGACCCGAAACGCGATACCCCCGCCCTGCTCGAGAAATACACGGATGCATTCGGGCCGCAATTCGTCGGCCTGACCGGCACGCAGGAGCAGTTGCGCGAATTGACCAAGCGCTACCGGGTGGCCTACAGCTACGGGCCGCCGGATGAAAATGGCAATTATCTCGTCAATCACGGCTCGGCGATTTTCGTGTTCGATCGCCAGGGCCACGTGCGCCTCTTGATGAACCGCAGCGATCCCACCAAGGCCATCGCGCACGACCTTGAGTTGCTTGTCAACGAATGAATCCTTGCTCCATGTTGTAGGGGCGCGCCATGCGCGCGACAGGAAGTTGAATGCCCTCCGGGCGGGGTTACTTTCGTTACGGCGAAAGTAACCAAAGCCATTGCGCCGACGAGCGCGGCCTGCGTGCCTGGCGGCACTCCGGCTCCCCTGCGATGCTCGCCCGACGCGGGCCGGGCGACAACTCGCCCTTCGGGCTCAAACACGTCGCCCGGCTGATCCACGCCGGTCTGCGCTTCTCGGCGCGCCCAACGGCGCGACGAAAGCCTCTGTTGTAGGCCCGCATAAGGCCGAGACCGTTGTAGACGTTCGCTTTGAGTCGCCGATAACGCCGCTACGTGGCTTGTGTTTGCTTACGCGGTTTCTACAAAATCTCAGGATGAGGTGGCGCGGCGGCTCCAGGCGGAGATGATGCGGTGCAACTCGTCGATGCCGTCGGTGAGTGCGGCGGGGCCGGGCTGCAGGATGATCGAGGATTTCACTTCGTAAAGGTCGCCCTTCGCCACGGCCGGGATGGCATCGAATCCGGGGCGTGCCGCGACTCTCTCCGGGCGGAATTTCTTCCCGCACCAGGAGCCGAGGATGATGTCGGGCCGTCGGCGCACCACCTCCTGCGGGTCTTCGAGAATGCGGTCTTTGGCCAATGATTCGCGGGCGCGTTCGGGGAAGAGGTCGTCGCCGCCGGCGCTGCGCACGAGTTCGGCCACCCAGCCGATGCCGGTGATCATCGGCTCGTCCCACTCCTCGAAATACACGCGCGGGCGGCGGGTCAGCCTCGCCGATTGCACTTCGATCGCGGCGACATGCGCGGCCAGCTTGTCGGCGAGGGCCTCTGCCTGCCCGGCGCAGCCGATCATCGCGCCCACGCCGGCCACCATGCGCAGGATGCCGGCGACCGTGCGGTGATTGAAAACGTGCACCTCGACGCCTGCCCGCACCAGCTCGGCAGCGATGTCGGCCTGGATGTCCGAAAAGCCGAATACGAGGTCGGGCTCGAGGGCGAGAATCCGGTCGATCTTCGCGCTGGTGAAGGCCGAGACTTTCGGCTTTTCCCTGCGCGCCCGCGGCGGTCGCACGGTAAAACCGGAGATGCCGGCGATGCGATCTTCCTCACCCAGAAGGTATAGCGTTTCGGTTGTCTCCTCGGTCAGGCAGACGATGCGTTCGGGATACCGGATCATGCCGTCAGGGTAACCGACTGCGTCGCCGTCTCCGCGTTTTCCTCGTGCGTACAGGCTGGTGCAAAACCGGGTTGCACCGCGGGGAGTCAACTGCCGCTGCAGCCGCAGCGCGCGGTGTCGCCGGCTCGGCAGGCTTCGATCGCCTCGAGTTGCCGCTCGACGTACTGGCGGTAGCGCGTGATCTTTCGCGCGGTGAAAACCTGGAGGGCATGGCCGGTGTGGACGAGGGCCGGTTCGAACGCGGCGCCCTCGCTCCCGATGCGCGCGAGGTGGCAATAAAGTTCGCCGAGATTGGTTTCGATCATCGCCCAGTTCATCGGCAGATCCTGTTCCGTATAAACCGTTTGCGTTTTCTTGAACGCGGCGATGGCGCGCGTCAAATTCGACTTGTCGCTTTGCATCTGCGCCAGAATCGCTTCGGATACCGCGAGGTTGTTCTGCGCCATGGCCCAATCGAGCGCCGATTGCTGCGGCGACAGCCAGCGCAGCGCTTCACGGCAATGATCGATTGCCTTGCGGACAAATTCGATGCCCGCCTTGCCGCGCCGCGTACCGAGATCATGCAGCGCCAGGCAGATATTCTGCTGGGTCACGGCCCAGTCCAGGGGCTGGAAGGCGGGGTTCTGGGCTTCAAGCGAAGCCTGGGTCAACGCGATCGCGCGTTCGAAAAGCTGTTCGGATTTCTTCCCGGTTGCAAGCTCCCCCAAGCGCACGTACACGATGCCCAGATTGCGCTGCACGATGGCCCACATCTGCGGCGCCAACGGCCGCTTGATTGCGGCATCGACCGCCTTGAGCGATGCTTCCGCCTTGCGCAACAGTTTGACCGAGTCCTCGCGGTTGTCGGCAAACACATGCAGCCGGACGTACACCGAGGCGAGGTTGATTTCGGTCTGCGCCCATTGCAGCGGGAACTGGGCCCTGGGGCGCACCTCGAGGACGTTCTTGCAAGCTGCTTCGGCCGATCGGAGTTCCTTCGCGCTCGCATCATACTCCCCGAGCAACCGGTAGTTGTAGCAAAGCTCGGAATTGATTGTGGCCCAGCGCCGCGGATTGAGGCGGGGGTCGATCGAACGCCTCAGGTTCTCGTCGCCGACGATGGAGGCCCGCAGCCAGTCGATCGAGGTCGAATAGCTGTGCATGGCCCGGGCCCGCAATTTCGCCTGTGCCGGTGTTTGCAAACTCATCAGCTGCAATGCGGCCATCTTGATATCCGGCAGGGAATCCGCCGACTGGCTCAGCAAGAGCGGAATCTGCAGGCGCTTCTCCTCGATGGCGATGGGACGGCCGCCGATCTCGACCGTGACCGATGTGTGGCCCTGGCGCGTGGAGATGAACCGAACCTCGAGACGATTGCCCTCGACCCGTCCCCACAGCAGGACCCGCGCCCCCGATTCCTGCAGCAATTGCCGCCCGCGCTCGCGCACGATGCTGCGCTGCAAGCCGACATCTCCGGGCGAGTTCAGCGACAGGGTGCGGCAGGTGGTCAGCACCGAGACGTATGGGTCGAGGCGCGGATCGGCGATGAAATTGTTGGCGAGGAAAAACTGCGCGGCGTTGTCGGGGTCGTTCACGAAGCGGGCAATCATGATGCCGAGCCGCCCCTTGGTGGCTTGGGGCGGATGCAGCATTTCGCTGACGCTGCAGCCGAGCGGCGTATCCTCGGGCAGATTCCAGATCACGGCGGCGGCGACAATCAGAATCAGGCAAGCGCCGCCGAACGCGCGCAATGGCGTGACGATTCGGCGCTTGCGGGGCGCCGCAACCTCGTCTGCCGCAGCGGAGGATCGGCCGGTGTCCGGTGGAAGATCGGCGCTCGAGAGGTAAAGCGTATGGGCCTTGACGCCGAGCGCCCGGGCCACGCGTTCGAGCGAGAGCGGATCCACCGGCTTCTCGCGGAACACCCGGTTGACCAGATCCCTGGGCGGCGAATCGAGGTCCTCGATATCGGCGATGCGTTCGGCCAGGGCGTTCTGGGTCCTGAGCCCGGCATCGGCAAGCGCCTGGCTGAGTTTCTCGCGCGAGGCGCGTACGCCCCGTTTCCGCATGCGCTGATCTTCCCTGCCCAATTTTGCTTGTTCCCGTCTCTTGCGAGCCAGTTTGTCCCCTCGTCGGATTATGCGCCAAGCGGCGCCATTCCGCAACTTGCGTTAATTGCCGTTAACCACCGCTAAGCCGTGATGAGCTTGGGTCGCTCCTCTGAAATACTGTAATCGAGGCTCGGTTACGCGCCATCGGCGCGGCTTCGGGCCCCGACACGATCGACCCATCAACCAGGAGAGACAACATGGACATTTTGAAATCGGCCCGCAGGCTTTCGTTCGGTGCGCTGCTGCTGTCGGCGACGTTTTTCGCCGGCTGCGGCGCTCCGCTGGACGGTACCTTTGAAACCAGTCAAGGCGGCGTGTCCATCACCTTCGATTCGGGTCACGCCTACATCAAGACCCTGGGCGGAACGATAGAGACCGCCTACGAGGTGAACGGCGACAAAATCATCCTCAAGAGTCCGACGGGCAATCTCGTGCTCACTCGCAACGACGACGGCACGCTCAGCGGCCCGATGGGCACCCTGAGCAGGCATGCAACGGCGGCCGGCGGCAATGAAGAGTCCGGGCACACCCTGAGCGGCACCTACGCAATGAGCAACAACAGAGGCGGGCTGGGATCCATAAAATTCGATGGGGGCCGTGCCTACGTCTATTTATACAACGAGTCCACGGGCGCAACGGCGACGTTGACGACCACCTACGAGGTGGAAGGCAACAAGGTCATCATCAAGGATCCGCAGGGCGGCGGCAGCAATCTCGTCCTGACCCGCAACGCGGACGGAACGCTCAGCGACGCGACCGGGAAGATCTTGAGAAAGCAGGGTTCCTAGGGGCCGGCGAGGCCGGCGACATTTCCGTCAACCCAACCACGGAGAAGGAGCATGAACATCGTCAAGACAAGCAAATTGTCCGCCTCCATCGCAGTCTTCGGCCTCATCGGTCTTCTCGCGGCCTGTGGCGGCAGTAGTTTTTCAGGCAAATACGTCGCTTCGGACGGCAGCAGTTACACCTTCCAATCCGGCAACAAGGTTTTGAAGGACCCGCGGTACGGGGTCTCGATGATGGGGACCTACACGATTATCACGGCTGCGGCTGGAGGAAAGAAATTGACGGAGACAAGAATTCACGCCAACGACGAAGACCGGGGGGTTTTGATGCTCCGGCCAAACGGTTGCCTGGCGGACATGATGGGCGGTACCTATTGCAGGCACTGAACCGCGCGTATGCATGATGCCGCCATCGCCGTTTCAACCTCACTATCGATCGACTGAAAGGGGCAGGACAATGAGCTTGAAAAGTTCTCTCAAAAGTGTATTTCTCTTCGACGCGATGCTCGTCCCGGAGATCATAACCTTCGTGTACTGGATAATGCTGGTATTGGATATCGCCGTCGGCATTTACCTCCTGGTTACGGCTCAGAACGGGGGACTCGGCGAGCAACTGGACGGCCTCGGCGTGGGACTGGCTTACCTGGGGGGCGACAAGGGACTGCAGGTTGTCATCGGACTGGCGATCCTCATCCTCGGGCCCATCTGTTGGCGCATCTGGGCCGAGTGGTTGATCGTCGTGTTCAAGATCCACGGATACCTGCGGCGCATCGCCGATGCGCAGGCGCCGCGCATGCCGACCGAGTCCGGAATGACAAGGGAAGAGATCCGCCGGCTTTCTGCACCGATTGAGCCGGCGCAATGAAACGCCTGCTGTGGGCCTTCGCGGCCGGCGTTTGCGTACTCGCCACGGCTCATGCCCGGACAGGCCTCGCCTGCCCGGGCGAGTACGCCGGCATGGTGTCTTACGCCGGAAAATACATGTACGACACGCATTTTTTCGCCGCGCCTCCGCTCGCCACGCGACTCGCGCGGCTGTCCGTGAAGGTCCGCCGCCACCTCGAACGCAACCTCGGAGTCACCGGGCCGATCCGCCTGGTGGCCTGCCGCCTCGTGGTGTCCGGCGTGGCGCCGCATCTGGGCAACATCGAGGACGCGATCCTCGCCTTCGATCTCTCCTCGGGTACCCTCACCGCGGCCATCCATACGCGCGGGCACGTCGATATTTACATCATCGGGAATCCGGCCGCGGACACGACGGGCGCAACGTGGGACGCGCTGCCCGGGGTCGTGCGGCACTGGGCGGTGATGGCGGACATGGGCTTTCCGGCGCAGCAGCCAACTCGTTTCGAACGCCCGGCCAGCGTCCGCCTGCATGTGCCCGCTGATACGCCGACGAACGGCAAAGAGGCAGCGCTGCCCGCTGTGCAGGTCACGGCCGACGTCGAGCCGACGCCCGCCCAGGCCGCCGCCATCCGGCGCGCGGTACCCGGCAGGCACTTGGCCCATTGCAATCGGGCGACGGATTGCTATTCCCTGTCGCTCGCCGATGTCAACGGCGACGGGAAGGCGGACTTGCTCGTTTACTTTACCCCTCCCCCGAAGTTTTACTGCGGCACCGTCGGCTGCGGCGGCGTGATCGTGATGGCGACCGCCAATGGTTATGCGTCCGGGGCGATCGGGCTGCCGTACTTCCACGAGATGGAGGTGTTGCCCGGCAGTCGCCACGGCATGCACGACCTGCAATTCGACGGCTTGAGTCCGCTGTGGCTGTGGGACGGCGCGAAGTACGTCATCGAGGAGGGTGCCGGGTACGAGCCCGGTGCGGGCACGACGCCCTGGCTGATCGAATATGCCGCCGGCCGGGTCCTGGCGACGGCCGCGCCGATCGATTCGACGATCAAGCTTCTCATCGCGTTCTGCCTCCAGGGCAAACCGGTGCTGGCGATGGTGCGCAAGATGCCGCTCGCCGCGAAATCGGTCACGCTGACCTGGGTGTTCAGGGGCTGGACGGTGAACGTGCCGATGACCCGCGCCAACAACGCGGCGACGCTGTGGACGGCCGTCCTGGCGCGCTCGAAGCTTCCGGAGTGGCTGGCGCATCGCGGCAATACGGCCGCGACGCGCTCGCCGGCGGGCGCCGCCGGCTTCGCCTTCCTGCGCCTCGACGGCGACATGGAGGGCACGATTTCGTTGAAGAACTCGACCGCGGCAACACAGGCCGCGCTCGGGCGTTGTTACCGCTACTGACGGCGCCGTCATGCACGCCATGAAGCCCGCAGCAGCATTCATTCGTCACTGACCGGAGGAACCAGTCATGCGAGGCAAAATCATCCAGTACAACGGTGCCGACGGCACGGGCACTCTCGTTGCCGAAGGCAAACAGCATCCATTCGCCCTCGCCGCCTGGCGCGGCGACAGGGCGCCCGCCGTCAACAAGACCGTCGACGTCGAGCTCGACGGCGAAACGGTCACGGCGGTAAGAGCCGTCGGCGAAGACCTGCTGATGAAGGAAAGGGCGGCGCAAATGGGCAGCCGGCTCGGTGCGGCGTGGAACAGGACATCCACGTCGATCCAGACGGCCAGAGCCGGCACGGGACATGCCGGCGTGCCGTCGCCGGGTGCGGCGGCCGTGGCCGGCGGACCACCCGTGTTTGCCGCGCGTGGAGCGGAGATCCTCGGGTTCATCGTGGAGCGCTACGGCTTCGTGATTCCGATTGCCTGGCTGCTGTTCCTGATCGGGAGCCTGGCGTTCAGCTCGGTATCCGCGTCCATCGATGCGTTCGGTGTCCACCGGGTCGTCGCTTCGTTGTCCATGTTCAGCCTTGGCTCGGTCGTAACGGCCGGGTTTGTCATCAAGATCCTGTTGATCCTGAGCTACATCAGCATCGCTGTGCCGCTGTTCTGGCGCCACCGCTACGCCTGGCTGACGCTGCTGCTGCCATTTGCTGCATGGCTGGTAGCCCTGCTTGAAGGAGCGCTGACCATGAGTCAAGCGTCCGACGCCTCCCCCTACGGCAGCGTGGGCTTCGCCTTCGGCTTCTGGTGGTCGCTGGTGATGGCTGTTCTCGTCGCCGTACCGGCGGTCATGCGTTTCCTGGAATCGAAGTGATCCGGGCGCGGCCACCCGGGTCGCGTTCGGACATTGTTATCCGCAACCAACGAAAGGAGGAGATTCCCATGTTCGGTTCAAACCTGAAAAAGGCCGGCGGCGTCGTGTTGGCCGCTGCCCTGCTCGTCGCCGCCGGCGCTGCCAATGCGGGCGGCGCCAAGGTCGAGAAGACCTCGTTCGGCCAGCCGCCGCGGGACAGCTCGATCGTCGTGAGCCCGCAGGGCCAGCACGTCGCCTGGCCAGGCATGGCCGGCAGCCGCGTCGACATGGTCGTCGACGGCGTCGCCGGGCCGCCATTCGACCAGCTCTTGCTCCAACCTTCGGGCGGGACCGTGGCCTTCAGCGAAGACGGTTCACGCTACACCTATTTCGGGCGCACCGGAGGCGAATACCCGTTGATCGTCGACGGCAAGGAAATGGCGCACGGACCCTATAATCCGAGCCGCCTGGGTTATCTTGCATTTTCGCCCGGTGGCAAGCACGTCTATTTCATCGAGTCGGACAATGGCTACCAAGTGGTCATGGACGGAAAGCCGGGACCGCAAAGCAGTACCGGCCGCCTCGGGGTGGTCTTCAGCGCGGACGATGAACACTACGCCTACAACGGCCCGGAACGCATGAACAGCAGCCAGTGGTTCAGCGTGATCGACGGCGAAAAGGGGCCGTTCATCGGCAACGACCTGCAATACACCCCCGACAACCGCCTGATCAGCATCATGCCCAAGCCAGACGGACAAGTCCTGATGATCGATGGCCAACCGGTCCTGAAGGCTCGAGCCATCAGAAAGATCCGTGTTGCACCCGGTGGCCGGCATATCCTCGCCGTCGTGTTTCCCGAAGCGGGGGGCGCCGAGGTTCTGTATGTCGATGGCAAGCCGGTGAAGGCGGCTACCAACCCGACGAACGTCGTCTTCAGCACCGACGGCAACCACTACGCGGCCACCTGTTCGGCGGGAACCGGGCGCGCGTTTGTCGTTATCGACGGCGAGAAAGGCCGGGAATATGCGGCCGTTCGCAACGCCGCCTTCATTCCCGGGACCTCACGGGTGCTCTACATCGCGGGGAGTTCGCAAGGCAAGGAGTTCGTGGTCGCCGACGGCAAGGAGTTGGGGCCGTACCCGCAAGGGCTCGTCACGAACCAAACCTCCCAAAGCGGCATAGTCATGTCAAAAACCGACGGGCACTACATCTTCGCCAGCAACTACGACAGTCGCAGCAAGACCCAGGACATCGTTTACGACGGCAAAACACTCCAGCTTCACGATTACAAGCTGTGGGGGATTCCGCCGACCTTGAGCGCGGACGGAACCCGTTACGCGTTCGCGGTCAGCCCGTGGCGAAACGTCGACATAGTAGGCTTGCTTGTGGACGGCAAGTTGCAGGAAGGCGTCAAGCCACGTAGATGGCGCAACCGTCTGGGTTCTCCCTCGGGCATCGCCTTCAGTTCCGACGGCCGGCACATCGCCTGGGAGGCGCACTCCAAAGACCCCCACAAAAGGTTTGCACTGTTTGTGGACGGCAAGCCGGTCTTTTCCGACCCGAAGGGCTCTGCCTGGCTGATTCGGTTCACGCCCAACGGCCGGCACCTGTACTGGGCTTGGTACGTGGCGAATGGCGGCAGACCGAACGAGTTCACGCTCTACCTGGATGGCCGTGCAGTCGCCCAATTCAGCCGCTCGTCGTTGAACAAGCTGCCTTCCGCGTGGCAGATGAATGTCGACGGCAGCGTGCAATTCCTGACCGTCGGCAAGGACGGCAACGTGTTGCGTTACCGGGTCGCGCCCGCGGCCGACACGAGCGTCGAGACCCTGCTCGGCGGCGCCGCCACCGGGCAGGCCACGCCCGCCATTCACCCCAATCCGGAATAGAAGGAGAACATCATGTTTATCGAGACACAGAATACAATGACCGCCGCTCGCGCAAAACACTTTCGACGTATTGCGATTGCCGGCTTGCTGGCTTGCGCCGGCCTGCTGGCAGTTGCGGCGCCCCGAGCCCACGCGGCTACCTGGACGCTCACCA
>JAKDMP010000007.1 GCA_030452225.1 Gammaproteobacteria bacterium
AGCGGCACTCCCTCATCGAGGGCGGTGTCGGTCATCTTGACGATGTCGCGCCAGGCCTCGGCCTTGGCCGCAAGCGCCGCGGCGAGTTCGCGCAGCGCGGGCAGCAGCCGCGCGTTGGCGCCGATCGCCGTGGCCATGTACATCGCGGCCGGGAAGCTGTCGTTCGAGGATTGCGAGCGGTTGACGTGATCGTTCGGATGCACCGGTTGCTTCGAGCCGAGCGGGGTGTCGGCGAACTGGCAGCAGCGGTTGGAAATCACCTCGTTCACATTCATGTTGAACTGGGTGCCGCTGCCGGTCATCCACACGTGCAGGGGGAACATGTCGGCGTGCTCGCCGGCGAGGATTTCGTCGCACACGCCGGCGATCAATTCGTGGCGCTCGTCGTCGAGGTACCCGCCCGCGTGGTTGGCCCCGGCCGCCGCCTTCTTGAGCACGGCGTAGGCGTGGATCAACTCACGCGGGATGAGGTCCCGCCCGATGGAAAAATGCTCCAGCGAGCGCTGCGTCTGCGCGCCCCAGAGCTTGTCCACGGGCACCTTGACCTTGCCCAGGCTGTCCGATTCTTGCCGAAATTCCGCCATGTATTGTTACTCCCTAAACCCGCTGGCCACTGCGGGATACGGCCGCGCGAAGGCCTCATTGTACCTTGGCGGGCACTATTGCGATTTTGGTGATCTAATACCCTTGACGGGCATTGGCCCGCCACCCATTTCAACGGAGAAAATTTCAATGTACAAGTCCATCACGGGCGTCGTAGCGGTACTCGCACTCGCGGTCGCCGGCGCAGCCATCGCCCACCCCACTTCCAGCGGCAGTGCCCAGCCCACCAGTTCGATGGCCGGGCACACCCAGCCGCCGCAGCACAAGCAGGGGTTCCTGGACGAGTTGAAGGCCCGGCTCAACATCACCTCGGCACAGGAGCCTGCCTGGAATGCCTTTGCCGAGGCCTTGAACAACATGCATTCGCGCAAGAGTTTCGGGATGCAGCACCGCTCATCGAGCCTGGACGGCACCGCGGTCTTCGACCGCATGGCGGCATGGACGAAGGAACGTGCCGAGAGGGCGCAGGAACTGGCCAATGCGGCCGACAACCTGTACGGTCAGCTTTCCGCCGAGCAGAAGGCCGCCTGGAACGAGACCATGCAGAGGATGCACGCCAAAAAAATGCGTCATCACATGGATGACTCCCACGGAATGAAAAGTTCGTCCGGCGGCGGCCACGGCTGAAAGCCGCCGATCCGGCAACCAAACCCATGAAATGGCCGCGGCCGCGCTCGGCGTGACCGCGGCCTTGTTTCAGGCGATGGACGGGCCGGTTTCTACCCGCTGGTCGAGGCGGGAGCGGCCTGCTGGTCCGTGGCGGAGGCAAACAGCGATTCCACCGCATGGCGGGTCAGCGGATGGTAGCCGGCTTTGGCCCTGGCATAGACCTGTTTCGCGAAGGCCAGCCCTTCCGGAGTCTGCACAAAGGCCTCGTACACCGGCATGGTCAGATAGAGCCGCCCGATGTGCGTCACGTGTTCGGCGGCGGCCGGCCACACGGCCTTGTCGCCGGCGGCGATGGCGCGCCGGTACCAGCGCATGCCGATCTCGGCGTTGGGCGTGCCGGTGAGATGCCAGGCGGCGTCGAGCGGCTTGATGCGATCGAGATCGGTCTCTTTCGGCAGACGGTTGAGAAAATACATCCACTCCTGCGTGTTCCAGTCGGCGGCATCGAGCTCGGCGGCGGGGAGTTTGCCTGCAAGGAAGGCTTCGCGCTGCCGGTCGATGGCGGCGAAAGCCTTGGAAGTCGGGAGCGACGCATCATCCGGGATGCCGGTGCCGTAGACCCATTCGGTAGCCTCGTCCCAGCTCATGTTGCCGGGGTATTTCTCGATCAGGTTCTTTTTCAGCCAGGCCATCATCTGTTCGGTAGTGATGCTGTGCCAGGCGAAGTGGTTGAAATAGCTTTTCAGCCAGGCATCGAAATGCCGGCGGCCGAAACGCTGTTCCAGCGTGCGCATGAACCACGATCCCTTGTCGTAGGCCACGCGGGTTCGGGCATCCTCGGCGCCGACGGGACGCGGTTCGGGCACCAGGCGCTGCGCGTTTTCGGGCATGTCGTCAATGGTCGCCTTGAGCCGGCGCGCCGCCAGCAGAATTTCCTCGTTGGCCTGCTTTTCCCCGTACACCGCCTCGGTGATGCGCCCCTGGACGTAGGTGGTGATGCCCTCGTTCAGCCAGATGTCGCGCCAGCTCGCGGCGGTGACGAGGTTGCCCGCCCAGGAGTGCGCCAGCTCGTGCGCGATGAGCGAAACCAGGCTCTTGTCGCCGACGATCGCGGTCGGCGTGGCGAAGGTCATGTTGGGGTTTTCCATGCCCCCGTAGGGGAAGGACGGCGGCAGCACGAGGATGTCGTAGCGGCCCCAGCGATAGGGGCCGTAGAGCGATTCCGCCGTCTCGATCATCTGCTCGGTGTCTTCGAACTCGTGGGCGGCCTTTTTGACCACGGACGGTTCCGCGTACACGGCCGTGCGCGGGCCGGTTTCGATGACGTCGATGTCGCCGGCGGCAATCGCCATGAGGTAGGAAGGTATCGGGTGCGGTTGCTCGAAGCGGAAGTCCCCGTCGAGCGGATGGTCGGGGTCGTTGATCGCGCTCATGATCACGCGCACGCCCGTGGGCGCGGTGATGTGCGCGTTCCAGGTAAAGCGGATGGCCGGGCTGTCCTGCAGCGGAATCCAGGAGCGCGCATGAATCGCTTCGGATTGCGAGTACATGAACGGCGCTTTCTTGTCGGCCGTCTGCGCCGGCGTGAGCCACTGGAGTCCCGTGGCATCGGGCGAGGTGCGGTAGGCGATGCGCACTTTTTCGGGCTGTTTCGGAGCGACTATGGTGAGCTTGCTGCCGAGAGGGGGTTCGGAATTCGCCAGGTTGAAATCGAGCGGACGGGTCTCGCCACCGGGTCCCAGCGCCGTCACGCTTTTTATGGCGAGATCGCGCGTGTCGAGCACCAGATTTTGCGCTTCGGGATCCTTCCAGTCCAGGCTCAGGGTAGCGGTGCCGCTCAATCGCTGCGCCTTGAAATCGAGATTGAGGTCGAGGTCAAGATGGCGGATCTGCACCTTGCCGGGTTGCGCCCAGGAGTACGGATCGTTCGCCTGGGCCACGAGCGGTAGAAGGAGCAGGGCCAAGGCAAGAGCGGCGCAGGAAGGCAATCGCATGAAGCATCTCCTCTACAGGTAGAATTTGAATCGGCTCAGTGGCTCAGGTGGTAGACCGCGAAGCTGGGAATCCAGTGGCTGGCGCCATAGTCTTCGCGCCGCGCGGCGGCGAGGCCGGCCTCCTGATGAAGCATCATAACCGTCCGCAGCGAGTCGCGGCGGGGATTGCCGTCCGGCAAGCGGCGCTCGATTTCGGCGAGCATCCAGGCGCGGCTCAGGTGGAGCCCGCCGAGGTGTGCCAGTTTGTAATCTCCATTCTCGGGCGCCGTGGCCGGCTGGAGATCGCGTAGTTCGTCGCCCGGCAGAAACCCCGCGAGCCAGTCGGCGAAGGCGTCGGGCGCGACGATTCGAGCCATGAGCGCGGCTTCGGCCAGCGCCGGCGAGACGAAATCCTGCCCGGAAGGCTCGAACGCGAAGGTGGCACCGCGGTCGTCCGCGTAGAAACGGAGCGAAGCCGCCTGTATCTCGTCGATGAGCTTGTCGTCGCCGACGTTGCGCGCCCAGTCGAGCATGAGGGCCAGGGAAAAAGCGCTGTTGGCATGCTCGCCGGAACGCACCGGACAGGGCATGACGCCCAGCCACGCGGGGATGCGCTCGGCGATGAGCGCCGTCAGCGGTGCGAGCGCGGCACGCTCGGCGGGGAAGGCTTCGAGTTCGGCGTCGAGGACGAGCAGCCAGGCCCAACCGTAGGGGCGCTCGAAGGGTTCGCGGCCCGGCGCCCGGAAGTAGTCGCACTCGGCTTTGATGCGGGCGGGCGTCAGGTGCTCCTCGAGTATCGCGCGCGCCTGCGGCGCAAAATCGGCGTCGGGAAACAGTCGGATCAGCCGCGCGAGAAGCCAGTGGTTGTGGACCGCCGAATGCCAGTCCAGGGCGCCGTAAAAGGCCGGGTGCAGGGCGCGCGGCGGGCGTGCGTCCGCGGCTTCGTTCAGAAAGTGGGTAATGTGGTTGGGAAATTCGCGCCCGAGCGCCCCGCAGGCCGCGGCCGCAAAGCGCCTCGACAGCGCTTCGTCAAGTGCCGTCGGCATGCGTATCGGTGAACAGGGGCAGATGAGCCAACGAGATGACCTCTTTCCAGTTTGCCTGATCGCCCTCGGTACAGATGGCCGCCTCGGCCACCACTTCGCCGCCGGCGAGGGCGATGAGGTCGCGTACGCCCTTGAGGGTGGAGCCGGTGCTGACGACGTCATCGACGATGGCAATGCGGGCGCCCTGGATCAGGCCGCGGTCCTTTTCATCGAGGTAAAGCGTCTGGTTCGCGCCCGTGGTGATCGAGTGCGTCGTCGCCGAAAGCGCTTCGCCCATGTAGGATTTGCAGGATTTCCTCAGCACCACGTAGGGGAGGCGCATACGCGCGGCGAGCATGCAGGCAAGCGGAATGCTCTTTGCCTCCGGCGTCACCAGGACATGCGGCGATTTCTCCGCGAGCCGTGGTGCGAGTTCCACGCAGGCGGCTTCGACCAGTTCGACGTCGCCGAGGATATTGAGCACCGCGATGCGCAGACCGGGTTTGACTTCGAACAGCGGCAGGTCGCGGCGCAGCGAGCCGATCGTAAGCGGATGGGTTTTTGTGGTCATGCAAGCGTCCCTTGAATCTGCCGACACCATTGTATGGAACTTTTGAATTACTCCGTCATGGCAGCCGGGCCCACCGCTGTCCGGAGAAGCCTGGGAGTCAATTTACCCGTCATGCCGGCGAAGGCCGGCATCCAGTATGGAAATGAATCCCGGCTGCAGCCGGGATATGTATCAAAACTGGGCCCCGGCTTTCGCCGGAGTGACGGAACTGGATTACGGAATGTGGACGAGCGTGCGGCCGAGCGGCCCCTTCCCGTCCATCAAAAGCTCGACTGAACGCATGACCTGTTCGAGTGCAATCTCCTCGCCTGCGATATCGTCGAGCGCGGCCGGTTTGAGGTCCGTGGCCAGTCGCTCCCAGAGCGTTTCGCGCAGCGCGCGCGGCGTTGCCATCGAATTGATACCGAGCAGACTCACCCCGCGAAGGATAAAGGGGAAAACGGTGGCCTGGAACTTTGCGCCGCCGGCATTGCCGATGGCCGCGACATTGCCCCACCAGTCGATCACGGGGAAAAGTCGCGCGAGGGTGTCGCCGCCGACGGTGTCGAGAGCACCGGCAAAGCGCGCGCTTTCGAGCGGCTTGTCGCCGAAATCGGCCTCGCGTGACAGGATGATCTCCTCGGCACCAAGCTCCCCGAGCCACTTTTGCGCCTCGGGCTTGCCGCTCATGGCGACGACTTTGTAGCCGCGGCCTGCGAGCATGGCGACGGCAAGACTGCCCACGCCGCCGCTGGCGCCGGTGACCAGTATCGGACCGCCCCCGGGCGCTTGGCCGTTGATCTCCATGCGGTGGATGGCGAGCGCGGCGGTAAAGCCCGCGGTGCCGAGCTGCATGGCGCTGCGGGTGTCGAGCCCCGAGGGAATGGCGATGACGTGTTTCGCGGCAACGCGTACCCGGCCTGCGAAACCGCCGTCGGTTCGCTCGCCGATGCCCGAACCGGTCACGAGTACGGCGTCGCCGGGCCCGAAGGCCGGATCGTCGCTGGTCTCGACCCGGCCGGCGACGTCGATGCCCGCGACGAGCGGGTAGTGGCGCATGATCTTGCCGCGCCCCGAAAGGGCGAGCGCGTCCTTGTAGTTGAGGCTCGAATACTCGGCGCGAATGACGATCTCGCCGGGGCTCAGCTCATCCGGCGTGAGGCGGTCCAGGCGCGCCTCGATCCCCTCTCCCGCGCGCTGAACCCGCCAGGCCGGAAAGGCGCGGGAATTCACTGTGCGCGTTCGCGTTGGCGGGCCAGCCGCTCGCGCCAGGCGAGAAGCCCTGCGGCGTTGAGGTTCATGTCCATTTCCAGCCAGGTTTCGCGTGTCTCGGCTTCGATCTGCGTGCCGTGTTCCTCGAGCCGCCCGGCGAGATAGTCATGCAGTGCGTGGCGAATGCGATTCCTGGCGTCTTCGTCGTTCTCGTGCTCTCTGGCGATCTCGACGTAACGATCCACGCAGGCGTGGAGGTCGGCGGCCAGCCGCTCGATGTCGGTCACCCGGCTGTAGTGGGTGAGAAACACGGCGCGCGGGCTCAATGCCGTGATGCGATCGATCGAGGCATGCATCTGGTCGGGATCAAACTGGGTCGGCGTGGTGGCGGGGAAAATGAAAGGCTCGCCCGCAGGGTTATCGAAGACGCGGTAGGCAATGCCGAAGATGTCGCCGGCGAACACCGATTTTGCGGTTTCATCGTGGATCGCCACGTGGTGCAGGGCATGGCCCGGCGTGTGCAGAAAACGAAACGGCGAATCGTCGAGCCGGATTGTCTCGCCGTCCTCGACGCTGCGGATGCGTTCGGCGGGGATCGGTACGAGTTCGCCGTAAAGCGTGTCGTACACCTGGTTGCCGTAAGTCGCGCGCGTGCCGGCCTCGAGCTGGCCCGTATCGCTCAGGTGCGGCGCCCCCTTCGGGTGCACTACGCAGGTGGCATGGGGCAGCGCTTCCATGAGCCGGCCGGCGCCGCCGGCGTGATCTAGATGTATATGGGTGAGAAACAAGTAGTCCACCGCCTCGGGGGCGACTTCCAGCGCCTTGAGGGCGGCGAGCAGGTACGGCACCGAGTGGTTGGTGCCGCAGTCCACGAAGGCGGCATGGCCGTTTCGTACCACCAGGTGCGATGCGTCGAGGCGCGGGCGCACATAGTCGGTGTCGATCGCGTAGATGCCGCGCGCGTAGCTGTCGAGGGTGACGTCGCTCATTTTGCCTCCGAAGTCCTGCCGCAATCCTCCATTTTCGATTTTACACCGGGGCTTGCGACATATTGTTGACAAGCGCGGGCGGAAAAGCTACATTTCCCGTGGTTGATCGGCCCGGGGAGGCTTCCCATGTTCAAGCGCATCGGCATCGCGCTCGCCGTGATTGTCGTCATCATCGTCGCGGCCGCCGCGATCGCGCCGTATTTTGTCGGCGGCGCGGCAGAGACCGGCTTCAGGCACCAGGTAGCCTGGCTCAACAGCCAACTCGCCGACCGGGGCCTCAGCCTGCACGTCGTGTCCTACGATCGGGGCTTCTATGGTTCCGATGCCGATATTGCGCTCTCCGTCTCGCCGGGCGGAATGAGCGAACGCAAGGCGAAGATGTGGGCGATATTGTTTGGCTCGAGCGGCAAGCCCGTGTTTCACCTTCACATCAATCACGGGCCGATTCCCTTCGACGCCTTCGGCCGCGGGCACTGGAATTTCATGCCGGTGCTCTACACCGCCGGGTTTCAGGGCAAAAGTCTCCCGGCCGCGTCGCTTCTCGGTGCGCTGAAGCCCGGTCTTTACGTCATTCAGTATTTTGACGGCAGTACGCACAGTCGGCTCACGGTGCCGCCCGGGCGCGCGAGGCGCGGCGTCGGCGACGCAAAGTGGCAAGGCGGCTTTCTGGTGGCCGATGTGAATGCGGCGCGCGACCAGGCGCACTATGCGGGCGTGATCGAGCCCGTCACTTTCCAAATGGTCAAGCCGGAATCGCGGCACGCGTACGGCGGCAAATTCCAAGGCCTGAATTTTTCCGCCGCGCTCCGCAAGGCCGCGCATGGCTTCTGGGTCGGTACCGGGCACTATGCCTTCGCGGGGCTGACCGTCAGCAAGGACGGCGCCCAAAGCGTCAAACTCGCATCCGGGCGTGCCCGGGGTGAAACCAGCGAGACGGGCAACGGCAAATGGCTGAATTCGAGTGCACGGGGCGAACTGGATGGCGGCGTCATCCGCGGCTGGGAATTTTCGGAGCTGACCGTCGGTTACAAACTCGAGAAGCTGGATGCCCGGGGTTTGCGATTGGCATTGGACGCGATTCGCCAGCGTGCCGACAGCGCCTCGACGCAAGGGCAAGCTGCGAAGGCGCAACTCGGGCGCTCATTGCCGTTGTTGGCACTTGCCGTAAAACCCGAGACCACGGCCTCGCTCGGCTTGCGGCTCGTCGCACCGAGCGGCTCGGCCTCACTCGCCATCCGTGCAGGATTTGCGCCATCGGCGGGAGCCCGGACGGGCGCCGGCTCCGGCCTGCTGCGCAATGCGGTGGTGCAAATCGCCTTGCGCTTCGATCGCGAGCTGGTCGATGATTTCCATACGCAGGTACTCGGCGCCCCCGACTCCGCTTCCTTCAACCAGGCGATACAGGTTCAGGTGGACAGGGGCTATCTGCAGGAGAAGGGCGGGAGCTACCGTGCCGTCATCCGCTATGAAGGCGGCATGGTCACCATCAACGGCAAACCGATGCTTGGCCCTGCCGGGGCGGGCAGCGGCCAAGCCGCTCCCGTTCCCGCCAGCGGCTGATTTACACCAGAGGGCTTGCGGCCGCGATCGGTGAACGCCGGTCAGCCGCCTTTTCCCGATGAGTGCCGCCGCGGCGCGCGACAACCATAGCCATACCGCTCCGCCGGCGATGATCCGGACGGCTTGAAAGTACCCGATTCGACACCACTAATGATTGCACAGGGCTCCCCTGGCCGACAAGCGCATTCGCTGCGCCGGGGCGGGGTCAGCCGGGTAATGGCGCAGGGGCTGAACCATGAATGACACCGCAGAACCGGAAAACGAACCGCAGGTACGGTTCGGCGCGCTTTCCACCGCCGAAATTGTGCCCGTGGTGCCGCTGCGCGACGCGGTCATTTTCCCGGGCATGATGGTGCCGCTGGCCGTCGGGCGCGGCGAATCGGTGGCCGCCGTCAAGTCGGCGATGAGGGCCGAGCGTCCCGTTGCCCTGCTGCTCCAGAAGGACCGCGGCACCGATGCGCCCGAGCCGCACGATCTGTACTCGATCGGCACGCTTGCCAACCCGGTGCGTTTTCTCACCGCACCCGACGGTTCGCATCACCTCGTCTGCCAGGGCATCGTGCGTTTTCGGGTGCTGAACTTCGAGCGTGCCGATGACCACCTGACGGTTTATGCGGAAAGGCTCAACGATCCGACCGACGAACCGGGCCAGGAACTCGAGGCCCACTTGCTGGCGCTCAGACAACAGGCCCTGGAGGCGCTGAACCTGCTCCCGCAGGCCCCCGACGAACTGGTCAACGTGATCGGCAACATTCGCGCGCCCGGCGCGCTTGCGGATCTGGTGGCCGGCTACCTGGACATCGAGATTGCCGAAAAGCAGAACATCCTGGGAACGCTCGACGTGTCGAAACGTATCGCGGCGGTGGGCCGGCATCTGGAGAAGCAACTGGAGGTGTTGCGAATCTCCTCTCGCATCCGCCAGGAAACCCAGGAGTCGATGGGCAAGAAGCAGCGCGAGTTCATCTTGCGCGAGCAGTTGCAGCAGATTCGCAAGGAACTCGGTGAGGGCGACGACCCCAAGAGCGCGGAGATCAAGGAACTGGACGAGGCGATCGCGAAGGCGAAGATGCCGCCGGTCACCGAGGAGCAGGCGCGCAATGAACTCAAGCGTCTGGAGCGCATGCCCGAAGCCGCCGCCGAATACTCGATGGCGCGCACTTACCTCGACTGGCTGATCGAGTTTCCCTGGTCGAAGCGCACAGACGACAACTACGATCTCGACGTGGCACGCAAGGTGCTCGACGAGGATCACTACGGGCTGGAGAAGATCAAGCGGCGCATCGTGGAATTTCTCGCCGTGCGCAAGCGCAACCCCGAGGGCCACGCCCCGATCCTGTGCTTCGTCGGCCCGCCCGGCGTCGGCAAGACTTCGCTCGGCCAGTCGATCGCCCGGGCGATGGGGCGCAAGTTCGAGCGCTTCAGCCTCGGCGGCATGCGCGACGAGGCGGAAATCCGCGGCCATCGGCGCACCTACATCGGGGCGCTTCCCGGCAACATCGTACGCGCCCTGAAAAAGGCCGGCACGCGCAATCCCGTGCTCATGCTCGACGAACTCGACAAGCTCGCCGTCGGCTTCCAGGGCGATCCGGCCGCGGCGCTCCTGGAAGTGCTCGACCCGGCGCAGAACGACAATTTCCGCGACAGCTACCTCGACGTGCCGGTCGATCTTTCGCAGGTCATTTTTATCGGCACCGCCAACGTGCTCGACCAGATTCCGGGGCCGCTGCGCGACCGTCTCGAGGTGATCGAGCTCCCCGGCTACACCGAAACCGACAAGCTCGAGATCGCCAAACGTTACCTCATCGCCCGCCAACGCAAGGAGAACGGGCTCGCCGAGGAGGAGATTGGCATTTCCGACGACACCCTGCGCGCCATCATCGAGGGCTACACCCGCGAGGCGGGGGTGCGCCAGCTCGAACGCGAGATCGCGGCCGTGTGCCGGCGCATCACCACGCGCATTGCCGACGGCGAGGCCGGACCTTTTGCCGTGGCGCCGGACGATTTGCATGAGATTCTCGGCGCGCGCAAGTTCGAGAACGAAATGGCGCAGCGCACCAGTGTGCCGGGCGTCGCCACGGGCCTCGCCTGGACGCCGGTCGGCGGGCAAATCCTGTTCGTCGAGGCCACGGCCACGCCCGGCAAGGGAAACCTGCATTTGACCGGTCAGCTCGGCGATATCATGAAGGAAAGCGTGGACATCGCCCTCTCGCTCATCAAGTCGCGCGCCGACAAGCTGAAGATCGACGCCGCGAGCCTCGCCGAACGCGACATCCACGTGCATGTGCCCGCCGGCGCCATTCCCAAGGACGGCCCCAGCGCGGGCGTGGCCATGACCACGGCGCTCGTCTCGCTTTTGACCAACCGGCGCGTGCATGCCGATCTCGCCATGACCGGCGAGATTACCCTGCGCGGCCTGGTGCTCCCGGTCGGCGGCATCAAGGAGAAGGTGCTGGCCGCGCATACTGCCGGGATCAAAAGGTTGATCCTCCCCGCGCGCAACAAGAAGGACTACGAGGACATTCCCGAACACGCCCGCGAAGCGTTGGAATTCGTCTGGGCGGACAAGCTCGAAGACGTCCTCGGCGCGGCCTTCGAGTCCGAGTGATGCGCGAGATGCGGCTGTGGGTACTCAGTTCAAAGTCAAGCCCACTCAAAAAAATCAGCAGGGTGGATAAGCCTGCGCAGCAGGCGCATCCACCGAACCCACACCGGCGGATGCGCTGCGCTTGTCCGCCCTACTGAAGGGGCGCCCCTGGGTGGAACTTCACGGCATGCCGTTGATGTGGACACGGATTCGCGTCGGCCCGGGGGTACGAAACCACGCGGCGACAGGCTGGGAGCGAGTTTGCTCGCGAACCTGCGCCTGATTATCACTGACCGACTCGCTCCAGCACGGCAACCCCCCGGATCGAATCTCGCGGCGCCGCTTCCAACCCGGTAGCCGCGCACACGGCGATCAGCGCAGGCTGATCAATCCCCCCGCGGCCGCTGTACTATGCGCCCTCCTGAAACGGGTGCAGCCGACGTCGTATGATTGGAGGATACCCACAGGCGCGGGGGCGGCGTGGCGAAACGTCAGCAGGCGAAGCCGGGACAGGACACGGTCGAAGCACAGGCGGAAGCGGTCGCCGAAAAGGAATACCTCGAGGGGCACGAGCAGCGCGACGCCGCCGTGCGCGCGGCGCCGCGCGCGGCAATCGTGTACGAAGCGGTGCGTCTGGAAGGGGACGAAGAGCTGGCCCGCCCCGTGGCCGCGTTGTTCTGGTCGGGGCTCGCGGCCGGGCTTTCGATGGGGTTTTCGTTTATTACCAAGTCCCTCATGGCGTACTGGCTGCCCGATGCCGCATGGACGCCGGTAATCACGGGCCTGGGGTACAGCGTCGGGTTCCTGATCGTGATCCTCGGGCGCCAGCAGCTTTTTACCGAGAACACCCTGACGCCGATACTCGTTGTCCTGCGCCGCTGGACCGTGGAAACCGTTGGGCGCACATTGCGGCTTTGGGTGATCGTTCTGGTGGCCAATACGATCGGGGCTTTCCTGTTCGCCCTGCTGATTGCCGAAACGCCGCTTTTCAATCAGAACGTGCATGACTCGCTTGCCATCGTGAGCATCCATGCCTTCGGGGATTTCTCCGCGGTACTGCTTCGCGGGATCTTCGCCGGCTGGTTGATCGCGATGATCATCTGGCTCTTGCCGTTCGCGGAGACGGCTCGCGTGGCCGTCATCGTGCTTCTCACCTACGTGATATCGCTCGGTCACTTCCCTCACATCATCGCGGGCGCGATCGGCGCCTTCTACGCGGCCCTCGTCGGCCATGTCGGCTGGGGCGCGGTGTTCATGAACTTCTACATTCCGGCGCTGCTCGGAAACGTGATCGGCGGGGTGTCCCTGGTTGCGCTCGTCAACTACGCGCAGGTCGAAAATCTCGCCAGCCGCCGGTGAAAACATCCGGTCTCGCGGCGCGGAGGCGGCCGCGCCGGTGCCGACGGCGGGTCGCGACAGCCACTTGCGTGCATCGAGTGCAAGGCTTCAGAATACCAACCAGGCATTCTGCGAACAACTGATGAGTGCAACTTTGTTGCTCAGTGTGGGTGTTGCCGCGGGCATCCTGCTTGCCCTGGCACTGATCCTCAACGGCGGGCGTCACCTGCGCCGCCGCCGCTTGCTGCGCGGCGGCTCCCAGGGGTTGCTGGGCCTGGTCATTGGTCTCGCCGTCGCCGTGGTGTTGCTGGTCGGCCTCAACCTGCTGACGTACGCCCGTTTCTCGGCCGAGCAGCCGGTCGGCACGATCGCCTTCGAAAAATTGGCTCCCCGGCGCTATGCGGCCACCCTGACACAACCGGATGGGCGCATCACGCATGCCACCCTGAACGGTAACCAATGGGAGCTTGATGCCCGCATTATCAAGTGGACGGATTTCGGCACCATGCTGGGCCTCCAGCCGCTTTACCGCCTGGAACGGTTGAGCGGGCGTTTCGAGAACATCGACCGGGCGCGCTACGGGCCGCACAGCATCGTGCCGCTTGCAGGGGAACCGGGGCTGAGCCTGTGGGAGACCGCACACAAGCAGTCGGGATGGCTGCCGCTGGTGGATGCCACCTACGGAACGGCGACCTACTTGCCGATGGCCGATAAAGCGGTGTACCGTGTCAGTCTCAGCCGCACGGGGCTGCTCGCGCGCCCCGCCAACGAGGCGGCCAGGAAGGCCGTGAACGGTTGGCGTTGACCATTACGCAAGGAGTGATGTCATGAACGGGAAAATTCTGCCGGCCCTGCTGGCGTGTACCGGACTGCTTTTAGCCGGCACCTGGGCGTTGGCAGCCGATCGAGAATCTGATCGCCTGCCGCCGGTCGAGTCGCAGCAGGTCGCCCCTCACATCTGGTACCTGCACGCGGCTGGCGGCAACATGACGGCGCTCATCGGCAAGGACGGGATCCTGCTGGTGGACAGCGAGTTCGAGCCCTTCGTGCCCGAGATCATCGCCAAACTGAAGGCGCTTGGCGGCGGTGTGCCGAAGTTCGTCGTCAACACGCACTACCATCAGGATCACACCGGCGGCAACGGTGCCATGCATCGCGCCGGCGCCACAATCATTGCCAGTGCGAATGTACGCGCCCGGCTCGAGCAGGTGCAGCGCGCCCCGCTCGGCGGCTCCGTGCCCGCACCGGTTCCGGCCGACAAGCTGCCGACGATCACCTTCCGCGATGCGTTGACGCTGTACTTCGACGGCGAAACCGTACGCATCGTGCATGTGCCGCCGGCGCACACGGACGGGGACTCGGTGCTGTTCTTCGAGCAGGCCAACGTCCTCGCCGCGGGCGACCTGTTCTTCAACGGCATGTATCCGATCATCGACGTGGATACGGGCGGCAGCATCGGCGGCATGATCGCCGCCGCGAATTGGATGCTGGCACGCATCGACGGCAAGACCGTGGTGATTCCAGGGCATGGGCCGATTGCCGACAAGGCGGCGCTCGAGCGTTACCGCGACATGATGGTCGCCGTGCGCGACAAGGTGAAGGCGATGGTGGGCAAGGGCATGACGCTGGCAGAAATCCAGGCCGCGCATCCGACGGCCAAATTCGATGCGAAATGGGCCGGACGCATTTCCGCCGAGCGCTTCGTCGCCGAGATTTACTACAGCCTGCGCCCGCATTTCCCCGGCACCTGAAGTACGTTTGCCGCGCCGTTGGCGGCGCGTTTGACAACCCCATGGCGCCTGCGGAAGAATAGTCTCATACGCGATAACACGGAGGAGATCCATTATGTTCCCGTTGAAAATTGTAATCGGCGCGGGCGCCGGTGCCTTGCTCCTGGTTGGCGGTTATGCACTTGCCAATCCCGAGCAGACGAGCGCACCGGCGCCCGGGTCATCGATGACGGCAATGCAGCCGAAAGGAGCGCAGGGCGTGGCGGTCATTCATCCTGCCAGCGGCAGCGATGTTCACGGCACGGTATGGTTTGTCCCGGTGGAGGGCGGCGTACGCATCACGGGCGAAATCAAGGGGCTTTCCCCGGGCCTTCACGGCTTTCACATTCATCGCTTTGGGGATTGCTCGGCGCGGGACGCTTCGAGCGCCGGCGGTCACTACAATCCAGAGAACGAGCCTCATGGCGCGCCAACCGCCGAAAAGCATCATGCGGGCGATCTCGGCAATATTCGTGCCAATGACGTGGGAGTGGCAGACGTGAAAATGACCGTTCCGTTTATTACGGTCAACGAAATGTATCACCACCCCGTACTTGGACGTGCCGTAATCGTTCACGCAAAAAAGGATCATTTCGACGTTCAACCCAGCGGGGCTGCCGGCCCGCGCATCGGTTGCGGCGTGATCGGACTGGCGGGTACGCAGTAAGAAGGTTTCGGTGAAACGTGCGCCCCGCCCGGGGCGTGTTATGCTTGCGCTTCCGTTGTGCCGAGGGTGAGATCGGTCGCGGCGGAATACTCCTTTGTGGCATCGGGGGCGGAAGTATTTATGCGCCGGTTAGCGTTTTCATTCTGTGCTGCGGCGCTGTGTCTCTTCCTGCTCCCGGCCTGTGCCGCGGATTCAAACTACAATCCGCTGCAAACCTTTGTGCCTTTCGATAATCGGTTCCCCGTAAACCGCTACCGGGCCGGCGACGGCACGCCCGGGCCGGACTATTGGCAGAACCGCGCCGACTACGAGATTCACGCAACCATCGATCCCGGCCACAAGACGCTCGTCGGGTATGAAGTCATCACCTATACCAACAACAGCCCGCAGGCGCTCGATTACCTGTGGCTGCAGCTCGATCAGAACCGCTATCGCGCCGATGCGCGCGGCAATTTCGGTGGCGGCGGATTCCCCGGGGTCGGCGAACACACCGAGGGCTATCGCATCGCTTCGGTGGAAGTGGCTGACGGGGGCGGTTTTGCGCCCGTGCATTACCTTGTTTCCGACACGCGCATGCGTATTGATTTGCCGCGGCCACTCGCCGCAAACGGTCACAATCTTCGCATACGCATTCATTACGGATTCACCATTCCCGCGAGCGGCTTCGGCGGGCGTACCGGCTGGGGCAAAACCGAAAACGGCGTGGTTTACAACATCGCCCAATGGTACCCGCGCATGTGCGTGTTCGACGATCTACACGGCTGGAATGCCTTGCCGTACCTCAACAACGAGTTCTACCTCGAGTACGGCGATTTCGATTACTACGTCACCGTGCCCTGGAACATGCTGGTGATCGGTTCGGGGAAACTGATGAACCCCGAAGACGTGTTGACCGCAACGCAAAGGGAGCGCCTGGAGAAGGCGCATCACAGCGAAAAGACGGTGATCATCCGAAGCGCCGACGAGGTGCACGAAGCCGCCAGTCGCCCGGTCCGGCACGGCACACTCACTTGGCACTACCGCATGAACAATACGCGCGATGTCGCCTTCGGCGCTTCGGCCGCATTCATCTGGGATGCGGCGCACGTCGATCTTCCCGGCGGTCACGGTGCGCTCGCGATGTCGGCCTACACGATTGAAAGCCTGGAGCAGGGTGGTTGGGAGCGCTCCACGCAATACCTGCGATTCATCATCGGTTTTTTCTCCGACTACGTGTACCTCTACCCGTACCCGACCGTGGTTTCCATCGGCGGCACCGTGGGCGGCATGGAATACCCCGGCCTTGCGTTCGACTGGTACAAGGCGAACGAGCCGTTGCTGTTTTGGCTCACCCTGCACGAGGTGGGGCATACCTGGTTCCCGATGATTGTCGGGAGCAACGAGCGACGCTATGCCTGGATGGACGAAGGCATGAATACTTTCGTAGATGTGCTGGCGACCGCGGCCTTCAACAACGGCGAGTTCGCGCCCAAGAGCGATAGCGAATACGCCCCGAAGACCGGCGACCCGATCAAGGATATCCTCCCCGTTCTGAGCGATCCCGCGGCGCCGCCGATCCTCACCCGCGCCGATGTCATCCCGGAACAGTACCGGCATCCGGTCACCTACTTCAAAACGGCGCTGGGGCTGGTGCTCCTGCGCGAACAAATCCTCGGCCCCGAGCGTTTCGACAGCGCCTTCCGGCACTACGTGCACGCCTGGGCGTTCAAGCATCCCTCGCCGTCGGATTTCTTCCGTGCCATGGAGAGCGTTTCGGGTGAAGAACTCGACTGGTTCTGGAACGGCTGGTTCGCGCACAACTGGGCGCTCGACCTGGCCGTGCGCGGCGTGAAATACGTGGACGGCGATCCCGCCAAAGGGGCGCTGGTCACGGTCGCCAATCTCGACAAGATGGTGATGCCGGCGACGCTTCAGGTGACCTGGGCCGACGGCAGCAAAAAACGTGTGCGCATCCCGGTGGCCACCTGGATGCGGCACGATCACTACGACGTGTTGATCCCCGGCAGCGGCCGTGTGGCCTCGGCAACCATCGATCCCGACCACGTCCTTCCCGACCGCAACCGCGCCAACAACAGCTTCAAGCCGAAGAGGTAATGCAGGAGCGAGCTTGCTCGCGATCATTCAGGCCCCAACGCAAAATCGGAGGAAGGTAGGAGCGACGGCCCCCGTCGCGATGGCCTGTCGAATCATTCCGACGCCCTATCGCGAGCTGGTGCTCGCTCTTACAACCGCTTTCGGTTCACGCCCTGCAGGAGAGGGCTTGCTTGCGATTTTCCCTCTCCCCTTTGCTGTCGACAGGCGGGCAGGGGGAGCCGGCGGGGGACTCTTCAGCTACTCTTTCCCGCCGAGCGCCTCGAACTCCTCGTCGGACAACTCGAGTCCGGCCGCGGCAACATTCTCCTCCAGGTGCGCGACCTTCGAGGTGCCCGGAATCGGCAGCATCACCGGGCTGCGCCTGAGCAGCCACGTCAGGGCAACCTGGTGCGGTGAGGCGTTGTGCGCTTTGGCAATGTTCTTCAATGCCGCCTTCGGCTTGTTGTAGCGGCCCGCATCGAGCGGCGCCCAGGGAATGAATCCGATGCCGTGCGCCTCGCAGTACTCGAGCACCTCCTCGCTTCGCCGGTCGCGCGAGTTGTAACGATTCTGCACCGTTGCCACCGGGAAGACTTTCCGCGCGGCCTCGATCTCCTCGACGCTCACTTCGCTCAGTCCGGCGTAGCGGATCAGCCCGTCATCAAGGAACGTCTTGATGGTGTCGAACTGCTCCTCGCGCGCCACCTTCGGATCGATTCTGTGCAGCTGCCACAGCGTGATCCGTTCGACGCCCAGCCGCCACAGGCTCAGGTGCAACTGCTGGATCAGGTACTCCGGGCGCCCCACGGGCGCCCACTTGGCCGGCCCCGGCCGCGTATGCCCGCCCTTGGTGGCGATCGCCGTTTTCTGGTAAGGGTGCAGCGCCTCGCGGATCAGCCGCTCGGACACTTCCGGTCCGTAGGCATCGGCCGTGTCGACGAAGTTCACGCCGAGTTCGGGCAACCGGCGCAGCACGCGCAGGCACTCGTCACGATCGTCCGGTTCGCCCCAGATGCCCTTGCCGGTGATGCGCATCGCGCCGAAACCAAGACGATGAATTGCCAATTCACCGCCGATTTTGAACTCGCCGCTTGCGGATGCATTGGGTTCTTTCATGGAAACCTCCTTTCGAAACTCTCTCCCCATGATACTGGTCAAGCGGGTAGATGCGTTGTCGAGGAAATCGGGGCATCGATCGAAAGCTCACTTCGAAGACAGTGTCCCCGGGCCCGCAGTTACTCAGCGGTCGGGATCCGAGGAGAGCCGGCTGAAAGGCGTGACGGTGCCGTCCTTGAATATTCGCCAGGTCTTGCGGTAGTGCCGAGTGAACAGGGCTACGGCAAGCACGCCGTAGAGGATGGACAGCCCGATGATTGTGTAGCGGTTGATGGTCTGGTCGAAAAGGATGCTCACGAAGAACTGCACGAGGAAGAGAATCAGCAGGGCGATTGCGCCGCGAAGGGTGATGCTGCGATCCATCAGGATGGCCACCGCGAACAGCGACTGCGCGCCGGTAATCAGCAGCTCGAAACGCTGGTGCATGTCCACGGGCAGGCCATGCGGGAGCGTCGCCGAGATCGCGAAGACGATCGGCAGGCTCCCCACGAGCAGGGTCCATTGGTTGACCTTGCTCGAGAGCAGCGTCCCCAGCGAATCATCGGCCTTGAGCCGCCAAGCGTACAGGCAGGCGACCACGAGTTCGGGCGATTCGCTGGCGAGCGGCGCAACCCATTGCACCAGCAGGAACTGGGAGATCCCGAGTTGCGTCCCGGTGGCAACCAGGTTGTGGGCAAAATGCTCGGCGGTGAGGAGGATCACGATGCCCGCCACCACGAACATGGAGACAACCCAGAGCCGGCGCGACGTTTTGGCTTTGTCGCCCACCCACTTGGACGTGCCCATCAGGTCCGGCTTGCTGGGCGCCATCCGCGACAGCCGCCAGCCGTAAAGGGCGAAGATGGCGAAGAATATCGCCGAATCCCACAACGTCAGCGAGGATTTCAGCGGTAGAGTCAACGAATACAGGGTGGCAATCCCGAGGAAGGCGATCTCCACCGACATATTGGGCGCCAGCCGTACCTCCGTGGCGCTGGTGGTATCCGAGGCCGGCTGAGGCTCCTTGCGGCGTTTACGGCAGCGCCATACGGCGAACGCGGAAACAAACACGACAAGCGGCCAGCCGACTCCCACGAGCACGCGGTTGGCCCCGGTCATGTTGGCCAGGGCCAGCGAGCAGACGTTGGCCTCGCCGGTCAGGCCGGGTGCGCCCTGGGCATACACGGCGCCGCACTTCCAGGTGAACACGAAGTCCACCGCGTATTCGGGTAGCACTGCGAGCAGGGCGAGCAGGGCCAGCGCCAGGCCGGCGTTGATATCCACCTGCGCCGCTTCCGCGGCCCAGGAAAGGATCAGGGCCGCGCCGATGATGCCGGCGCCGAATACCACCGCCGCCAGCCAGGGCGGCAGTTCCATCCAGGACAGGCCGAGGTATGCCGCCGCGCCCAGGATCGCGCCGGGCAGCGCCGTCAGCAATGCCAGCGGCAACGGGTACGGGAACCCTTGTGCCCGGCTCGAAGCGGTCACGGCAGAATCAGCGTCACTGCCTTACGACATCCGGCCAGGCAAGGGCTACTCGGCGTGAACCACGGAGCCCGCGGGCGTAACCAGATACCATTCCGCGCCGAAGCCGTGCACGTCCTGGCCCTTGGTATCGCCCGCCTCGTCGTCCGGGGCGTAGTAATACAGCGGCCAGCCATTGTACGTAACCTGGGTGGAGCCGTTTCTGCGCTCGATGGTCCCGAGCAGACCGGCCTTGGCCTGCCCGCCGGCCTCGGGTTCGCCGTCGCTCAACAGCGGGGGCCAGACTTCGGCGCAGCGGTCGTAGCAGGTGCTTTTCCCGCCGCGGCTATCCGCCTTGAACAGGTACAGGCTTATGCCCGCGGCATCGACCAGATAGCTGCCATAGGGCGTTTGCGTGGCGGTGGCGACGATGGCCGTGTCAACGGCCGCGGTGTCTACCGAGCCGCCGTAGGCCTCGTCGTTCGCATCGGAAGCGGGGTAACAGCCGGCGCAGAGCATTGCCACCAGGCCGAATGAAACGGCGAGTTTGATCATTGAAGCCATAGTTCTTCCTCCTTGGATCGAAAATCATGATTTATTGCTGCGTACCTGAAACCCGGACTCTTGTCAATCCGGTGTACACGCGTTCCTGTCTGAATGTCTGTGTTGCGGAACGCCTTGCAGTTTTGACTCTACCATGCCGTGAATCGGCACTGCAAACCGGCCCGTCAGAGCGCTTTTGAATTGGTTTTGCAATACGGCCCTGCGCTCCGCGAGCGGGCGCGCGGGCTTGGTGTCTGCATCGGGCAAGGCCCGGCGAGCAGCCCGATCAGCCCTTGGTTGGCGCTCGCCGAGCCTGGATCAACCAGTTGTTGAACGGCGATCCGCCCCACAGAGGGGTAGAACTGCTGGCAAGTCCGGCAGTCGCCAACAGGGTTTGCAGGGTTTCCTTTTCGGGATAATTTTGCGGGCCGGTATTCATCCAGCCCAGCTTGTGGGAAAGGCTGTCGGTGAGACGCGTGATCGAGGCTCGCCACGTGGTACCGGCCAGGCCGGTACGAATCACAAGCCTTCCGGTGTCCGAAACGGCGGCGGCCGCCTGTTCCAGGATGGGGCCTTGTGCCGACGGTGGAACGTACTGCAGCAAGTCGAGCATGACGACGCTGCCCTGATGACCGAAAGCGCGGATGATATTTCTTTCGGCCAGGTTCACGCAGGCGAATCGCACCCGCTGCAATCCGGCGCGTTGTGCCGCCGCCTCGGCCCGGCGAATCTTTCCCGCGTCGCTGTCAAGCCCGATGCAGGAACGCTCCAGGCCGCCGGCGGCCAGCGTCTGGGCCAGCAGGCCGATGCCGCAACCCAGGTCCAGGATCGGCGCATCGGATTCGGCAAGGGCCTGACCCACGCCGCGATAGAGGGGATCGCTGGCCAACTTGCAGCGGGCGTACCAGTAATTCCGGCGGTCCGGCAGGTAGGCATCCGCCACGCGCCGGCGCGCCTCTTTCCCCAGCTCGAACCGGCCATCGTCCATCGGTGCAAGCATACCATCGAACCCGAACCGAGTCGGCGGCACATGCCCCGGATCTGCCGACGGCTTCGCAATTGGATCGGGACCCGCCTGTTTCGCCAAATACTCCCGAACTGTGCAGCCGGCAAGCCGCACGTTTGCTTGTCGTTCCCTTACTGCATGTCGGCCAGGTACGGTTCGAGGAACGCCCAGGCGAATCGGGCGCCCTCGATGTCGTGGTTTTGCGGGCCGACGATCAGTTCGGCGGCCGGCGACAACTGGTGTTCGATCGAAGGCATGCTGTGGCCGCCGCCCTCGACGCGGCAGAATCTGACCGGCGCTCCGCCCACGCTCGGGGTGGGAGGATAGGCTTCGCAGACGATATGGCTGCCGTCGGCTGTATCCAGGTCGGGAAGCGAGGTAATGGTCTGGTCGGCGATGCTGGCGTTGTTGACTCCGATCCAGTAGTCGCGGGTTTCTTCTGCCGACAAAACCGGTCCGCCCCCCAGAACGATACTGCCTCCGTCCCAAGGCATGAAGGGATCCGCCGTGCCGTTGACGATCAGCAGCGGGGTGGGTTCGACGGCCTGCGGGCACTCCGAGCCTGCGGGACGATTTGCAATGAATGCCGCCGCGGCCGCAAATCGCTCCGGCAGCTCGGTGATCAGGCGATAGGTCATCATGCCGCCGTTGGAAGCGCCCGTCACATAGATCCTGTCGGTGTCGATCGGGTGATTCGCATCGGAAAAAAACGCGATGCTCCAGTCCAGAAGCGCATTGATGAAGCCGACGTCGTCAGCCTCGGAAAACCGGTCCCCCGTTCCGGGGCGGCAGTCGTTCCAACTCTGGTCGTTGCCCTGTGGTGCACCCGTCGCGGTGTTGGTGCCATTGGGCACGAGCAGCACGGCATCCTCCTCCTCGGCAATCTCGACCCATTCCAACGTGGGCCGGCCCTCGTCCGGATCGAAGATCGTGTCCATGCTCGACGTGCCGCCGTGGAGCACCACCACCACCGGCATCGGACTTTGCGCCTCCTGGGGGACGTAGTAGCGGAACACGCGCTCCAGGCCGTCGTGCCGGAGCGTGTCCTTGTGCCACCCGGCTTCCAGATCGTTTCCGGGTGGCGGCCCGCTGTCGGAATCCTGCGGGCATCCCGCCAGGCTCAACAGAAATGGCACGGCCAAGGCAAAGACGGCAATCCTTGCCATGCGGCAGGATTGTCCGGTTACTGACGACAGGACGAAATCGCGCATTGCGCAGCGCCCCGAATGATGGCGACATGCGCAGGATAGCACCGATTACAATCGCAAGTGGGCACATCGCTACGCGGAGCCGGAGCCATGGACAGGGTTATGGAGATTGCCGCGGCCGAAGGCGCGATCGATGCGCACATGTTTACGCCCGATGGCGCCGACAAGGCGTTGCCGCCCGTCGTGATGTTTACCGACATCGGCGGTTTGCGGCCCAGTTATTACGAGAAGGCGCAGAAGGTCGCCGAGGGCGGCTATGCGGTGCTTTTGCCCAACATCTACTATCGCGACGTGACCGGTCAGGCGGTTCCGGACAGCCGGTCCTATCGCGAACGCGCCATGCTCTCCACGCTGCGCAGCTACGGTCGGCGTCTTACGCCGGATGCATTGGCCGGCGACTTCGAGGCGTTGTTGCGATGCATCGATGCCGAGCCGGAATTCGCCGACGGCGGTATCGGCGTGGTCGGCTATTGCATGACGGGCGGGTTTGCCTTGCGCATGGCCGCCAACCACTCCCGGCGAGTCGTCGCGGCCGCCGGGTTTCACTCGGCCCGCCTGGCCGTGGAGGACGATCCGGCCAGCCCGCTGCATGTGGTTGACTCGATCGAGGCGCAAGTGTATCTGGGTCACGCGGACCGGGACGAGCTGATGCCGCCGGATCAAATTGCACGCCTCGATGGGGCACTGGCCGAAGCCGGTGTCCACTTCACCACCGAACTCTACCGCGGCGCGGGCCACGGCTACTCCACCAGCGATGCGCCGGCCCATGACGAGGTTGCCGAGGCGCGGCACTACAAGCGGCTGTTCACATTGTTGAAGGAAACGATCGACTAGCGGGAAGCTCGAAAGCATAGTCCGGCACGCCCTGGTTTTGCCGCTGCAAACAAGCCGTCAATCCTTCAGAAGCAATTGCCAATAACCGACGTCCACCCAGCGGTTCTGCTTGAAACCGACCTGTTCGAAATGCGCCACTTTCCTGAATCCGAGGCTCTCATGAAGCCGCACACTGGCGGGATTGGGGAGTGCTATACCGCCGATTGCCGTGTGCACCGAAGTTTCACGCAGCGCGTCAATGAGCGCCGTATACAGTTGGCGCCCCAGCCCTTTGCCGACATGTTCCCGCTCCAGGTACACGGTGGTTTCGACCGAGTACCGGTAAGCGCAACGGCCCTTCCACTTCGAGGTACAGGCGTAGCCGATGGCGCGGCCGGATAATGCCGCGACCAACCAGGGGAGCGAGGACGACAGGGTTTTGGCGATTCTTTTCGCCATGTCCACCGATTCGACCGGCTCCGTTTCGAAGGTAGCGCAGGTCTCCAGCACGTAGGCGTTGTAGATCACTGAGATGTCTGCAGCATCCCCTTCTTGTGCGGAGCGGATGATCGGTTTCATGGGAACCAACTGCCGATAGTCGGCATAGCCTTGGCCGTGACCAATCCCCAGTTTATCCGAGTCCCTGTTCGGTCGAGCCGAGGCGGTATGGCCAAAGGTGTTCGTAGGCGGGGCGCGCCTGTTCTGCGAGACGGCGCTGAAAATCGTCGAGCCGGACTTCGCGCGGCTTCCACGGGGCGAAACCGGTGGAGTTCTCCACCGTGCGATACCAGTGTTTCGCCCACACGCCGTCGCTCGCCCGCTTGCCCGCCGGCCAGTGGAGCATGCGTTCGCTGAACGTGACATCGAGGCGCTCGCACAGGGCGTGCAGCAGCTCCGCCGGGTTCTTCAGGACGGCCGCAGCATCCAGGACCGGCGGCGCCTTGCCGCTCCGGTCGCAAACATGGTCGAACAGGCGGCGCTGCTGCTCGAAGCCGAGTTCCCAGGAGGCCGCATCGGGACGGTTCGCGGTGAACGACGCCACGACTTCCTCGGGGCGGCGGATGAGAAAGCAATTCTCGACGCCTTCCAGCCAGTCGAGCGCATCCTCGGGCAGGACGTGCTGCGCCATGTGCTTTTGGTACCAGATCGGACGGCCGCCCGGAATCGGGCCGGCAAGTGTCGCCGTGACCTGTTCGTAGTCTGCGCTCTGTGAGGCGATGATCGCCGCGCGACCGGGATGCGCGGCACCGGTTTCGACGAGATAATGCGCGTAGAGCGGTTCGTCCACCACGGCGGTATCGCCGCGGTTCTCCCAAGCGCGCATCATCGCGGTGGAAATGTTGCGCGGTCCCGACCACATGGCAATGCCCAGCTCCTCGCTCAAACCTGCGGCCCCGAGCGGCTCTCGCGCTTCACCAGTTCCATGTAGAGTTCCTGCAGCCGGCGCACCATCGGGCCGCGCGCGCCGTCGCCGACCCTGCGCCCGTCCACCTCGCGCACAGGCACCAGGCCGGCGAAGGTGCCGGTCACGCAGGCTTCCTCCGCGCCGTACACGTCGGTAAGGCTGAAGTCCTTTTCGAACACCGGGATGCCGTTCTCGCGGCACAGGCGGATGACGTTGGCGCGGGTGATGCCGCCAAGGCAATACCTGCCGGTCGAGGTCCACAGCTCGCCCTTGCGCACGATGAAAAAGTGCGTCGAGTTGCAGGTCGAGACGAAGCCGTGCGGATCGAGCATCAGCGCCTCGTCCGCCCCCGCCTTGATCGCCTGGATGCAGGCGAGGATGCAGTTGAGTTTCGAGTGACTGTTGAGCTTCGGGTCCTGCACATCCGGCGCGCCGCGACGAACATGCACCGTGAAGAGGCGCAAGCCTTGCTCGACCGTCTCCGGCAGCGGCTCCTTGTACTCGGGCACGATGACAACGGTCGCCGGGCCGATGACGAAACGCGGATCCTGGTGCGGCGTCGCCTTCACGCCGCGCGTTACCATCAGGCGAATATGCACCCCGTCGCGCATGCCGTTCGCGCGCAGCACCTCGAGCAACCGTTCCACCAGCTCCTCGCGCGAAAGCCCGATATCGAGATCGAGCGCCTTCGCGCCCTCGTAGAGCCGATCGAGATGCATTTCGAGGAACGGCAACCCGCCGTCGTGCAGCCTCAATCCTTCCCAGACGCCGTCGCCGAGCACGAATCCGCTATCGAACACCGACACCCGCGCCTCGTCCCGCGGCACCAGCTCACCATTCAGGCTCACCTTGATCCCGGCGTTCCGCCGATCCTCCGCGTAATCATGAGTTCCCTTCGCCATCTCCGCCTCCAGGCCCAATCATCGAAATTATGAAGCCTCCATGCGTCCTTCGCAAGCGCCAAGCGGACATTTTGGCATCACGGTTTCAATCAATGATTTGGATTTGCATTTGCTTATTGCCGACTGAACGCAATGCTTGTTCCTTTCGATTGTCAATGATAAAGGGAAGATTGCAGGACCGTGAACAAACCAAGCATTCCAACAAGAAGGAACACGACGGCAATGGTGAATATGATCGATAACAGTCCAACGGCGAATCCTCTCGGAAAAGTCGTATCAAGTATGCGTGCGAAGATCCAGGAGCCAAAGACGATGGCAACGAGAATGGCGATCCCGCGAACTGGAACAAAAGTATGAACCAATACTGACAGCACAATTTGCAGGAATACCGCGATCGCTGCCGACCAAAAACCCGTATTGCCGGCTTTCACAAGTCGTGCGGAAATCATGACCGGTATGATGTCAAGCAATATGACGAGTGCGATCAGAATGATTAGCGCAAGTACTGTGGTCATGGCTTGATGGGCCTCGGCCTTTTGTCATGGACAGGACCGGAAAGGGAGCAGTGGTGTTCTCTCTGACTCGAGTCGATTCATCCGTTTGTCGGTGCAACGACGGCGGGTATTCGGCCGGATGATCTCACGGGTACTTCCGTATCCGATGGATGGCATCGATCACGGTCAGTCGGCCTGCCGCAAAACCGCCATCACTAGCTCGCGCTGCGCAAACGGATCCTGGCCATGAACCGGGCGAGACCGACGACCGGTAACGCAAGCACGGCAAACAGGATCATGCCCAGTGGCAGCAGGCTGAAATCGGCGCTCGCCAACGCCAATGCGACCGCTTGCGAAAGCATTACGGCCAGGCCCCACCGCCACGGTTTTTCAGGAGCCCGGTAGCCAAGACCACCCGCAAGCGCGATGGCCAGCGGATACGCAGCAGCCCAATAGAGGGAAGAGTCCGAGGCTTCCGTCTTGCCGCTGATTCCAGTCCTTGCAAACCACAATGCGGCGCCACCGCCAATCGCGGCAGCGTAGGCCCACGCTGTTTTGCCGTTCATGCCCGGTCGCTCCAAACGCGAAACACCCCGATTGCACCCGGGGAGCACCCTGTCAAGTGAGGTGCGTTAAATTCAGCCACAGGTCTTGCTCCGGGATCGAACTAGAAATAGGCGAACCTGATTTTTGGGGACAAGTTCGCCTGATCGGTAAAACAAAATCGAAAACCCTTGTATTCAATGTGATGCGCTTGTATGCACTTGATTATACGACCTGAAAAATAATGGAAGAGAATGCGCCATGTCAACTTCTTCAGCCGAGGCTGATGAGGAGGATGGCGGCGGCGACGGCGATGAGGCCGACGATCTGGATCAGATTCCAGCGTTCGTTGAGGACGAGGCGGGCGAGGAAGATCGTCACGGCGGGGTAAAGCGAGGTGAGCACGGCAACGATGGCAAGTTGGCCGGCGCCGGTGGCGGCGAGGAACAGCAGGTTGGAAATGCCGCTGAGCGCGCCGGCGACGATGATCGCCAAGGTGGCGCGTGTCTCGCCCTTGACGTTGTGAACGACTTTCCAGCCGAAGGGCAGAACCAACAAGAAGCCCACGATCTGGCCGGGCAGGAGCGGCCAGGCGCCGGAGGCGGTCCCGGCGCGATCGAGTGCGATGAAGAGCAGTGCGAAGCCGGCGCCGCTCAAGGCGCCTTCGAGAAGCCCGCTGCGCGAATGCTTCGTACCGTCGGCGGTGCGCTTGACGGAAGTGAGGGCGGCGGCCGGGATGGCGATGGCGATGCCGGTGGCGGCGAGGAGGGAGAGGTGATCGCCCAACGATACGCCGACAATCACCGGGATGATGGCGGTGAAGACGGCACACAAGGGTGAGACGACGCTCATTTCGCCGATAGCGAGTCCGCGGTAGAGCAGCATCGAGCCGCTCGCGCTCCCGACTCCGCTCACGGCGCCCCAGATCAGGGCATGGGCGGTGGGGCCGTTGCCGGGGAATAGAGCGATGGCGATCGCCGCGACGACAATGCCCACGAACATGACGACGAGCGTGACCTGCGCGGCGCCGATGCGCCGGCTCGCGAGCCCGGCGACGAAGTCGCTCGCGCCGTAGGCCAGTGCCGCGAGTATGCCCAGTCCTATTGCCATTGTTGGAAACCAACGCTCCTTGTGTGGTTTGATGAGCCGTCGTGCCAGCGCGTGTCGGTACCCAATTCATAAATGAATCCCGGCCTTGACCGGGATGCGTGTTGAAACCGGGCCCCGGCTTTCGCCGGGGCGACGGAAACAGGCTATGTAAGCAAATCTCTGAACAATTTATTTTCCGTCATTCCCGCCCCCGCCTTCGCGGGGGCAGGCTGCGGCGGGAATCCAGCACAATCAAGCAGATTCCCGCTTTCGCGGGAATGACGAATTAATCAGAGGCTCCCAAGAAAAGTCATCCACTCGATGATCCGGATGTTGTATTTTAAGCGAGCCAGGTGTGGAGTTCTGTAGGCAGGCTTGGAAGATTGGAGCGCATTCGAGATATGGTGTTTGCTTTTTACAATCGTCTTTCGGCGTCGCGGCGACGGGTTTACGACCGCAGCGACAGGCTGGCGGCGCCGCGGCTGAATTCGGCGTTGTTTGCGGAGGCGACGGCGGCCCTGGGCGCGGCGCTTGATTCGGGCCGCCAGCCGGCGGTTCGTGAGGCGACCCAGGTCATTGCCGATGGTTTTGCCGCTGCGTTGAAATTGCCGCCGGTAGAGGTCGTTGTCAAGCGCAAGCGGCCCGAGCGTTCGGGTTCGGAATACCATGGCCTCTACGCGGGCGAGGAAGACGGTTTGGTGGCCGAAATTACCTTGTGGATGTTCACGGCGCGCCGCCGGCAAGTGGTCGCGTTTCGTACATTCCTTAGAACGCTGGTGCACGAGTTGTGCCACCATCTCGACTTCGGAGGCTTTCAGTTGCCGGAGTCCTTTCATACGGAAGGGTTCTATCAACGCGAGTCGGCTTTGTTTCGGGACATCGTGGGGGAGCCACGGGACGCTGCCTCCTCACGCCGACCCTCGGAGAGGGAGAAAGAGGAAAAGCTTTCCCCGGTGGGGAGAGAAGAGGAAACCAGGAGGGGTGAGGTTTGAGTTGGCGGTTCTGGATTGATCGCGGCGGGACGTTTACCGATGTGATCGGTTGCGCGCCGGACGGTGTCCTGCACACGGCGAAGCTGCTGTCGAACGATCCCGCGCGCGACGAGGATGCGGTGATTGCGGGCATTCGCCGCATGCTTGGTGCGGAAGCCGATGCGACGCTTCCGCTCGCGCGCATTGGCGAGCTGCGCGTCGGCACCACGGTCGCGACCAATGCGCTGCTGGAACGCAAGGGCGCGAAGACGCTGTTCGTGACCAACGCCGGACTCGGCGATCTGCTCGTCATCGGTGATCAATCTCGTCCCGAAATTTTTGTGCTCGATATCAAACGTACGCCGCCGCTTTACGCGCGTGTCGCGACAACGGCTTTGCGCCTCGGTATCGATGGAAACGAACGGGCTCCACTCAACGAGGCGGCACTTCGCGACGAAATGGAAGCGGCCCGCGCGTCGGGCTGCGCGAGTTGCGCCATCGCGCTCATGCATGCTTGGCGATATCCCGAACAGGAGGCACGCGTTGCGAAGTTGGCGCATACGGCGGGCTTCGAACGTGTTGTGACCTCGCATGAGGTCTCGCCGCTCATGCGGCTTGTGCCGCGCGCTGCGACGACGGTAGTGGAAGCCTACCTCGCGCCGGTGGTCGGTCATTACACCTCGCGGTTGGCGGCCGAGCTTCCCGGCGTGCCGCTGGCGTTCATGAAGTCGGACGGCGGGCTTGCGAGTGCCGATTCGTTTGCCGCCCGCGATGCCCTGCTCTCGGGACCGGCCGGCGGCGTGATCGGCGCGGTGGAAACGGCGCGGCGCGCCGGCTTCGAGCAGGTGATCGGCTTCGACATGGGCGGCACCTCCACCGACGTGTGCCATTACGCCGGTGCCTGGGAGCGCAAGCGTGAAACCACCATTGCCGGGGTGCCGCTTTCCAGGCCGATGCTGGCGGTGGAGACGGTCGCTGCGGGCGGTGGTTCAATCGTGGCTTTTGATGAGGATCGCCTCACGGTCGGGCCGGCTTCGGCCGGCGCCGATCCGGGCCCGGCTTGCTACCGCAAGGGTGGCCCGCTCACGGTGACCGACTGCAATCTTCTCCTCGGGCGGATTGCCGCCGCGCATTTTCCGCGCCTTTTTGGTCCGAACGGCAACCAGCCGCTGGATGAAGAGGTGGTGCGCACGAAGTTTGCCGCGTTGGGTGAACGCATGGTGCAAACACCGGAGCAAGTCGCCGCCGGTGCACTCGCGATCGCGGTCGAGCACATGATCGCCGCGATCCGGCGCATCTCGATTGCACGCGGCCACGATCCGGTTGATTGTGTGCTCAATGTCTTCGGCGGCGCGGGCGGCCAGCATGCCTGTGCAGTCGCCGACGCGCTCGGCATCGAAACGGCGTTGCTCCATCCACTTGCGGGCGTCCTGTCGGCGTTGGGGATCGGCCTGACCGAATGCAGTGTGCTTCTCGAACGCGGGCTCGAAGCCGAGCTGCCCGAGGCATACTCGGAGGCGGCGTCGGCCGCGCGTGAGCTCGAGGCCGAGGCGCGCGAACGCCTGACCGAGGAAGCGCCCGATGCCGGCGAAATACATTGTTCGGTCACGGCGCTGGTGCGCTACGCCGGGAGCGAATCGAGCTTGCCGGTGGACTTCGGCAGCGCCGACGAATTGGCAGAACGATTCAACGAGGCGCATCGTGCGCATTTCCAGTTCGTCCTGCCGGAGCGGGCCATCGTCGTTGCCGCGTTGCGCGTCGAGGCGCGGGCAAAAAGTGAAGCGCCGCAATGGGCCGAGGCTTCGGCCGGCAACATGCCCGAACCACTCGAGTATCGCCAAGTGTACTTCGGAGACGGCTGGGAGGAGGCGCCGTTTTATCGTCGCTGCGATTTGCCGAGCGGTGCAACGCTTGAAGGCCCGGCGGTGTTGATCGAGCCGACCTCGACGACCATCGTCGAACCCGGCTGGCGAGGCGAGATCGGCAGCGAAGGCGAACTCGTCCTCCAAAAAACCCCCTCTCCCCGTTGGGGAGAGGGTCACGGTGAGGGGGCTGAGCGAGATGTGACTGAAGAAGGTCATTTCCACCCTCACCCCAACCCTCTCCCTGAAAGAGGGAGGGAGCAAGAGGAGCAACACGACCCGGTGGTGCTGGAGTTGATGGGCGCGCGCTTCATGGCGATTGCCGAGGAGATGGGCGAGGCGCTCCGGGCGTCGGCGCAATCGGTGAACGTGCGCGAACGGCTTGATTTTTCCTGCGCCGTGTTCGGGCCGGACGGCGCGCTCGTCGCCAATGCGCCGCACATCCCCGTACATCTGGGGGCGATGAGCGCCACCATCCGCGCCTTGATGGCCGCCGAGCCGATGCGCCCGGGCGATGTCTGGGTTACCAACGATGTGTATGCCGGTGGCACGCACTTGCCCGACATCACCGTCATCACCCCCGTCTTCGCTGGGGGCCCTCACCCCAGCCCTCTCCCGAAGGGAGAGGGAGCAAGAGGGCAGGCGAGTTCGCGCACCGTGGAAGAGGGTAGCGCTTCTACCCCTTCTCCCCTTGAGGAAGAGGCCGCATCTTCAACCCCCTCTCCCCTCCGGGGAGAGGGTCGGGGTGAGGGGACCGGCCGCGAAGCGGCCGGCGGACAAAGCAGCAACCCGATATTTTTTGTCGCTTCCCGCGCCCATCATGCCGACATCGGCGGCGTGAGCCCCGGCTCGATGCCGGCGGCGAGCCGCTACATCGAAGAGGAAGGCGTATTGATTCCTTTCACTCGCCTGGTGGCGGATGGCGAGTTTCGCGAAGCCGCGATTCGCGGCATCCTCGAAGGGGCGAGCTACCCGGCACGCAGCGTGGAGCGCAACTTGGCCGATTTCCGCGCCCAAGTGGCGGCCAATGCGCGCGGCGCACGCGGCTTGCTCGACCTCGCCTGGGCACAGGGGCTGGAGAACACGCACTTCTACATGCGCCACCTTGCCGATTACGCCGAGACCGCCGTGCGCCGGGCGCTCAAGAAACTCCCGGCGAGCGGTCGCTTCGAGGCGCCGCTCGACAACGGCAGCCGCATCGTCGTGGCCGTGGAGGTGGATCGCGATGCAGGCACGGCCGTGTTCGACTTCACCGGCACGAGCAAGGCTTCCGGCGACAATTTCAACGCGCCTCGCGCCGTCGTGCGCGCCGCCGTCCTGTATGTGCTGCGCACACTCATCGCCGAGCCCATTCCGCTAAACGACGGCTGCCTTCGGCCGGTCACGATCAACGTGCCGGAAGGCTCGCTGCTCGATCCGCCGCCGCCGCATGCGGTGGTCGCCGGCAACGTCGAGGTGAGCCAGGTACTGACCGACGCCCTGCTTGCCGCGCTCGGCAAGCTCGCCGCAAGCCAGGGCACGATGAACAACCTCACCTTCGGCAACGCGCGCTACCAGCATTACGAAACGCTCGCCGGCGGCGCCGGTGCGGGCGAAGGCTTCGACGGCGCAAGCGGCGTGCACACGCACATGACCAACAGCCGCCTCACCGATCCGGAACTGCTGGAGTTTCGTTTCCCGGTGGCGCTGGAAGAGTTTTCCATTCGTTCCGGCACCGGCGGTGCCGGCCGTTGGCGCGGCGGCGACGGCGTCGTGCGCCGCATCCGCTTTCGCGAGGCGATGACGGTCACGATCCTCGCCAACCGCCGCCGCACCGAGCCGTTCGGCATTGAGGGCGGCGCAGCCGGTGCGTGCGGCGAGACCCGTGTGCTCCGCGCCGACGGCGCGATGCAAATGTTCGCCTACGCCGAAAGCGTCGAACTTGCGCCCGGCGACGCCATCGAAATCCGCACCCCCGGCGCCGGCGGCTACGGCCGAGCCGACTGAGAGGAACCGTCGCAAGGGTGAGTAGTGAGTAGGGTGGATAAGCCTGCGAAGCAGGCGCATCCACCGAAACGGAACCGGATTCCCGCCGGTAGGCGTTCGTTGTGGTGACGGCCAAAGAAGGCAAGCCCGCAAAAGCGTGGCGTTGCAGACGTGGTCGAACGCCGGCGATGGCCTTTAACCTGCATTATTCACGAGGCCGACTGGCGCTACACTGCAAGTTGCTGAATAG
>JAKDMP010000001.1 GCA_030452225.1 Gammaproteobacteria bacterium
TCGCGATCATGCGCCCGAGTTTATCGTATGTGTAGTCGGTATGGTTGCCCCCCGCATCGGTCTTGCGCGTCACCTCGCCCAGCGAGTCGGTCTCGAAGCTCAGCGTGCCACCCAGATCGGGCACGTTCAGGCTGGTGCGAAAGCCCGCGCCGTTGTAACTGACCGCGCTCTGGGTGCCATCGGGGCCGGTGACTTGTACCACTTGCCCGAATGGGCCGTATTGGTAGGTAGTTGGGTTCCCATTCGCATCCAGGATAGAGACCACTTGCCCGAGCGGATTTACCGTCTTTTGGGTGGCATGGTCCGCCGGATCGGTAACCATGGTCACAAAATCATCGGGATAGTCAACGGTGGTGATGGCCGTGCCCTCCGCCCCGGTTGGCACAGTAATTTCCTTCAGCCGTCCCAATGCATCGTAGTCGTAAGTCGTCCAGTGCGGCGAATCGCCGCTGAAATGCGGCGCGCTTTGCTGCGCCACTTCGCCCAGGGCGTTGTAGCGGGTCAGAGATTGCACCCATTTTCCGCCGCGTATGACCGTTTTGGCGTAGGTGCGCCCGTAGCGGTCCACGTACCTTCTCCTGTTTCCGACAAGACCTCCACCGGCGTCGTAGGTGCGAAAACGGGCGAAGTAGGCCCAACGGGAGCAACTTTGCGTACAGGCAAAATAGCGGATTTCCGTATAGGCGCCGGAAGGCAGGGCGGCCTGCCTGATGCGCCCGAAGCCGTCGTGTTGGATAGTCGTGGTGGCGCCGTTGGGCGCGGTCACGGAAGTCTTGACGCCGAGCGCCTTGTTCCAGTGAATACTCGTCTCCTCGCCGAGCGGATCGGTGACGCTGGTTCTGAATGCACCGTGCGAATCGTAGCCGAACTGCGTGACGCGCGAATCCATCGGACTGCCGTCCGACTTGTGACCGATCACCTCGATATTTCTGAGGTTCCCAAGGTCGCCGTAGGTAAAATTGGTCGTGGTTTGCAGTTGGGTCGCAAAATTGGCGTTACTGACACTCTGGTCGTAGCGACAGTGCCCGAGATCGGGCGTCAGGTTCGTTTTGCTGGTTTTGCTCTCGCCCGTAGGGAGAGTCTTCGTTGTGGTGATCGAGGTCGCCAGCCCGTAGCACCAATTGTCAGCGCCCGTGCCCTGCGTCGTGGCCCGTTCCACTGTGGTTGTCCAGGTATCCCCGGACGTATCGCTGATTTGCGTTTTGATTTTGTTCGGCTCGTGGAAATCGTCGTAGTAAAAGCGCTTCGACAAACTGTAGAGCCTGTTGCCGTTCTTGTCGTAGAAGGTGGTCTCGCGAAGGTCGAGATTTACCGGCGCCCCTCCATCAATATCGAAATAGGTGCGCTCGGTGCGTCGGATCTTGTCTCCGTTCGACTGGGCGATTGTGACTCGCTTGGGAAACCCGCTTTTGTACCGGTTGAAAACGAATTCTCGGGTGATCGTATGGGTGCTGCGGTTGTCGGTCGCGACGCTCGTTTCGATTCCCGCAAAGCCGCTTCCAGGAAGGGCGAGCGGCGTCTGGTACTGCCAACTGACATGGTACTCTCCGCCGATGCCGTCGTTGCGAGTGACCTTCTCGAGAACAGGTTTGCCGTCAAGGGTAACCTCGAAACTCTCGGGCACGAAGCCGCCGGGATCGACCACATCCGCATCCGACAACGCCGTCCAGACGAGTTCCGCATGGTTGCCAAGGCCGTCTTCTACCCTGGTCAGCAGATCGGGGTACAGCCCCTTGCGCGAGGCGATGTAGATGTCATTCGCACTCGTGCCGACAAGATCGTGGAGACCTCGCCCCTGCAGGTCGGCCACTACCGGGTGCGCACCGAAGTGCACGCTGGATACGCCGGTGTCCACCGATGCGGCCAGCGCTGTGCCCGTGGAGGCGAGGAGCATCCAGTCACCGCCGGTTCCCGGCACCAGAATATCGTCGCGCCCGTCGCCGTTGTAATCCACGGCAACGGCCTGATTCAAAACCAATCCGTTGGCACTGGAACCATAAGTCACCGCTTCAAACCCCGCCCCGGTGTTGAGGTCCAACTCGGCGTTATCCAGGCGAAACAGATCGCTCAGGCCGTCACCATTGACATCAAGCGCAATGAAATTCCCATCCCCAAGCTGACTGTAAATTTCGAGAGCATTTCCGTTCCAAGTCAAAACCTGATCGAAGGTGCGATCCAGGACAGATCTGGGCGAACCCGGCGGACAGTGATCAAGACCGCAAATCACTTCGTGATGGTGGATTTTCACGATGATACCCGTCTGCCGATGATGAAGCTTCAGCCTGCCGTGTACGCTGCGCGCAGCCGTCTGACCCTCGGCCTTGAACTCCAGCACTTCCTCGTAATGGTCGGCATCGGAGGAGTAGGCATGGGCCGTCTGCACGGCCCCGAAACCAGGGTCATCTTCCAGGCTCGCCTGATTCAGGCGCAGGTAAATCTTGTGCGCGCCGTAGGTCACGAGATCGTCGTAGCCGTCCCCATCGACATCCACCGCCGCGGCTTCGCCCGTCGCCGGGATGTTGTCATTGCTCGAACTGAAGCTGCTGCCGTTCCAGTGCAGCACCTCCCAGTTGCCCTGGCTGTCGACGTAGAGGATATCGTCGGCGGCACCGCGGCGAAAATGAATCGGCTGTGCCCAGGTTGGGTGGTTGGTTGAACTGGCTCCCATGCCTCGCGGGCTGCCCAAGCCGCCGTTGGCTGCCCCGAAGCGAGCCCACCAATCTCCTGATCGCGCGTAGATCAAGTCCTCGCGCCCGTCGCCATTCACATCCGCGACGAAAACAGCGCCGCCGTTTGGCCCCGACTGACCGGTGTTCTGTGCCGCTTCGAAACCCGGCGCGCCCTCCTGCCATTGGAAATCGGTGTCCGGCAGGCAGTTACCGTTTGCATCGCATTCTTCAAGTGAATCCAGACGAGTACGATTTGAGTCTTCACCGGAGGGGAGATAACTTGGGGTCCAGCTCAAGAGCAGCGAGTTGTTGTATTTGAGCGTTACGCTGGACAATCGCCTGTCCCGGGTAACGAGGGTGCCTGCCACGTAGTGGTATTGGATGGCATCCGCCGGCACGGTGGCGTAGCTAAACACAAATTCGTGATCCGCGCTCTTGTTCTCGCCCGGATTACCGCCCCATTCCACCTTGCTGAGATAGTATGCATTCGTGCCGCTCGGCTGCGTGTAGTGGAAAGTGATGGTGTTGCCGGACGCATCGAAAATCCTGTCGAGCGCCCAGATTCGGCCCACCGTCTCGCCGGAGCCGTTCTGAGCCGTCACTTCCGAGTGGTTGTAGCGGCCGTACTCCCACAGGCTGCCATCCGGATGGAAAACCTTGAACCTTTCGGGCCCGGCGGCATTGTTCGAGGTGTAGGAATAGGCTTTCAGGTGTGCCGTGGGTGTGATGGTATAGCTCGCACCGTTGTGGCCATAAGTGCCCGAGCTGTGCTTCAACGTCCGGCCGTCAAGACAGAACCTGTCGCTGCTGGTGAAATTCACCGGAACCGTGGAGCCATCTTCGTTCGTCGCAGGGCAGCGCTTGATGATCGAAAGCCCGCCGATGGTCGCATCCCGGCCCAACAGACCCGGCCCGGAGCCGCTGGCGTAGATGATCGAAAGCCGGGGTGCGAACCCGCCCGCGCCGCCGGGGGCGGGAAGCGGAATCGAATAGACCGCCTGCCCCGTTGCCGTGGTCGAAAAGTGGCCCTGGATCGCGCCAACCTCGCTGGCCGATGCGCTTGAAGCAATACCGAGCGCGGCGACGAGCCCACAGAAAAGCGCAAAGGATACCGTCAAAGCCTGACGATGAAACAATGCTCCGCCATCTCGCGCGAAAAGCGTAATGGTCATCTTGTACCTCCCTATACAACAGAATCGCTATTGGTTTGAATAGGTGCGATCTGTTTGAATTTTTCTTTCCCTTGAAATATAGCACAAAATTTCAAAAATGCAAGTCGATGTGTTGCACCATTGCCAATCACCCATTGTGATACGGGTTTAGACATGGTGAACAAGGTGTTGATTGACAAGAGTCGAATGCCGGCAGAACGGTGCTCGACAGTTCTGCACAATTCGGTTGCAATGTACGAGGAGAAGTTGCCGATATGTACCGCAAGAGCGGCCCATGGCCGCGACGTGAACCCAGGCTCCAATCATTTCGCGCATGGCGCGCTCCTGCCGCTTCGATCGGCGCAATGGAGTACCGGCATGGTTTGTCGACAACCGTTTACTAAAACCAGGGCAATGCCGAAAAAACGTGCGCATCAGGGTTCGGCAAGATTCCGGATCGCTGCTTCGCAGCGTCCGGAATGACAATGCTTGAATTATTCGGGGCCGTCCTGATTTTCGGCAAGAATCGGCAACAGGGCGCGGAGGAGATCGCGCACCTGTTCGATACCGCGCGCCAGGGATTGCGTGATTTCGGTGTGGATATCCCCGCCGCCGCGGCCGGCCGCGCGATTGAGTACCACGGCGCAAACGGCATACGGCAGCTCCAGTTCCCGGGCGAGTACCGCTTCGGGCATGCCCGTCATGCCCACCATGTCGCAACCATCGGTTTCCAGTCGGTTGATTTCCGCGGCCGTTTCGAGCCGCGGCCCCTGCATGGCCGCGTACACCCCGCCATCCAGCAGCTCGACCACGGCCTCACGTCCGGCGGCCAGCAGGCGCGCGCGCAGGCCGGCATCGTAAGGCTCGGTGAATTCCACGTGCACCACGCTCTGGTCGTTGAAAAAGGTGTTGTCGCGACCGCTGGTGTAATCCACGATTTGATCCGGTATGACGATCCTGCCCGGAGCCATGTCGGCGCGAATGCCGCCGACCGTACTGACGGCCACGATGGCCTGCACGCCGATACTTTTCAGCGCCCACAGGTTGGCACGGTAGTTGACGCGCTGCGGCGGAATGCGGTGACTGGGGCCATGACGCGCCAGGAACACCGCTTCGCGACCCGACAGTTTCCCGTGCAGCAACGGGCCCGAAGGCTCGCCATAAGGGGTGTAGCAGACTTCGCGCCGGGAAATTTCCAGCCCTTCCAGCCGGGTCAGGCCGGTGCCGCCGATGATTGCGATTGCCGTCATGTGATGATGCCTCCAGAATGTTTGAACGGATGCGGCGCGGCGAATGCATCAACCTCACCCCAGCCCTCTCCTTTGGAGGGAGAGGGCGTTTTTGAACCGGATTCCCGGCCTGCGGGCGTGATGCGTATTCATACTGGGTTCCCGCCTTCGCGGGAACAACGATTGAGTAATAATCAAGTTTCCCAAACGCGGATAGCCCGGGAAGTCTCCTATGCCAAGACTTTGCAAGGGTCGGATGTATTTTCTCCGGACAGCAGTGCGCTTCCGCGGGAATGACGAGGAGGCTTCTTTAGTCATCGAGGGCGTAGAGGGCGGAGAGGTTGCGCCAGCGCCCGGCATCGTCCAGCCCGCAACCGACGATGAACCGGTCGGGCACCTCGAGCGCCACCGAATCGGGCGGTGCGCCACGGGCGCGATCGTGGCGCTTGCGCGCCAGCACCGCGGCGGACAACCGACCCGCGCCCGCCTGCCGACAGGCCGCACGCACGGCATCCAGGGTTAGGCCTTCGTCATAAATATCGTCCACGATGAGCACGCTTCTTCCTTCCAGGTCCGCCGCAGGCGGGCGCTGCCAAACCAACTCGCGCCCGTGCCGCCGATCGGCGTAGCGGCTGACGTGTGCGTAATCGAGTTCGAGTGGAATCTCGAGCGCCAGCGTCAGCCATGCCGCATAGTAAATCGCCCCCTGCATCAACACCAGAACCAGCGGATAGTCGTTTTTCAGCATCGGGCGCAATTCCGATGCCTGCCGCGCAATGGCTGCCTGCACGGCCTCGGCCGTGTGGACCATTTCGCCGGGGGGCGCGTAGCGTTCGTTTGCGTCGTCTTGCATGTTCAACCTTCCAGCTTGAACGGTCCCTGTTCCATCAGGCGCGACAAGGATTCCCGCGTGGCGCGCAGGCGCGGATCGGAGCCGAGCGCGTTTCGATCCGGGCGTTGCTCCGGCAGCAGGCGCGCACTGCGAAGCGCCGATGCCGGCGCGGGAAACAGCGAATCCGCCCCGTCGAGCACCGACTCCACGGCTTCACGATGATTGCATACCGGCGCAAGATCGCAACCGGCATCGAGTGCCGCTCGCACCCTGGCAAGCGCTGTCGAGAGCATTCCCGCCGCATCCATGCTCAAGTCATCGGCAACGATCGCGCCCTCGAAATGCAAGTCGGTGCGCAGGATTTCATGAATCCAGCGCCGCGACAGGCTGGCCGGTTCTGCCGAGACTTCCGAGTAAACGACGTGGCTCATCATGATGGCCGAAACCCCGTTGTCGATCAGCCGCTCGAAGGGCTTCATGTCGGCCTGCGCAAGATCGGCGTAGCGGCGCCGATCCACCGGCCGCTCGACATGCGTGTCGCCGGGAACGCCACCGTGCCCCGGGAAATGCTTGGCGACCGCACGCATGCCGGCCTCGTTCATGCCGCGCCTGAAGGCGAGCGCCAGTTCGCCGACCGCATCGGGCCGACGATGGAAGGCACGGTCGCCGATCACGCACGAGCGCCCCCCCAGATCCACCACCGGCGCAAAGCTCAGGTCCACGCCCAGGGCCAGCAGCTCGGCCGCCATCAACCAACCGGTGTCGCGCGCCAGAGCGCGAGCCGCATCGCGGTCATCGTCCCACAGCTCGCCCAGCAGGGCCATCGGCGGCAGGCGCGTGACGCCATCGCGCAGGCGCTGCACCCGCCCGCCTTCCTGGTCGATCGCGATCAGCAGTTGCGGCTCGCGCAAGGCGTGGATTTCGCCGGCGAGTGCGGCCACCGTTTCGGCATCCGGCGTGTTGCGGGCAAACAGGATGACGCCGCCGACCAGCGGATGCTTCAGCAACTCGCGGTCGGCCGCGGTAAGCTGCGTCCCCTCGACATCGACGAGCAAGGGACCGAGCATCGCTTCTACCCTTCCATGGCTATCGGCGTGTCCGACTCGACGAGGTCGAACAGCTCGATGCCGTCACGGTTGCGCATGCGCACGCAGCCACGGGATCGTGCAACCCCCATCGGCGCTTCGTCCGGCGTGCCCGGGATAGGGATGAAGCGGCGCATGGTGTCGTTGCGGCCGAGCCAATTGCGGCCCGGCCCGGTGCCCGACGGCCACAGTTCGACGACGGGATCGCTCATGAGCTATTCGCCTCCCAATCCCGGAAAGGTGTCATCGCCAGGTTCGCATTGTAATAGCGCTCGTCGCGGGTCACCTCGGCGCCGAGCCAGTCGGGGCGTGAAAACGACTCGTCTTCGGTGCCCAACTCGATTTCCGCGACCAACAGCCCGGCATTGGCGCCCAGGAATTCGTCCACCTCCCAGACATGCCCGTCAACGTGCGCGAGATGACGATACTTTTCCACCACCTCGCCCGTTGCCAGGCGCAACAAGGCCCGGGCATCGGCCGTCGGGACCGGGTATTCGAACTCGGCGCGCGCCGCGCCGACCTTGTGCTCCTTGATACACAGCCAGGCGGCAGCGGCGCCCTTCTCCACGCGCACCCGTACGACCGCCCTGTCCGAAATGGCGAGGTAGGCCTGGCGGTATCGTTTCGGCCCGGCTTCGGCGACGGCGCGCCACGCATCGCCGGCGACCCGAAACTTGCGTTCGATCTCGATCGCCACATCAGCCCCGCTCGAACAATGCCAGGGCCTCGACATGCGCCGTCTGCGGGAACATGTCGGCGGTTCCGGCGCCACGCAAGCGCCACCCCGCTTCGACGAGCGCAGCGGCATCGCGCGCCAGGGTGGCCGGATGGCAGGAGACGTAGAAAATCCGCGCCGGGGCGAGACGGATCAACAGGGGAAGCAGTTCGCGGGCGCCGCTGCGCGGCGGATCGAGCAACACGGCATCGCAGGGTCCGGTCTGCCAGTCGGCAGCTTCCCCGGGTTTGCTCAAATCAGCCTGATGATGACGCACATTGGCCATGCCGTTGGCGCGGGCATTGGCGACGGCCCGCCTCACCAGTTTGGCATTGCCTTCCACCGCGACGACTTCGCGCGCCTTGCGCGCCAGCGCGAGTGAAAAGTTGCCGATGCCGCTGAAAAGCTCCAGCACCCTCTGCGTGCCATCGAGCCGCATGCGTTCGACGGCGACAGCCACCAGTTGGCGATTCACCGCCGCATTGATTTGCATGAAATCGGTGGGCAGGCAATGCAGGGTGACATCGAATTCGGGCAAGGCATAGGCCAAGAGGGGCGAACCGTACAAGAGGCGCAGCGAATCGGGTCCGCCCGTTTGCACCCAGACGGCGAAGCCGTGCCGGCGCCCGAAAGAGATCAGGCGTTCGGCGTCCGTCGACTCCAGCGGCTCGAGTACGCGAAAGACCAGCGCGGCATCGTTGTCGCCGGCGGCGAATTCGACCTGAGGTATCGAACGGCGCGCCGTCAGGTCGTCGATCAATGCGGCGAGCTGCGCCGGCAAATCGACGCCGACCGCGACCATCGCCGGACACACGCGCGCGTCGGTGACGTATCGGCCATTGGTTTCACGAAAGCCCACGAGCAGCCGCCCCTTCTTCTCCACGAAGCGTACTCCGAAGCGGGCGCAACGCCGGTAGCCGTAGTCCGGGCCCTCGAGCGTCGGCCACCACTCCCCGGGCCGTACGCGGCCGATTCGCTCGAGCGTCTCGGCAAGCTGGCGTTCCTTGGCTTCACGTTGCGCCTGCGGGGCCATGTGCTGCAGCCTGCAACCGCCGCACACCCCGAAGTGTGGGCACTCGGGGGCCACACGCTCGGGCGCGGGCGTCAGGATTTGCGCCAGCTCGGCCTCGTCGTAACGCCGATGGCGATAGCGCCGGCCCAGGCTCACGGTCTCGCCCGGCAGCGCACCCGGCACGAACAAGGCCTTTCCCGGACCGCGGGCAACGCCGCGCCCGTCATGGGTCAGGCCCGTGATGCGCACCCCGCCGCTCGCGGCGTTGGCGTTCATTCGGCCCGCTCCACCGCCTCCAACTTCCAGCGCTGCGCGAACGCGACCAAATGCGGCCGGGTTTCATCCGCCTCAAGCCGGCTTTTGAGCGCCTGCGTTTGCGCGGCATACTCCGCGTCGGGCAAGCGGCCGCGCACCTGCTCGAAGCGCAGCCAGACAAGGAACGTGTTCAGGGCATCGGTCTCGCAGTAATTCCGGATCGTCTCGATTTCGCCCGCAAGCCAGGCATCGGCCACCTTCGAGCCGTGCATGCCGCCCTTGCCGGGAAAGCCGAGCATCATTGCCACCTCGTCGAGCGGCGCCGCGCCGCGCAACTGAAAATGCGAGAGTACGTCCATCATGTCGACGTGACGCCAGTGAAAACGATTGGTGTAATTGTTGTAGCGAAAGTCGCGCTGCCTGTCGCCCATCTCCCAATACTGCGAAGCGTTCACGCCGTGCAGCAGGGCGCGGTAGGAGAGGACCGGCAGATCGAAGCCGCCTCCATTCCAGGACACCAGCGTCGGTTCGTACCGGTCGAGCCCGTCAAAAAAGCGTTCGATGAGTTCGGCCTCGCTTGAGTCGGCATCGCCCAGAGACCAGACACGTAATTCGTCTCGCGTCTGCAATACGACCGAAACGGCCACGATGCGGTGCAGGTGCAAGGCGAGGAAATCGCTGCCTGTTTTCTGGCGGCGCAATTGCAGCATGGCGCGAATCACGTCCGCATCGTCGAGCCCGTCCAGATCGTACAGTACCTTGCCCGTTTCCACGTCGGGCACGGTTTCTATATCGAAAGCCAGTACGTTCCCTGTCATCGGTCTCCCCTCACTCCAGCCTTCAGCATGACGCAGACGGCAAACGCGATGCCGGCATCGTCGGTGAGGCTGATATACGTTTCCCCGCCGCCGCGTTCGGCCACGAAGTCGGCACCTTTTTCGGAAAACTCGATCTCCGGCCGGCCCAGCGGATCGGGCACGACGGCGGCATCGTGCAGCGTCATGCGCGGGCAGAATCCGGTGCCCAGCGCCTTGACGGTTGCCTCCTTGGCGGCGAAATGCATGGCGAGAAAGCGCGCCGGGTCGCGAGCCCTGGCGAAGCGCTCGATTTCACCCGGACAAAGTATACGGTCGCGCGCACGCGTGCCCCACCGTGCCCACGTCCGCTCCATGCGCTCGAGTTCCACCACGTCGGTGCCGATCCCGTAAATCATCGCAGCAGGGTCTTCATCTCGGACACGGCGGATCGCAGGCCGCAAAACAAGGCTCGCGCGACGATGGAATGACCGATATTGAGTTCTCGCAAACCGGGCAGGTCGAGCAATTCAATCACGTTGTCGTAGCGCAGGCCATGGCCTGCATTGACCACAAGCCCGGCCTGGCCGGCCTGCTCAGCCGCGTTCTGCAATCGCTCCAACTCCGCTTGTTCGTCTTCCTTCGTGGCGGCATTGGCATAAGCACCGGTATGCAGTTCGATCGCAGGCGCCCCGACCTTGGCCGCAGCCGCGATCTGCACCGGGTCGGGATCAATGAACAGGGATACCCTCACCCCGGCCTTGGCCAGCTGCACCACCGCTTCACGGTAGCGTCCCGGATCGGCCGCCACGTCCAGCCCGCCTTCGGTGGTCAGTTCCTCACGGCGCTCGGGTACCAGGCAGGCATCCTGCGGCGCGATGTCGGCGGCAATGGCCAACATCTCGTCGGTGACCGCGAGTTCCAGGTTGAGCTTGGTGGCAATCACCCGGTGCAGGCGGCGCACATCTTCTTCGCGGATATGGCGCCGGTCTTCGCGCAAGTGAACGGTGATGCCGTCGGCGCCGCCCTGCTCCGCTTCCAGCGCGGCGGCGACCGGATCGGGATAACGCGTACCGCGCGCCTGGCGCAAGGTCGCGACGTGATCCACATTGACGCCCAGCTTGATCGACATCCCGGATTCCCCGTTCAGGCTTCGTTCCCACCACAGGAGCCTATTGTAAGGAATCGGCAGCCCGATTCCGGCGCGGCGCCGTTTTCTGCGGGCTTCAGTCGGTGCGCTGGAAGTACGACCGGGCCACGTCGAGTGTTTTGAGCCGGCGCCCGCCCAGGTGCCAGCTTATGACCTCGCGGAAAATTTGCCCTGCCGCGGCCAGCACCGCCGGATCCTCGAAGCGCTCCGCCGCAATCGCGGCGAGCATCGAACCCTGATAACCCTGCTTGTCGAAGGCCGGCATCGGGCCGTGATCCGGATCGTAGCGGTAGCACCGATCGCTTTCCAGGGGAGTTCCACCCAGGTCATGCGTCAGAGGCAACGCGAACCCCAGCGCGCCGATCAATCGGCCCTCGAAACGCCGCACGACCGTGGCAGGCTCATCGCCCAGGGCCGCGAGTGCCTCCCCATACAGCCGGTACACCGCCGGGGAGGGATCCTCGCGGGCCAACAACCGCAAGATCAACTCATTGAGATAGGTGGCGGCAAGGAATGTCTTGCCGGTAAAGCGCCTGCCGGGGCCCGATGCTTCCGCCGCCGCGAGCGTCGCCAGTTCTCCGCGCTGGCGGAACGAAACACGCAGGGGCGTGAACGGTTGCAGCGGATCGCCCCGCCGACGGCGAGCGCGCGCACCGCGGGCCACCATGCCGACGCGACCGTAATCGCGTGTCAGCATTTCGACGATCAAGCTGGTTTCCCGATAGGGGTAGCTATGCAGCAGCCAGGCCGGCGCCAACTCGACGCGGCGCAGCTGCGTCATCCCAACCCCAACATGGACAGCAGCCGCGGATCGTCGTTCCAGCCGGTGCGCTCGCGCACCTGCAGGGCCAGCATCACCGGGCGCTCGTGTTCCGCCTCCAGCGCCTTGCGGGCCGCGCTGCCGATCGCCTTGACCATCCGCCCGCCGGCGCCGACCACGATTCCCTTCTGGCTTGTCCGCGCCACCCAGATCACGGCATCGAGATGCAACCGTTCCCCCTTCTCCTCGACCCGCTCGACGGTTACATAGGCGGCGTAGGGCAGCTCCTGGCCGAGCCGTTCCATGAGCGCCTCGCGCACAATTTCCGCGGCGCGTTCCGCCATCCTCTGGTCGGTAACCTGGTCGGCCGGGAATAGCCGGGGAGACTCGGGCAACAACGGTGCCAGCGCGGCAGCGAACTTCTCTGCATTGTCTCCACGAAGCGCCGAAACCGGGATAATGGCGGAAAAATCATGGCGCTCCTGCGCCTCGGCGATCATCGGCAGCAAAGCCTCGCGCGGGTGAACGCGATCGATCTTGTTGAGCGCCAGCACGGCCGGTCTGCCCGTTTCCCGGATGAGCGCCAGGGCGCGTTCATCATCCTCCTGCCAGCGGCCCGCCTCGATCACGAACAGGATCGCATCGGCCTCGACGGCCGCCTGCTTCGCGCCGCTGTTGAGCGCACGGTTGAGCGCCCGCGTGTTCCTGCCGTGCAGCCCGGGGCTGTCCACCAGGACAATCTGGAAGTCGGCGCCGTTGACAATGCCGCGAAGCGCGCGCCGTGTCGCCTGGGGACGGCGCGAAACGATGGCGATCCGCTGCCCAACCATCGCATTGACGAGTGTCGACTTGCCCGCATTGGGACGCCCGCTCACCGCCACGAAACCGGCCCGAAAAGCCACCGTGCTCAACGCCCGAGACGGGCCAGGATGGCCGCGGCGGCACGCTGTTCGGATGCGCGTTTGCTCGAACCGCGCCCCTTGCAGGACAGATCGAGCCTGGCCACACGGCACTCGGTTTCGAATTGCCGTTCATGATGCGGGCCCAGTGCGCCGATCAGCCGGTAGTCCGGCAGCGCATGGCCCCGCGACTGCAACCACTCCTGGAGCCGCGTTTTGGGATCCTTGAGCGACTCGGCATCCGGCATTGCTTTGAAACGGGAGGCGAACAAACCCTGCACCACCTCGCAAGCACGGCCATACCCTCCATCGAGAAACACCGCGCCGATCACCGCCTCGAACGTGTCCTCGAGCATGGCGCGGCTGACGCTGCCAGCCCGGCGCCGCTCGCCCTTGCCGGTTTTGAGCAGGTCGCCCAGGTCGAGTTCCACCGCCATCGCGGCAAGCGAGTCCTGATTGACCAGGCTCGCCCGCATGCGCGTCAACTCACCCTCCTCCAGTTCGGGCTTGTGCTCAAAAAGCCATTCCGCCACGGCCAGCGCAATGACCGAATCGCCCAGAAACTCCATCCGCTCGTTGCTGGCACCCCCCAAGCTGCGGTGCATCAAGGCCGTTTCGACCAGTTCGGGATTGGAGAAGCGGTAGCCCAGTCGTTTACAGAGTTGCAGTACCGGATCAGTAGGCACGATCCCGCGGCACCGTAATGGAGTGTTTGCACTGAATCACGAAACCAAGGCTGCCGATGAAAGGGGTACGGATCGCCTTGTCTATGGAAATGGTCAGCTTGCCATCCTTCATTTCGAACTTGAATTCCTTCAATTCCACTCCGCGCAGGCTGTTGATGGTGAGTTGTCCGGACAATTTTGTACGCAATGAATTGATGGATTCCGTTTTCGCCGGTTCCTTGAGACTTTCGAGCGCGGAGCCGATGCGCGCGCATTCTATGTATGCGGGCACAATCCGGAAAGCGGCCAACGCAAGGATACCCGCCAGGATGATGACCAGCAACCAGCTGATCAGGGTAAGCCCGGACTGTTTGCTTACGGGCCGCGCAGGTTTTGCAGCGATGCCATTGTTTCGATTCATGATGAACTCTCCAACCCTAATTCATAATCGTGCCGATACGTCCCCACAAAGGCCATTCGTCCCAGCCCTGGAAGTTGAATAATACAAGATTGGCACGCCCCACGAGATGATCCCTGGGCACGCTGCCCCAGTAGCGGCTATCCTCCGAATTGTCGCGATTGTCTCCCATGGCGAAATATTCGCCCTGCGGCACCACCCAGGTGCCGCACTTGGTGGGACGCTGCGGATGCAGAAGAATCTTGTGCTGGACGATCGTGCCGTCTTCCTGCGGCAAATATTCGCGCCACACCTCGGCACCGTTGAACTTCGACTCGCGTCCCGTGCCGTGGAAAATCCCCAGGTATTCGCGCCGTACCTTCCGGCCGTTTATGAACAATTGGTTATCGCAGGTATATTTTATCCGGTCGCCGGGCAAGCCAATCACACGCTTGATGAAATGCGTGCCTGCGAAGGCCCGCAACCGTTCCTCGCCCCCCCTGCGCAGACATGCCGGGTGTGCGCGGCAGAACTTCTGTGCCGACTTCTCGGGGAAACGAAACACGAAAATATCGCCGCGTTCCGGTGTACCGGTCGGAATGATTTGCGTATTGGTGACGGGGAGCCGCAAGCCATAGGCAAACTTTTCGGCGATAACGAAATCACCCACGTACACGGTGGGCATCAGCGAGCCGGAGGGAACATGGAAGGGCTCGGCAACGAAACTGCGAATCAGGAGTACCGCCAGGATCAACGGGAAGAATCCGCGGCAGGTATCCGCGAACCATCGCCAGCCGCCGCGCCGGTCGGGATCGGGCTTGCCTCGGCCGTGGAAGCGCCGCCACAACACATCGGCCAACCACACCAGCCCGGTCAGGGCGGTCAGACAGACGATGATGACCGCAAATCTGTCAGCCATACGAAGCCCCTCGATCCCACGATTCTTGTTTCAGCATGCAGGCCCTGTCCCCGCGGTTGGGGCGCAAAGGGGTGCAGTGTACACGCAAAACGGCGGCGAATTCGACTTGTACGGTATCAACCAGCACGGTATTACCTCCGTCGCCGGCCGCCTCAGGGATCACGGCGGCTCTGCAGCACGGCCAGGAACGCCGACTGCGGGAGCTCCACCTTGCCCAGGCGTTTCATGCGCTTCTTGCCCTCTTTCTGCTTTTCCAGGAGCTTGCGCTTGCGGGTGATATCGCCGCCGTAGCACTTGGCTGTGACATTCTTGCGCAAGGCCTTGACGCTGGCGCGCGCGATGATTTGCCCCCCCAGCGCAGCCTGGATGGCCACTTCGAACATCTGGCGCGGAATGAGTTCGCGCAGCCTGTCCACCAACTCGCGTCCGCGCGCAAAGGCGTCGTCCTTGTGCACGATCAGCGACAGCGCATCGACGCGTTCATGATTGATGAGTACATCCAGGCGTACCAGCGGCGCTTCCTCGAAGCGCGCCGGCCCGTAATCGAAGGACGCGAACCCGCGGCTTACGGACTTCAGTTGATCGAAGAAGTCCAGCACCACTTCGGCAAGCGGCAGATCGTAGGCAAGGCTGACCTGGCCGGTGTGATACAGAAGCGATTGCTGCCGCCCGCGCTTGGCCTCGCACAAACCGATTACCGGCCCCACGAATTCATGCGGTGTCAATATACTGGCACGGATTACCGGCTCTTCGACCTTTGCAATCTCACTGCGTGCGGGGAGATCCGCCGGGTTTTCGAATTCTCTCGCTTCGCCCGATTCGGTGGTGACGCGATAGACCACCGACGGCGCGGTGGAGATGAGATCCAGGCCGTATTCGCCTTCCAGACGCTCCTGCACGATTTCCATGTGCAGTCGGCCGAGAAAGCCGCAGCGAAATCCGAAACCGAGCGCGCCCGAAGTCTCGGGCTCGTACGCCAACGCGGCATCGTTGAGACGGAGTTTTGCGAGGGCCTCGCGAAGATTCTCGAAGGCGGATGCGTCCGCGGGGAACAGCCCCGAAAACACGCGCGGCTTGAGCGCCTCGAATCCCGGCAAGGGCTTGCCGGCCGGACGCTCCGCATGGGTGATGGTGTCGCCGACCGGTGCACCGTCGATGTCCTTGATCCCGGCGATGACAAATCCCACCTCCCCGCATTCGAGCCGCTCGGTGTCGGTACGCCGGGGGGTAAAGCAGCCGATGCGAGTCGCCTGCCATGCTCCGCCGGTCGACATGACGCGGATGCGCTCGCCCTTCGCCAGCGTTCCCGACTTGATGCGCACCAAGGAGACGACTCCCACGTAGGAATCAAACCAGGAGTCGATAATCAATGCCTGCAGCGGCGCATCCGAATCGCCGCCGGGCGGCGGCACACGGCTTACCAGGGCTTCGAGTACCGCCTCGACGCCTTCTCCCGTTTTGGCGCTGACGTGCAATGCCTCGTGCGCATCGATCCCGATCAGATCCTCGATTTCCGCGGCAACCCTCCCGGGTTCCGCGGCGGGCAGGTCGATCTTGTTCAGTACCGGTATGATTTCCAGCCCCTGGGCGGCCGCGCTGTAGCAATTGGCAACTCTTTGCGCTTCCACGCCCTGGGAGGCATCGACGATCAGCAAGGCGCCTTCACAGGCAGCCAGCGAGCGCGATACTTCATAGGCAAAATCGACATGCCCGGGCGTATCGATGAGATTGAGTTGGTAGCGGCTGCCATCGCCGGCCCCATAGACCAGGCGCACGCTCTGGGCCTTGATCGTAATGCCGCGCTCGCGCTCGATGGCCAATGAATCCAGCACCTGGGAAGCCATCTCGCGGGCCGCAAGACCGCCGCAACGTTCGATCAGGCGATCGGCCAGCGTGGATTTACCGTGATCGATGTGCGCAATGATGGCGAAGTTGCGGATGGCCCGCATCAGTCATGCCGTGCCGTACAAAACACGAATTATACCGGCCGGGCCGTCACGGCGATTACTGGCGGGTTACTACAAGACTGCGGGCGATCCGCGTAACGGTACTGATGGGTGCATCGCCCATGGCGGTCAGGGCGAAACTGCCCTCGATCCTGCCGACCGCATGAACCGCTCCGATCGTTGTCGTGCCAATCAGCACGGGCCCGCCTTTTCGATGCAAGGTCACAAACAGGGATACGGTCGCCAACCCGTCGCCGATCAGCATGTGGGTAACGGGAACGCCGCTGTACGGGGCCAATTCACAAACGGTTTTGAGCAGCTCGAATCCCGGCGGAAGATTTTTGAAGGAAAACCTGTCCTGTCCATGTCTGCAGGCGCCGGCACGGGCATCTCCGCGGCGCGTAACCTTGTTGAGCATCGCAATTTCCTGTGCGCCTATGGCACTCATCGCGGCCGGAGCTTCGATCAGGTTCAGGTGGGTAAAAAAGGCCTGCTGCAAGGTATGACCTTCGGCGGTGACCAGTTCCGAGCGCAACGGCAAGCCGGACTTCGTGCTGATCCACACCCGGTACCCGTAGCGCCAATGGTCGCGTGGCACGATGCGCATGATTTGGGCCTTCTCCCCGGCCACGCGTCCGACACCGCCCAGTTTGAGCCGGTAACTCTGCTTGAGCACCGAGCCGGCGACGCGAGTGGCCGGCGGGAACGGCAACGGCGAGGCGCCTCCGCCCATGCCGCGTATCACCATTACGCGCCCGTTCGGGCGCAGGCGTATGACCACTTCCGGGCCACGGATGATCTCCCGGCTGGGGCCGGTCAAGGCACTCATGCGCGCGTACGTTCCGTCGCTGACCACGAGCTGGTACGTCAAGGGGCCGCCCTGGCCCATGAAAACCAGTACACCACGGTAACTTCGATGTGCCAGCGCATTTTGCATGCGCGCCAACCAGGCCGACGCGTCCATCGGTGCCGACCACGCGGGAAGGGAAGAAAGCGCCAGCACGCAGGCTGCCAGCAAACCGGTACATCGGATGCCCTGATTGCGTCTTGTCATTTGCAGATCCCCAGCCTGCCGAAACGAGGGCCCATCGCGTGGACCGGACGGAAAAACGACTCAGGAGCCGCCGGCACCAGCAGACAGTCGCGAGCCCGCCGCAGCGCTGCGAACGCCCGGCTGCGCAAGCACCATCGACCCGGCACCGTATGGCTCGTGCATGAGCAGGTAGCTGCTCAACTCCACCCGTACCGGTTGCGGGGCATTGCGCCAATCCACCTGTTGCGTCGGGGCGCTCACCGCGGAACCGCCCGAGGCGCCCGGAACCAGCACCGGGCCACCGCCCACCTGGCGGGATACCAGCGCCCCGACCAAGCCGGCCACGCCAATGACCGCCACGCCGGCCGCAACCGCGGCGCTGCGGCGCATGAGCCGGTGCTCCCGCGGCGGGCGCAGGGGCGCAGGTTGCGCCGTCACTGCGTCCAGCTCCCGCTCGACTCTTTGCGCCAGATTCTGGATCTGATCGTCCGTCATTTCACCGTGCAAGGTGTCGCCGATCAGGTGCCATTTGTTCCAGCACTCGCGCAGTTCCGCATTCGTCGATACACGCTTGAGAAGCAATTTGCATTCCTCGCGCGGCAACTCGCCGTCCATGAATGCAGAAAGCTGTTCACGTAACATGTCACTCATCTGATTCACCTACTCCAAAAGCGGTTCAATACGTCGTGTGATGGCATCCCGTGCCCGGAAAATCCTCGAACGAACGGTACCGACCGGGCACTTCATGGCCTGGGCTATTTCCTCGTAGCTCAAGCCTTCAAGTTCTCTGAGTATAATCGCGCGCCGAAGTTCCGGCGGAAGATCGTCAATGGCCGCATTGATCGTGCGTTTCAGCTCGTCGGTATAGATGAGCCGTTCGGGGCTCGACACATCGGTCATCTTCAGTTGGATTTCGCTGAGTTCGGGATCATCCACGTCGACGCCGCCCTCGACCGGATTTCGCGTCGCCGCCCCGATGGCATTCTTGGCCGCATTCACGGCAATCCTGTACAGCCAGGTATAAAAAGCGCTGTCGCCGCGAAAGCCGTCTATGGCCTTGTAGGCGCGAATGAAGACCTCCTGGGAGACGTCCAGTGCTTCTTCGGGATCACGGATGTAGCGAGATACGAGCTTGACGATGCGGCGCTGGTACTTGAGTACCAGCGCGTTGAAGGCCGCGCGGTCGCCTCCCTTGACCCGCTCCACCAGAAGCCGATCGGCCTCGGCCCGTGATTTGCTGTCGATCGCCAAAGCTACTTCCACCATAAGAGTTTATAGACAGCCCGGTTTCGCAATAGTTCGACGGGTACCACGTTCATTGTATAGCCCCCTGCGCGGCACCCGCGACTGCATTCATCGGTGCTCGCCCGTGACGGCATCCAGGGCAACGACGGCGGCCTCATCGAGTTCACGCCAACAGCCGCGGCGCAAATCCCGGGGCAGGGTCTGCGGGCCAAAGCCAATGCGCTTGAGCCGGCTGACCTCCAATCCGACCGCCTCGAACAAACGCCGCACTTCGCGGTTGCGCCCTTCGGCCAGAGCCACCTCGAACCAATGGTTGCGGCCGCTCGAGCTGCCGCAAGGTCGGCAATCGAGAAACCTCGCCGGACCGTCCTCCAGTTCCACGCCATCGAGCAGACGTTTGCGCATCGCGCCGTCCAGCTCCCCGTGCACCCGCGCGAGGTAGCGGCGCTCGAGTTCGTGGCGCGGATGCATGAGCCGGGCCGCCAGATCGCCGTCGGTGGTAAAAAGCAGCAGCCCGGCGGTGGCAATATCGAGCCGGCCGACGACCACCCAGCGCCCGCCCCGCAGTCGGGGAAGAGCGGCAAAAACGGTGGAACGGCCCTCGGGGTCATGCCGGGTCACCACCTCGCCCACCGGCTTGTGATAGACCAGTACGCGGCGCTGTGCCCGTTCCCTGGGCAAATGCAGGCGTTTGCCGTCCAGGGCAAGCGGCATGTCCGGGCTGATTCGCTCGCCCCCTTTCAGCACCCGTCCGCCGACGGCCAGGCGGCCGGCATCCACCCAGCGCGCCACTTCGCGCCGTGAAGCGACACCGAGTTGCGGCAGCAGCCGTTCCGGCCGATCGAGCTTCCTGTCCGGCATGATTCACGCCGCCCCGGGGAGTGCAGGATGCCTGTCAGTCATTCCTGCCGGTTTCCGATCCGAAGCCTCCGGTGGAACCGTCTGCGTCCGATACGCCGGCGGACCGGTTTGGATCCCGGAATTGCCCGGACGCCGGCGCAGCGTTTTGCGGGCGCGCGCGGGGAGACTCCGCCGTTGCGCCGGGCTTGTTGCCGGACCACGGTCCCGACACGACGTCCGCACCGGCCTGCGCCGCACCCTGATCCACGCCCGCAGTCTCCGGCGCTGCCTCCGCCGGGGTCGGCGGGCCGACCTCCGCGGTTTCGTCATCTGTCCAGGGCAATTCCGGCTCGAACTCGGACAAGTCCCGGATTTCGGCAAGCGTCGGCAATTCCTCCAGGCTCGCCAAACCGAAGTAATCGAGAAAAATCCTGGTGGTGCCATACAAAGCCGGCCTGCCCGGTGCATCGCGATGGCCGACCACCCGGATCCAGCCGCGCTCCTCGAGCGTGCGCACGATGTGGGTGCTGACGGCCACCCCGCGAACCGACTCGATCTCGGGACGTGTAATCGGCTGGCGGTAGGCGATCAAGGCCAGGGTTTCCAGCAGGGCACGCGAGTAGCGCGCGGGGCGTTCGACCCACAGGCGGCTGACCCAGCGCGCGTAGTCGGACGGCACCTCGATTCGATAACCGCTGGCAAGCTTTCTGAGTTCAATCGGCAACCCGGCGAAGCGCTCCGGGAGCTTGTCCAGCGCCGCATCGATCCGACCGGCATCGGGCGGGGTGTGGCCATCCGCGAGGTCGAAGAGTTCCAGCAGTTCGTCGCGGGTGAGCGGCCGGTCGGCGGCAAACAGGGCCGCCACGAGGATATCCTCGACGGATGGCATGGCCGCGCTCGCCTGCGGCTCGCCCCACGCCCTGTCATGGTCGATCGGATCAGTCATGATGCATCTCCGGCAGCAGTGTCTTGCGCGTCTTCGATCTCCGGAAACTCGTCGTCGCTCAAGCCTCGCGCTTGCACGTAAAGCGGCGCGAACGTCCCGCCCGCCTGGGTGAGCGATGCAAAACCGGTGCGCGCGAGTTCGAGCAAGGCGAGAAAATTGATCACGATTCCCTGGCGGCCCTCGGTGCGGTCGATCAGGGCGGCAAATGCGATATGGGCGCCCCCCCGAATGCGCGCCAGCAGGTCACTCATGCGCTGGCGAATGGAAATGGGCTCGGTCGCAATATGATGGTGCGCGGCTCGGGCGGCATCGCGCATGACGCGGGAGAAGCTTTCCAGCAGGGATTCGAAGCTGACTTGCGGTGCCAGACGAATCACCTTGCGCCCGGGAATCTTCGCGCTCACCGCGAAGCGGTCGCGCCCGACGCGCGCCAGCGCATCGATATCCTCGGCGGCCTGCTTGTAGCGTTCGTATTCCTGCAGGCGGCGCACGAGTTCCGCGCGCGGGTCTTCCTCTTCATCCTCCTCGCCCTCTTCGGGGCGCGGCAACAGCATGCGCGATTTGATCTCCGCGAGCATCGCCGCCATCAGCAGGTACTCGCCGGCCAGATCGAGCTTGAGCTCCTGCATCAGCTCGATGTAGCGGATGTACTGCCGGGTGATTTCGGCGATCGGGATGTCCAGCACGTCGAGGTTGTGGCGCCGGATCAGGTACAAGAGAAGATCGAGCGGCCCCTCGAAGGCATCCAGGATCACCTCCAGCGCATCGGGCGGAATGTACAGGTCGCGCGGCAGGGAGGTCAGCGGTTCGCCCTGCACCACGGCGAACGGCAGCTCTCCCTGGCTTCCCGGCTGCGGTGAATGCACCTCGTCAGTATTCATGGTTCATCACATCAAGTTGCCCAAAAGATACCAGAGGTTGCCCGGCGAAACACCCGCGAACAGGGCAAAGAAGCTGAAGCAGCCCTGCAGGACAGGATACAGCACAAAGCCCAGCACCCCGGTGAACAACAGCAGCACGATGATCCAGATACCGAAGGGTTCGACGCGTTCGTACACGCGCGCGTAGCGCGGCGGCATCAGGCTCACCGCGACCCGGCCGCCGTCGAGCGGCGGCAGGGGCAGCAGGTTGAACACCATCAGCAGCGAGTTGATGAACACCCCCGCCACTCCGGCCAGCGCGATCGGAAGCGCGATGGACGAGGCCGAAGCGCTCAGCGCAAGGCCCAGCCGGATGACCAGTGCCCAGGCGACGGCCATGAGGAAATTCGCCGCGGGCCCGGCGGCGCCAACCAGCGCCATGTCCCGGCGCGGGTTGCCGAGATTGCGCTCCCCGACCGGCACCGGCTTGGCCCAGCCGAATATGAAGCCCCCGGGCAGGAACAGCATGACCAGCGGCACGATAATGGTGCCGAACAGGTCGATATGACGGAACGGATTGACACTCAGGCGGCCGAGCATTTTCGCGGTCGGATCGCCCAGACGATTGGCCACGAAGCCGTGCGCCACCTCGTGCAGGGTAATGGCAAACAAAGCCGGAATCACCCAAATGGCGATTTTCTGGACGAGATTCAAGCTTTCCGGCATGCGCAGGAATTATACGTGCCAAGCATACGTGCCAAGCATACGTGCCAAGCCTTATGCTAGTACGCCCAGTCGCCGACGGGACCTCGCCCTTCACGCAGCAACCGCACGCCCCCGTCCTTCAACTCGATGACCGTGGTGGGCTCGCCGGGCGTGGGGCCCCCATCCACGATCAGATCGACTCCACCTCCATAGGCTTCCTCCACCGCCAACGCGTCGCCGAGCGGTTCGGTGCCATCCACGACCGTCGTGCTCATCAGCGGCTCATCGAGCGCGGCCAGCAAGGCACGCGCTACCGCATTGTCCGGCACGCGAATGCCGATGGCCTTGCGCTTCGGGTGCACCAGGCGGCGCGGGACCTCCCGCGTGGCCGGCAATACGAAGGTATAGGGTCCCGGAGTCAGCGAGCGCAGCAATCGATAGGCCGGGTTATCCACGTGGGCATAGGTCGCGATCTCACTCAAGTCGCGGCACACCAGCGTGAACGGATGATGCCGATCGGCATCGCGCAGGCGGCGCATGCGAGCCGCCGCCGTCTTGTCGCTCAACCGGCAGCCCAGGGCATAGGACGAATCGGTGGGATAGGCGATCACCCCTCCCGCGGCCACGGTTCGCGCCGCCTGTGCTGCAAGACGGCTCTGCGGGTTGACGGGGTGCAGAATCAAGGTGTTTGCGCTCATCGGTACCCCATACGCGGTCTTGTGTTCTATGATAGCGGCAACTGTTGCAGGCTTCTTCCAATGGCCGCACCCCAAGCCGACATCGCCCTGATCGAGCGCATACGCGCGCGCCTGGAGAGCGAATTCCCGTCCTCGGAAATGATCATCGAGGATGACAGCGCCCGGCACGCAGGGCATCGGGAGGCCGCCGGGCGCTTCCACCTGAAGGTACGGCTGCTCTCAAGCCGCTTTACCGGGCTGGACCGTGTGGCCCGTCACCGCCTGGTTTACGCAGCGCTCGGCGAAGAACTCGCCGGCCCGATCCATGCCCTCAACATCACCGCGCTCGCGCCCGGCGAGTCAACCTGATCGGCTTCTCCCCAGCGTATCGAGGCAGCCCCGCGGGGCTTGAAGCCTGTGATCCGGGTGCAATTCCGTTATCCTAACGCATACCGATTCGGGAACCCGGGTGTCCCAAGAGACTCCCGATAGCATCATCCATCCATTACTCTGCAGAGGACTACAATGACCAGACGATTCTTCAAGGTTTTGCCGTTGTTGGCAGTGGCGGGCCTGCTCGCCGCCTGCAACCCGCAGCCCAACTCCGGCCAGAACGGTTACAACGCCATGAACGGCACGGCGGCGCCCGCTGCCGGCACGGTGATCGTAACAGTCAACGGCGATCCGATTACCGCCGCCGAGCTGGACGCCTACGTCTCGTTGCGTACGCATGGCGCCAGGATTCAACTCAATGACATGCAGCGCTACCAGATCGCCAAGCAACTGATCCAACTCACCCTCGCCTATCAGTCCGCACGTGAACAGAATCTTGCCAGTGATCCCGAAGTTCGCGCCGGCCTGGCCTTGCAACAAAAGCTCTACCTTGCCAATCAGGCGGTCGAGCATTACATGGCAACGGCGACGGTTCCTGAATCCAGACTCCAGTCGGAATATCAAAAACTGGTGGCCGCGCAGTCCGGGGAGCAATACAAGGCCCGCCACATCCTCGTAAAGGACAAATCCAAGGCCGAACAAATCATCAAGAAGCTGGATAACGGCGCCGACTTTGCAACGCTGGCAAAGAAGGAATCCATCGACAAGGGTACCGCATCACAAGGCGGCGAACTCGGCTGGTTCAAGCCCAAGCAGATGGTTCCGGAGTTTTCCGCGGCAATCGCCAAACTGAAGCCTGGCCAGTACACCGAGACCCCCGTAAAGAGCCGCTATGGCTGGCATGTCATCCTGCTCGAGGACGAACGCACTTCGGCGCCGCCGAGCTACACGGCTTCCAAGCCCACGCTCGCACGCCAGGCCAAAAGCAGCATGCTGCGCGAGCACTTCGACAAGTTGCACAGTCAGGCCAGCATCGACTGGATGATTCCCAATCCCGCCAGTGCGGCGGCCGCGGCACGCATGAAGGCCGTCAAGGAAGCCGCTGCCAAGGCGGCAGCCGCGAAGACGGCGGCCCCTCCGGCCTCCGCCTCCGCCCCGGCTTCGACTCCGGCTCCTGCGACGAACTGAAGTTCACGCGGCCTCAAAGCTGCAGAAGAGCAAAACGGCGCCCTCAGGGGCGCCGTTTTCATTTCCAGCTCGTCAACGGATTAGTGGGCGGTCAGGGACTCGAACCCTGGACCAATGGCTTAAAAGGCCACTGCTCTACCGACTGAGCTAACCGCCCTTTCTGAATGGCCGGCGCGGCCCGGCGAACTAGTCCTCGCGACGGGTAACTTCCAGCAGGTGATACCCGAACTGTGTCTTGACCGGCCCCTGCACTTCGCCGACCGGCGCACTGAACACGACACGATCGAATTCGGGCACCATCTGGCCCGGACCGAATTCGCCGAGATCGCCGCCGCGGCGGGCGGACGGGCAGGTCGAATGATTGCGCGCCAAGTCCGCAAAATCCTCGCCGTCTTCGATTCGTTGTTTGATCTCTTCGCAGCGATTCCGATCCGCAACCAGAATGTGCCTTGCGTTTGCCGAGGCCATGAGCCTTCCCCGCCAGTAAACGGCTTATTTTAACCGCTGCATTTCATCGCGTCGAATAGCGCGTTGGATCATCCACGCCGGCGCGACGGAATCCTTCGCGCCTGAGTGCGCAGGCGTCGCAATGCCCGCAGGCGCGCCCGGCATCATCCGCCTGATAACAGGACACCGTAAAGGCGTAATCCACGCCCAGCGACAGGCCGCGGCGAATGATTTGCGCCTTGTCCAGGGCCATGAGCGGGGCGTGGACATGAAACCGTTCGCCCTCGACGCCCGCCTTGGTGGCAACATGGGCCAGACGCTCGAAGGCTTCGATGAAAGCCGGTCGGCAATCGGGGTAGCCCGAGTAATCCACCGCATTGACGCCGATGAAGATGTCTCGCGCTCCGATCACCTCGGCGTAGCCCAGGGCAAGGGACAAAAAAACGCTGTTGCGAGCCGGCACATAGGTAACGGGAATACCCGCTCCGCCCGCCTGCGGAACGTCGATGCCGGCGTCGGTCAAGGCAGAGCCGCCAATGGCGGCAAGATCCAGGCAAACCTGGCGGTGTTCGATCGCGCCCAGCGAGCGCGCCAGCCGCTTCGCGGCTTCGAGTTCGGCCTTGTGGCGCTGCCCGTAATCGAAAGATAATGCATGACACCGCCAACCCTCGGCACGGGCGACGGCCAGCACCGTGGCCGAATCGAGTCCACCGGAAACGAGGACGACAGCGTGGCGCTCAGCGCCCCGGGACATCGCCCCACAGCAATTTGTGCAATTGCAGTTGAAAACGAACCGGCAGGCGATCCGCGAGCATCCATTCGGCCAGATCCCGCGGCGGCAACTCGCCTGCCACGGGTGAAAAGAGTACTTCGGTGCGCGCGGCCAGATCGTGTTCGGCAACGAAGGCACGGGCCCATTCATAGTCGCGGCGATCGGCGAGCACGAATTTTGCCTGATCGCCGGTACGCAGGTACTCGAGGTTGCCGAGCAGATTGCGCTGCGATTCTCCCGATCCCGGGGCCTTGACATCCATGACGACCATCGCGCGCGGATCCAGACCGCCGATCGGCAGGGCCCCGCTGGTCTCGATGGAAACCGCATAACGCTGTTCGGCCAGGCGCGCGACCAGCCGGCGCGTGTTGGGTTGAGCCAGAGGCTCGCCGCCGGTAATGCAAACGTGGCGTACGCCGTATGCTTCAACGGCTTGCCCGAGTTGATCGAAGCCGGTCCAGTGCCCGCCGTGGAAAGCGTAGGCGGTGTCGCACCAGCGGCAGCGCAGCGGGCAGCCGGTCAGCCGGACGAATACCGTGGGCCAGCCGGCATGGGCCGACTCGCCCTGCAGCGACAGGAATACTTCGGTAATGCGCAGCCGTTCGCTGGGCGGAAGATCGTCACGTCTCGCCGGCGCGGCCGTTTCCGCCACGCGTTTCACGCCTCTCAGCCCTGCGCGCCCATTTTCTGCAGCCGCCTCTGAGCCAGGTCCGCCGGCGTCGTGCCGGGATACTTCCGGATCACCGCCTTGAAGGTGTCGCGCGCCTGGTCGTATTCCCCCAGGGCGTACTGGGCGTAGCCGATCTTCAGATACGCATCGGGCGCCTTGGCGGAGTTCGGATAGTCGCTGAGCACTTCGCGAAAGTTGTCAATGGCTTTCTTGTATTCGCCGTTGACGTAATGCGTCTCCGCCATCCAGTACCAGGCATTGGGCACCAGGCTGCTGTTCGGATAGTTCTGAATGAAGGCCTGGAATGCCACCACCGCTGCGCCATTGTTGCCGGCCCGAAGCTTGTCGAAGGCCGCCCGGTACGCCGTGCTGTCGGACACCTTCCGGGTCGGCGCGGCGCCTCCTTGTGCGCTATTGTCCTGCCCGCCGGATGCGGCCGTGCCGCCGGCGGCGGCCCCGGTGCTGCCACCTTGGAAGACCGCAGGGCTTCCGCCCCCAAGCTGGGCCAGGCGCTGATCGAAGTTGCGATTGATGGCCTGTTGGCGCTGTCGCGACTGTTGAAACTCATGCTGCAAAGTCTGAATCTGACCCCGCAACGCGGACAATTCCCGCTGCAGTTGCTGCTGATCCGACACCACACCCATGAACTGCTGGCCTTTGACCAGTCTCTGCAGCTGATCGACCTGATGCTGCAATTCACCAATGCGCTGATATACCGGATCGTCGGGCGGCACTTGCGTCGCACAAGCGGGCAACAGCGCCACCACCGCGATTACGGACAAACCAACCAGCAGCCTGAGGGATCCGCGCAACATGGTTTACCGCAATCCCGAACGCCCCTGATCGGGGTGGAAATTGATCACCACGCGCCGGTTCTTGGCCCAGGCCGCTTCGTTATGCCCGGGATCTGCCGGATAAGCCTCACCATAGCTGATCGTCTTGATCTGGTCGTCGCCCACGCCCTGCAGCAGCAGGAACTTGCGTACAGAGGCCGCGCGACGCGCGCCGAGGCCGATGTTGTACTCACGGGTACCGCGCTCGTCCGCATAGCCTTCGAGCAGGATGACCGCACCCGCATGCGCATTCAGATAATCCGCCTGCCTGCGCAGCAAGGGGAAAAATTCGGGTTGCACCACGGAACGGTTGAAATCGAAATAAATCACCCGGTTTTCGTAGGAACTCTCGGGACCGGCATTGGCTTGCCCCATCATGGGCGTAACCGGCTGTGTGCCTGCACCCTCGGTTCCGGTCGTGGAGGTGGCGGTCCCCTGGGTGGACGGCGCGGGCGCCGTCTGCTCGGGCTGGCTGGCGCAGCCGGCCAACGCCAAGGCGCTCAGAATTGCGGCCGCGGTAAAAAGCTTCTTCATGGTTGACTCCTGGGCTTGATGGTCGGTAATGCTAACAAGTCGCCTCAACTTATGTCCTCAAGGGCTTGCAGACAAGCCGGCGAACAGGGGACCTGACCCCGGCGCACAGTTTAATACGCACGCAAAAGCCTTGTCCAGCGCGCCGAGCTGCGCGCTACGTCCCGGACGGCGCGGCCAATATGGGCGGACGAGGGGGGAACGGCCCCCATGCAGGCTGCGAGAGGCCGCCCGTGGCGCCGGACAATTCCTCGCGTACCCGGCTGTCCACCGACACGGTGGCCAGCACGCGCGCGCCGCTGCCGGTAAGTGAATCATACAGGATCATCTCTCCGTTCGGGGCAAAGCTCGGCGAGCGATCCAGCGGACCGTCGGTCAACAGCTTCATGTTGCCGCTTTCCAGATCCAGCACGGCGATCCGCAGGGCCCCGCCCCCGCGGTGCACCAGGGCGAGGCGCTTGCCGTCCGGCGCAACGGCCGCACGCGTGTTGTAGCTGCCGTTCCAGGTGAGCCGCTCCATCGATCCGTCGTCAAGTTCCAGCGCGTAGATCTGCGGGGAGCCGCCGCGATCGGAAGTGAATACGATCGTGTTTCCGGAGGGCATCCAGGCCGGTTCGGTATCTATGGCTGCACTGTGGGTCAAGCGGCGCAAATCGCCGCTGGCAAGGTCGAGCAGGTAAAGATCGGTATTCGCGGGCGTGCTGGACAAGGCGACAACCAGCCGGTTCCCGTCCGGCGAAAACGCGGGCGCGCTGTTGACTCCCGGATGAGCCAGCACCATGCGGCGTTTTCCCGTCGCCACGTTCTGGACATAGATGTGGCTTTGATTGTCGTGGTACTGGACATAGGCGATTCTCTTGCCGTCGGGCGACCAGTCGGGGGACATCAACAGCCCCGGCGAGCGCACGATAACCTGCGCATTGGCGCCGTCGGCATCGGCTACGATCAATTTCCACGGCCCCTTGTTGCTCATTTGCTTGATATACGCGATGCGCGTGGTGAAGGCGCCGCGCACCCCGGTCAACGACTTGTAGACCATGTTGCTCACGACGTGAGCCGTGAAGCGAAGGTTTTCCCGCGTTGTCGGCAGAATGTAGCCGAGCAGCTGCTGCCCGGTGTACACATTGAAGAGCCTGAAACGGACCAGCAGCCGATCGCCCGCAGGCGCGATCGAGCCGATCACGAGATAATTCACGTTAACGGCCCGCCAGTTGACGAACTGCACCTCGGACTTCGTCGTCGGCTGCGCCAGCATCTGCGACACCGGCAGGGGGGCGAACAGGCCGCTGCGTGCCAGGTCGTTGCCGACCACCTGCGCCACATCCACCGGGGCCGTGCCCGCGCCCTTCCAGGCAAACGGCACGACCGCAATCGGGGTGGGCTGGCTTACCCCCTGGGTGATCTTGATCACCAGGTCCGCATGGGCCGCGCCGGCGCCGAGCAACAGCGCGGCCGCGAGCGATAAAACTGCCATCAATCGTGTACGCATATCAAAACCTCAGGATTTGCCGCCGGGGATGAAGTCAAAAACAATCTGCCGTTCGAATACGGCGGGATCGGAGGGGGTCGGCAATGGCGAGGACTTGAAAATCGCCGACTTGATGGATTGCCGCACGGCCGGGCCGCCGTTGCAATCGAGAATCTCCGCTCCGATTACTTCGCCGCTGCTGAGCTGAGTGATTCGGATGCGGCATTCGAGATTGTCGGGTGTGGAAAGAGGGCGATTCCAATTGCCCGTCACAACGGCTGTTATCGCGCCAACCCAGTTGCCCTTCACCTTTTCGCGGTGCCGCGCAGCCTCCTCCTTCATGGCCGCTTGCATCTGTGCCTTGCGTTCGGCCGCGGCCTTGGCCTTGGCACGCTCCTCGGCTTCCGCCCTGGCCTTGGCTTTCGCCTTGGCGATCCTGGCCTGCTCGGCCTCGCGCGCCTTGCGCGCCGCCTCGGCCTCGGCCTTCGCCTTCTCCGCGGCCGCCTGCGCCGCCTCACGCTTCTCGGCCGCCGCCTGCGCCTGGCGCTTGATCTGCGCCAGTTTCTCCTTGCGCGCCGCGGCCTCCTCGGCGGCCTCCTGCTTCTGTTGCTTGATTTCAGCCAACTGCTGTTGGGCCTTTTCACGCTCCTTTCGGGCTTGCTCGGCCTGCTCCTTCAACTCCTGGACACGCGCCGCGCGCGATGCCTTGGCCTGTTCAAGCTGCGCCTGCGCCGCCTTGAAATCGGACTCCTTCACGACCACCGCCTCGATCGGCTCGTGCTCCGCGCCGCGTCCGGGCGCATCGAGCGGCTGGGCGGTGATGAAGCCCTTGCCCAATACCAGCAAAAGCCCGAGCGCGACATGCAATGCCAGCGCCAGTGACAGCGGCACGGCTTCTGCACGGAGCCAGCGAAAAAAATCCCCGATCATGGCGCAGGGGGCTGCTGAACCAAGGGTTTGTCGGGCGTCTTGGTGACCAGGCCGACGGCTTTTGCGCCCGCCGACTGGAGCAGCACCATGCCGCGCACGACATCCGCGTAGCTTGCCTTGCCATCGGCCTTCACCAGCACGCGGGTTTTCGGCGAGCGCTGCAGCACGATCCGCGTCATGGCCACCACCATGCTCGGTTCGACCGCCTGATCGGGATGCTCGCCCACGCTCATGTAGAGGTTGCCTTGCGCGTCGACGGTCAGCACCAGCGGCTGTTGCTGCTGCCGGTTCTCCAGCGGCTTGGCGGAAGCCCGGGGCAGCTCGACTTGGACGCCGCGCGTCAGAAGCGGCGCCGTAATCATGAAAATGATCAGCAGCACCAGCGTCACGTCAATGTAGGGAACCACATTGATCTGCGACATCATGCGGCGCTGCTTGCGCGACCTCATGCCTTCTTGCCGTCCTCGGAGGCCTGGTGATGCTCGAGCACATTGCTGAATTCATCGCAAAAGCTCTCGAAGCGGCCGCTCAGCCTATCGACACGCTGGGCAAAGCGGTTGTAGGCCACCGTGGCCGGAATGGCGGCAAACAGGCCCATGGCCGTGGCAATCAGTGCTTCGGAGATACCGGGCGCCACCATCTGCAAGGTGGCCTGCTGGGCATGACCCAGCCCCTGGAACGCGGCCATGATGCCCCAGACGGTGCCGAAGAGGCCCACGTAGGGCGCGGTGGAACCGACAGTCGCCAGGAACCCCATGCTGCGCTCGAGGCTGTCCAGCTCGCGCGAGCCGGTTGCGTCCATGGCGCGCCGCGCACTGCCCAATGCCGCCGTGCTCGGCTGGCCGTGGCGCACAAGGCGTGCAAACTCGCGAAAGCCGGCGCCGAATATGCGCGCCAGCGGGGCCGCATCCCGCTTTTGCCCATCCACGCGGCGATACAGTTTGGCCAGATCGATGCCCGACCAGAAGTCGTCCTCAAAACTCCGGCTGCTGCCTTCGGCGCGTTTGAGTTCTCCGACCTTGCGGAAGATGATGGCCCAGGATGCAATCGAAGCCAGCAGGAGAATGGCCAGCACGATTTGCACCACCACGCCCGAATTCACGATCATTTCATAGATGGAAAAATCGGTAGTCATAATTTCAATGTCTCGACAATAAATTCCGGCAAAGCAGCCGCGCGAAAGCGTTCGCGGCTGACGCATGCCACTTCGACATGCGCCGTAACCAGGGGTTCATCCGTTGCATCGGCCTTGTACACCGCTTGCTCGAATACGATGCGGACACGCCCGTGAGCCACGGGGCGAACCGTTATGCACAGCGCATCATTAAAGCGCGCCGGGGCCACAAAGCGCAAATCGGCTTGCGTAACCGCAAACACGATCCCGTGCTCGGCCGCCAGCCGATCCTGCTCCAGTCCCGCCGCACGCAGCCATTCCGTACGCGCACGCTCGAGGAACTTCAGGTATTGCGCATGGTAAACCACTCCTCCCGCGTCCGTATCCTCGTAGTACACGCGCGTCGGCCATGAAAACGTGACTCCTTCAATTCTTTCCACGACCGCTCCCGGGAAAAAGATCGCCGCCACTCGCCGGCGGCGCCAATCCGACGTGATGCCAGGCGCGCGCGGTAGCCACCCTGCCCCGTGAAGTGCGTTTGACGAAGCCCTGCTGGATCAGGAAGGGCTCGATGACATCCTCGATCGTGCCGCGCTCTTCGCCGATCGATGCCGCAAGGCTTTCCACGCCGACCGGCCCGCCTTCAAAATGACGCACGATCACGGAGAGGAAACGACGATCCAGCAGATCGAAACCTTCGCGGTCCACCTCGAGGAAATCGAGCGCAGCGCCGGCCACCTCGTCGCTGATCAATCCGTCGGCGCGTACCTCGGCATAATCGCGTACGCGCCTGAGCAGGCGATTGGCGATTCGAGGGGTGCCGCGGGCGCGCTGCGCAATCTCTTTCGCCCCGCCCGGCTCGACCTGGACACCCAGTATCCCGGCCGACCGCATGACGATCTGTTCCAGTGCCTGCGGCGCATAAAATTGCAGCCGCTGCACGATGCCGAACCGGTCGCGCAGCGGCGAGGTGAGAAGCCCTGCCCGCGTGGTCGCGCCCACCAGGGTGAACGGGGCAATATCGAGCTTGATCGAGCGTGCCGCCGGGCCCTCGCCGATCATGATGTCGAGTGCGAAGTCCTCCAGCGCCGGATACAACGCCTCTTCCACCACCGGGCTCAAGCGATGAATCTCATCGACGAACAGCACGTCGCCGCGCTCGAGGTTGGTCAGCAGTGCGGCGAGATCGCCCGGCCGCTCCAGCACCGGCCCGGAGGTCTGGTGAAGAGTGACCCCCATTTCGTGGGCCACGATATGCGCGAGCGTGGTTTTACCCAGCCCCGGAGGCCCGAAAATCAAACAATGATCAAGCGCCTCGTCGCGCCCGCGAGCGGCATGGATGAAAATCTCCATCTGCTCGGAAACCTGTTCCTGGCCAATGTAGTCAGCCAGCCTGCTCGGGCGCAGCCGCGGCTCTTCGCGCGCTTCCTCGATGCTTGCCTCGCCGTCTGCCAAGCGCTCCTCAGTCATCGTTTGCCTCTTAGAGAACGCTTGAGCACCGCCCGCACAATCTCCTCGCTCGAACGTCCCTCGGCAGTCTCGTTATTCAACATGGCAGACACTTCGCGCGGCTTGTATCCCAAGGCGGACAATGCCGAAGCCGCCTCGCCCAAGGGATCCGAGCCGACGGGCAGGGTAACGGATGCCTCCAGCCGGTCTGCCATTTCCACCAGCAGACGCTCCGCCGTTTTCTGCCCGATACCCGGCAGTCGCTTCAGAGTGGCCACATCTCGCGTCATGACGGCCTGTGAAAATTCCGCCACGCTCAGCCCGGACAGAATCGCCAGGGCCAGTTTGGCGCCCACCCCACTGGTGCGGATCAAGGCGCGGAACAGCCGTCTTTCCTCCTCATTGGCAAAACCGTACAAATACTGGCTGTCGTCGCGAATCGCAAGATGCGTGTAGAGCATCACCTCGCCCGCGCCGTCGGGCAAGGCGGAGAAAGTCGACAACGGCGCCTCGATTTCGTAGCCCACGCCGCCGACATCCAGCACCAGCACCGGCGGGCGGCGCAACACGATTCGACCGCGAAGAAAACCGATCATTTGCGCCCCAACAAGCGTGAATCCATGTTGCGGCTGTGCGCGTGACACACGGCAATGGCCAGTGCATCGGAGGCATCCTCGGCAATCGGGCCGGCAAGTTTCAACAAGTGTCTCACCATGTGGGCAACCTGCGACTTGTCGGCCTTGCCCGAGCCGACGATCGCGAGCTTGACCGCCCGCGGGGCATATTCGGCATACTCGCAGGGTTCGACCATGGCAGCGGCAAGCGCCGCGCCGCGGGCCTGGCCCAGCGCCAACGCACTGGCAGGGTTGATGTGCACAAAGGCGCGTTCGATGGCGACTTCGGCCGGACGGTATTTTTCGACCAGATCGGCGATACCCGTGTAAATGGCACGCAACCGCTCGCCCAACTTGCCGCGCGGCGGCCGAATGACGCCATATTCCATTGCTCGCAGCCGCTGTCTCTGCATTTCGATCAACCCGTAGCCGGTGGCATTCGATCCCGGGTCAATGCCGAGGATGACGAGCGGCTCTGCGCCCGTGTTCAAGCGAGGCAACGCCGGCACTTGGCGCACGCATGCCGTCGCATGGCTTCACCGGGCAGATGCGGCCCCGATGTCGAACCGTCTTCAAACCTCCCCGGGAAACTGCGCATTGGCATAAACCTGTTGCGTGTCGTCCAGATCATCGAGGGTATCGAGCAGTTTCAACAGGCTCTCGGCGCCTTCCTCATCGACTGCCACCCTTGTCGCGGGCCGCATGTCGAGCCCCGAATCCTCGTCCTTGAGGCCCTTCCTGCGCAAGACATCACGCACGCTTTCGAGATCGTTGGGATCGGTGAGCACTTCAAAATTTTTCTCGTCGTCGCGAACGACATCCTCGGCGCCCGCCTCGAGCGCGGCTTCGAGCACGCGTTCCTCTTCGTTGTCCGGCGACAACAGGACACGGCCCACGCGATTGAACAGATACGCCACCGAACCGTCGGCCCCCAGGTTGCCGCCATGCCGGGAAAAGGCATGCCGCACTTCGGCCACCGTACGATTGCGGTTGTCGGTAATGCACTCCACGAGTACGGCCACCCCGCCCGGCGCATACCCTTCGTAGGTGATCTCCGCGAGCTCCTGGCCCTCGGCGTCGCCGGTGGCGCGCTTGATGGCGCGCTCGAGATTGTCCTTGGGCACATTCGCCGCATTGGCGCGCTCCAGGGCGAGGCGCAGCCGCGGATTGGCATCCGGGTCGCCCCCGCCGACGCGCGCGGCCGTCGCCACCTCGCGCACAAGACGCGTAAACACCCGCCCGCGGCGCGCGTCCTGCGCGTTCTTGCGGTGCTGGATGTTCGCCCACTTGCTGTGCCCTGACATATTCGATCAAAACCCGCAAATCAAAACCGCAATGCGAAGCCGAGGTTCAGGCCGTTGTCCAGAATCAGGCTGTCGGTGCCCTCGAAAGCGGCGGCAACCCGGCGATAACTGACATACACCGTGCCGTTGGGCAACACACGGTAGCCCGCGCGCACCGCGCCGCCGAGATAGCGCTCGGCGTTGCCGAAACTGGTCACGCCCGGCGCCCAAAAGATGCGCGCGCCGAAACTCAGACGGTTGAATTGCGGCAGTACATAGTTCACGCCACCGCCCAGCGCCAGGGAATAGCCCGAGTCCACGCCGCTGTAAGCGGGGTTCAGCCACAGGGCCTTGAGGCCGATCAGGACGGTAACCGGCGATCGGCCCGGGTTGGCATTGGCGCGCAGGCCGATCCCCACCCCGAACACATCGCCATTGTCGGTATTGTGCAATCCCTCGAAAGACAAATCCAGTCCGGACAGGGTGATTTCCGTATCGAAAGCCGCCCTGAAGCTGTTCCCGCTCACGCTCAGATCCAGTCCGCTACCCTGTGCGAACACGCCGGCCGGAGCCGCGCACAATGCAAGCGACGCGGCAACAAGCCACCCGTATCGTTTCATGTATGGCACCCCTCTTGTACGGACGTTTTCCGTTAACAACAACGTATATCATAACGAAACACTCTTGCCGGGCTAAGCCGTCAAACCCGGATGCTGCCCGCACCGACATGCCGGAAACGCTGCCTGCCCCCGTCATCCGCCTGATTGAGCGCGCCACCGAGGCCGACGCGACGCAGCGCGCCCGCGCCATGACCGCGGCCCGTGCCCTGGCGCCCCTGGAGTTGTCCGGGGACTGGCAGCTTGCGGCCGCCGCCGTGCCGCTGCTTGCCGCCCGGGCCATAAGCGAAGGCAACGCCCGCCTGCTGCTGGGGCCCGAACTCTACTCGCTTGCCGCCCAGGCCGCCGCCTTGCCGAATCCACGTCTGGCAGCCCGCGAAGCAATGCTCGCCGAAGACCCGGAACAGGGCGAACGGCTGCGTCGCCTGTTCCTGGGGCTGATTCGTGACCTTCGCATCGTTCCCCTCATGCTTGCCGATGTATTGTCGCGGCTCGAATCGCTCAAAAGCGCACCGCTCGACGAACGAGCCGCGGCGGCGCACGAAGTATTCGTTCTGCATGCGCCCCTTGCCAATCGGCTCGGCATCTGGCAACTCAAGTGGCCGCTTGAAGACTGGGCCCTGCGTCTGTCCGATCCCGAAAGTTATTCCTCCATAGCCCGGGGCCTGGCCGAGCGCCGTGGCGAACGGGAAGACCGCCTGGCCGGGGTCAGCGCCGAACTCGCCGCCGCGCTCGAGCGTGCCTCGATTCAGGCCGTTTTGAACGGTCGGCCGAAACATATCTGCAGCATTCGCCGCAAGATGCAACACAAGGGCCGCAGCCTCGAGGAGCTTTACGACCTGATGGGCCTGCGCGTCATAGTCCAGGACATCGCCACCTGTTATGCGGCACTCGGGGTGGTGCATGAACGTTGGCATTACCTGCCACAGGAATTCGACGACTACATTGCCGCGCCCAAGGGCAATTTCTACCGTTCGCTGCATACCGCGGTGTTGGACGACGCGGGCCATGCGATCGAAATCCAGATCCGCACCGAGGCCATGCACCAGGAGTCGGAACTGGGGATCGCCGCGCACTGGCGCTACAAGGAGGGCGGCACACGCGATGTCGCGCTGGAGGAAAGCATCGCCTGGCTGCGTCAACTGCTCGCTACCGGGGAAGACGCCGGTGGCGAAGGCAATTTCGTGCATGCCGTGACGAGCGAACTGACGAGCGCCCGCATCTATACACTCACACCTCGCGGCCGCATCGTGGATTTGCCTCGCCATGCAACGCCACTCGATTTCGCCTATGCGGTGCATACCGGGCTGGGGCACCGCACCACCGGTGCACGCGTCAACGGCAGGATGGTGCCGCTCACCCATCGCCTGGACACCGGCGACACCGTGGAGATATTGGCCCGGGCGCATCCGCAACCGAGCCGCGACTGGCTGCGTGCCGAAGCCGGCTACGTCACCACGCGGCGCGCCCGCAACAAGCTGCGCATCTGGTTTCGCGACCTCGACCGCGCCCCCGGGAGGGAGCGCGAGCCGGCCGAAAAACCGCCGCCGGCGCCGCCGCGGCGAAGCCGAAGGAAGGAATCGGGCAGGCGCGCGGTGGTAAGCGTTATGCCGGAGCTGCCCGCCGAACCGGCACACTGCTGCGCGCCCCGGCCCGGCGATGCCATTGCCGCCTTCGTAACCCGAGGCCGCGGCATTCGCATGCACCGGCAGGACTGCCCCAGCTACCGCCGCAACGCGATCCGCGCCCCGCGGCAGACGCTGGCCGCGCATTGGGAATAGCCCGGAATCGCCCTGGACGGCCCCCTTCGCCGCCCTGTGCAAAGTCAGTCCAACAGCACCGATTTCAGATTCCAGTAATCCAGGGCCAGAACATTGACCGGAACGACGTTTGCGTAATCATGCAGCGATTCGCCTTTGGTGCCGACCCGGCTGGTGATGGAATTGAGGGAACCCAGACGGGGTATGCAGGCTTTGTCCTCGAAGCGCAAATGCTGATGGAGATATTTGGCACGCTGCCGCAAGGTATCGCTCAGATGCTCGTCGCTATACGCGAACGCCGCCAGCTCACGAGCCTTGCGTCCGAATTCCAGGCATTCCTCCGCGAGGCCGAAATGCACCGATTCCACCGGCTTGAGCGCTGCCTGACGCGCCATCTCCGCGATCTGGCTCTCGGAGAAAAGCAGGTAATATTCCTGCGCCATTGCAATCAGGAGCAGATTGATGGCCCGGCGTTTGTCCGTGGGCAGATCCGACTCCGTCTGCACCCCGCTCTGCGCTACATATTTTTCGGTAAAACGTTTTGCCATCGCTGCAAGATGACGGCTGCACATCCGCCAGATCGCGCGCAAACGATAGTACAGGATTGCATTCTGCCCGCCTTCCGGATCGGCCAGCATGCGTTCCAGGCTGGCGAGCCGATCGCCCAGGGCGTCGCGCTCGCGCGTCAATAACTCTATCGTGTGCTCCGCCTGCGCTTTTTTTTCCCCGGCAGAGGGGTCGCTGGGCTTCGCACGAACCGCCCTGTCCATTTCGATTGCGCCCTGAACGCGATAACGCGGCTCGACACGATCTTTCTTCCAGAATCGCAACTCCATGCTCAGCACCCCCAAAAGCTGTTTCGAAATGGAGAAGAATCAGAGTCGTTCTTCACCACTTCCGAGCCAAAGACGTGCTGATCGGGAGCCGTGGCAAAGATACGTGAAGGTGCATTTTTATCCCAATTCCCGGCCGGTTGCAAGTCGAGCGCCAGGGGGCGCCTCGGCCTGCAGGCTCCGTGAGGTCGCGTCCATGCAGTACTCAAGCCACTTGTAGAGCAACACATTGGCATGCCAGCGGTGCGGCAGACGCGCCCAGGGGCGGTGGCCGGCATCATGGCCCGACAGCGGCATGGCTTCGGCGAGACGGGCGTCGTGATACAGCCGAACATGGAGGTCCGGCAGCCGCTCCGTCTCGAAATGATGCGTCATCACGATATCCACGGTGTAGCGGGCGCGATGAGATACCTCGACATGAAGCCCGGGGCGGCCTTCCAGATGCAAGCAAAACTCGCGTGTCCAGCCCGAGGACTCCCCAAGCAGACTCATCAGGCGGTGATAATTCGTCTCGTACAGCCCCATGAGCATGCTCAGGCTGCGCGGGCGAAACAGATCGGCGGGCAGGTTTTCGGTGCATACTTCCATGCCTGCACGATAGCACAGTCAAAAGAAACGCATAAACCCCGAATTTTTTCGCAGGAAACCGCTCTTCAGGGCAGCGAATGGATCATCTCCTGCTTGTGCAGGATCGTGGCCGCGATTTCCTCCACCGAAATCGTGGTACTGTCGAGCAACGGCACCTTGTGGCGCCGCAACAGGCGCTCGCAGTGCCCCAACTCGCGCCGGACACGTACCGGATCGGCGTAGTCGCTTTGCGGGCGCCGCCCAGTCCGGATTTGCGTCAGGCGCGCCGGATCGATGGTAAGGCCGAAGAGCCGTTCGCGCCACGGAGCCAGCGCCGGCGGCAGTTCTTCGCTATCCAGCTCTTCTTCCTCGAGCGGATAATTGGCCACGAACACGCCGTATTGCAGAGCCAGGTACAGGGAGGTGGGTGTCTTGCCCACCCGCGAAAGACCGACCAGGATGATCTGGGCCTCTTCGTAGCGGTCCGTATGCAGCCCGTCATCCGTTGCCAGGGCAAAATTGACCGCATCGATGCGGCGTAGATAGCTGCCGGTATCGCCGGCGCCATGAGCGCGACCGAGGCGGCGATTGGGGGCGATCCCGAGGGCCTGTTCCAGCCGGCCGAGAAAGGCGGTGAAAAAGTCGAAAGTGTAGGCATGTGCCGCCTCGATAATGGCTCGGGCTCGATCGTCCACGAGACTGGAGAAAACCAGCGGCGGCCGGCCGGTTCGCTCATGTTCGGCATCGATGCGAGCCACCGCGGCCCGTGCCTTGTCCTCGGATGTCACAAACGGAATGATGACCGGACGGAAAGCAAACGATTCAAACTGCGACAGCAGGCTGTGGCCCAGCGTTTCGACCGTCACACCGGTGCCGTCCGAGACAAAAAACACCGCTCGTTTGTCCGGTTTGTCAAAATCCTGTTCAGTTGGAGGAGACATATTTCTCGCGACGGATGCGTGGATTGGTAAAGCCCCGCTCCTTGAGCAGGGCGACGGACTCGTCGATCATGATCGGGTTGCCGCAAAGATACACGATGTCGCGCTCCGGATCCAGATTGATTTCCGCAAGTTGCTGCTGAACATAGCCGTAACGGCCGATGTCGTTGCCGTTCGGCCGATGACGGCTGAATGAAGGTTCAAAGCGGAAATTTTCCAGCTCCCGGGCCAGCAATTCGAAGTCGCCGGCAAACAGCAGCTCATCGGGCCCGCGCACCCCGAGAAGCAGGCTTGCCTGGAAGCCCTGTTGCGCGATGCGGTCGCCGAGCGCCGGCAGCATGGCCCGATACGGCGAGACGCCGGTCCCCGTCGCCAGGAGAACGTAGCGCGACGGCGGGTCGTCGCGAAGCACGAAGCGGCCGAAAGGCCCCGTTGCATGGAGCCGCTCGCCGGGCTGCAGGTCCAAAAGGATACCGGTGGCACGGCCATTCGGCACTTCGGTGACGGCAATTTCGATTTCCCGCGGGCCCCTCCCGTCGGGAATGGTGGCAATCGAGTAGCTGCGGCGCAACACCCTGTCCTCCCAGGGAATGTGCAGTGTCAAAAACTGTCCCGCTAGATAATCGAAGGACAAGCCGTCATCGCGCACGAAAGTGAATTTCATTACCCGCGGCGTCACATACTCTCGAGATTGTAAAATCAGGGTAAATTTCTGGTGGCTCATCTCAATCCGTCAATGTCAAAGCAGCGACGCAACCAAAGCGACAACCGTTTATTTTCTCACTTCCGGCACGGCCCTGCAGAACGTCCCGCGCCGCTTCGGCTCATGCGGCCCGCGCGCGCCTTGGCGGTGTTCGCGATTGCGGCCACCACCGCCGCCGTCGCGGTGGCCTGGGTCGACCGCGCGCTCGCGTTGATGATTGCCGCGTGGCTGCCGCCGGGCGTGGACGTGCCGATGAACGTGCCGGATCTCCTGCTGGAATTCGTCGTCGCCGTGACGCTGGCCAGCTTTCTCGTCTGGGTGTGGATCCGATGGCGCGGCGGCTTTCCCAGGCTTCAGCGGATCGCCCCCCTGCTTGGCATCGTCGCCCCGCTGTCCCTCGCGCTGAAGTTCATTGCCAAATGGGTGTTCGGCCGCACGCAATCCAGGTGGTTCATCGATCATCCGGGCTCTTACTCGTTTCACTGGTTCGACGGGCAGGGCGTACACCTCGGCTTCCCCTCGGGCCACATGCTGGTTGCGACGGCCGTGGTTCTGGTGGTGCTTGCCGTTTTCCCGCGCCTGCGCTTCATCGGCTGGCTCGCACTGATCGCGCTGGCCGTGGCGCTCCTGCTCACTTCCTACCACTATCTCGGGGACCTCATCGCGGGCTGGCTGCTGGGTGCGGCCCTGGCCTGGGTCATCCTTGCCGCAGACGCTCGACTGCGGCCGGCAGAAAACGCTCGAACACCGTCCTGAGCCGGCCTTGTGCCCGGTCGAACAGCGGTTCACCCGAACTTTCACCCGGCCGCTCCGGGTCGAGATACACGGCCCAACTCATCTCGATCTGCAGCGCCTCCACGCCCGTTTCACGACCGCCGCTTTCGGTAATCCAGCCGCCCTTGTAGGGCGCGTTCACGGCCACCGAAAACCCGTTCGCCAGATAGGCTTCCCGCACCGTTTCGGTCAACCAGGCAGCGCAACTCCTGCCGTCGCGATCGCCCAGCATGATGTCATTGGCGAGCGGGCCGCTGATGCGGTTGGCCGCCGGGGTCACGCTGTGAAGATCGAGCTGGATCACGGTGTCCGCCGCCCTGCTCCGGGCGCGCAGCTCCGCCAGGGCGCGATGGTACGGCTCGTAAATGCCGCGCCTTGCGGTTTCGGTTTCCTCTTCTGTCGGCGGGTCGGCAAACACCTCGCTGCCGTCGAAACTGCGGCGCGGTACGAGCCCGGTTTCATAACGCCCCGGGTAGAGCGCCTCGCCGCCGGGCGGGCGATTGAGATCGATCACGAAGCGGCTCACCTCGGCGGCGATGACCGTGACACCCAATGACGGCAGAAAGTCGAAGAGTTTCGCCATGTGCCAGTCGGTCATGGGAAGGCCCCGCATGGCATCGGAGGCCAGGCGCCGTGCATAGCCCGCGGGCATCGCAACGCCCGTATGCGGGATGCTCGCGACCACCGGCAAGGCCTCGCCCCGGGCAGAAAAAATCCGGTAAGGAGTCATGCTTTTCCGACCAGTTCTTTCACGCAGGCATGATAGCGGGCGGCGCTTTCCGACTTGCCCGCCCAGTTGCCCTTCTCGACCCGGGGCTCGCCGCCCACAACCACTGCAGCGATATCGGCGCGGCTCCCGCCGACCACCAGGGCCTCCAGCCAGCGCCCGGGCGACAGTCCGATGAGGACATCGGCTTCGCCCTCCAGCACGACGAAATCCGCCGCCGCGCCGGGCTCGATGCGCCCGACCGGCAAACCGAGCGCCGCCGCGCCGCCGGTGGCGACGCGTCGCCACAGGGCCTCGCCCAGGCCCCGCGCATCGCTGAAGCGCGCCCGCGCCCGGTCGCGCAGGCGCTGGCCGTACTCCAGCCAGCGCAGTTCCTCCACCGCATCGATGCGCGCATTGGCATCGGAGCCGATCGCGATTTCTCCGCCCGGGGCAAGGTAATCCCGGCCCGGAAACAGGCCATCGCCCAGATAGGCTTCCGTGAGCGGACAAACCACGACCCGCGCCCCCGCCGCGCGCACCGCTTCCAACTCTTCTCGTCCGGCATGGGTCGCGTGTACCAGCGACCAATGCGCGTCGAGCGCGACCGAGTCGAGCAGCAACTCGACCGGCCTTCGCCCGCTCGCTGCCAGGCAATCTTCCACCTCGCGCGCCTGCTCGGCGATATGAATATGCACCGGGATTCCACCGCCCAGGATATCGCGCACGGCAGACAGCGAGGGCGCAACGTCTTGCACTGCGACCGCACGCAGCGAGTGAAAGGCGAGGCCCGGCCGGATCGGTTTGAGCGTTTCCAGCAAGCCGAGAAAGTCTTCCAGTTGCTCATGCAGGAATCTCGCTTGACCCGGACCCGCCGGTCGGCCAAAGCCGCCGCGCTGGTAGAGCACCGGCAACAGGCGCAGCCGGATGCCGGCATCGCGCGCCGCTTCGACGACCGCCTCGGCCATCTCCGGGCCGGGTGCGCCGTCGGGCGCATGATGAAGATAGTGAAACTCCGCCACCGACGTGAAGCCGGCCGCGAGCATCTCGCCATAGGCAAAGCGCGCAATCGCGTACATCGCCTCGGCATCAACGCGGGCGGCGAGCCGGTACATCGCCTCGCGCCAACTCCAGAAGGAATCTTCGCCGTGCCGCGCCTCGCCGAGACCGGACAAGGCACGCTGGAACACGTGGCTGTGAGCATTCGGCATGCCGGGCAACGCGAGCGTGCCGTCCCAGTTGCCCTTCGCAGCCTCGATCGAGCGAATCATCCCGGCCTCGTCCACCACCACGGCACGATCACGCTGCAATCCGTCCGGCGTCAAAAGGTAACGAAAATTCAGGCGTCGTTCACTCACGGAACCCCGTCTCTCAGCTTTGTCAGAAGATTCATCTTATGCTACGGTGCCATGTCGAATTTGCACAATTCAATCCAGCTATGAGGCAACGATGAAAAGAGCATGCATGGTGCTGACCGCGGCGGCCCTGCTTGTGCCTGCGGTCACGTTCGCCGCAGCGCCCTCGCAGACGGCTCCATCTCCCAAAACGGCTTCGCAAGCGGCCGGCCTGTCGAAATGGACAATCCCCTACGTCGGCTTTTTCACGGGATTTCATCGGTCGAGTCTGGATGATTTCAGCACGGAGACCGGATCCATGACCGGCGTACGAGCAGGGTGGAACGTTCTGGTGGGCATCTCGGGAGTCCACTTTGTCCTTGGAGGCAGCATTTTCTACAGCTGGAACGCGGATCAGACCCATCAATCCTGCACGGCCGCGGGATGCAGCAGTATCAACGTCGGCTCGACCGTTTTCGGTTTCGATGCGCGCATTGGTTATCCATTCGGCGGCGACGGGCAGTTCATGGCATACATCCACGGCGGGCCCAGCCACATCGGCTTTACCGGAGGCTCCACGACTTTGAGCGACAACTCGACGTCGCGTTACGGCCTGGGCTTTGTGTGGGCGCCGGACAATTCGCCTTTCAGAATCGACCTGCAATATACCCACGTCGGTTACGGCGCAGGCGTCGGCAACTGGACGAACGACAATCTGACGCTCGGAATCCACATCGGATTTTGACGAATGTCGAGCCATTGGGCTGAATAACGTACCGGTCGCCAAACACCCCCCGGAGCGCCTGCGCCGGGATGCCGCCGGCAAGAATCGGCGCTTCGGCTGCTATCCTATGCCGATGCCTGCTTCGCATGACAAGGCTTGCGAACTTCTCGTTCACAACGCGCGGATTCACCCCTGCGTGACGGACGGCAAGATCGCCTCGGAAACGAACTTCACCGTGCGCGGCGGCCGCATCGCCGCCATCGGAGTGGACGATGCCGTGCCCGCCCACGAACGGTTCGACGCCAAAGGCGCCCTCCTCCTGCCGGGCTTCGTGGACTGCCACACGCACCTTTGCTACGCGGGCAACCGCATGGACGAACACGCCGCGCGGCTCGAAGGCGCAAGCTACGCCGGGATTGCCAAGCGCGGCGGCGGCATCCACTCGACGGTCGCCGCCGTCGCCGCGGCGAGCGAAGACGAGCTGATCGCCGAGAGCCTCCCGCGCCTCGAGGCCCTCGTTGCCGAAGGCGCCACGACGGTGGAAATCAAGAGCGGCTACGGCCTGACCCCGGAGAACGAACTCAAGCAGTTGCGGGCCATTCGCAGGCTGGGCGAACTCTCGCCCGCCCGCATCGTCCCCACCTTCCTCGCGCTGCACGCACTGCCTGCGAACGCGGATCGCAAGCGCTATGTCAAAACCGTAATCGAAGAAACCTTGCCCGCCGTGGTTGAAGAAAAACTCGCCGACTGCGTCGACGTGTTCTGCGAGCACATGGCCTTCACGGTAGAAGAAATGCGCGCCGTTTTCGAGCGCGCGCGCGAACTGGGCCTCGCTTGCCGCGCACATAGCGACCAGCTGAGCAACCTCGGCGGCACCCGCGCCGCGGCCGGGCTGAGCGCACGTTCCTGCGATCATCTCGAATATTCGCAAGACGCCGACGTGCAGGCGTTGGCCGATACCGGCGCCGTCGCGGTGCTTCTGCCCGGCGCATTCTACTTTCTGCGCGAAAAGCAGTTGCCCCCCATCGATGCCTTGCGCAAAGCCGGCGTGCCGATCGCAATTGCAAGCGACCTCAATCCCGGCACCTCACCGATCGCCAGCCCTCTTGCCGTCCTGCATCTTGCCTCCACGCTGTTCCGCCTGACGCCCGAAGAAGCCCTGCTCGGTCTGACCCGCCATGGCGCCGCGGCCCTCGCTTTGGAGGAGAAAGTCGGCGGTCTCGCCGTCGGCCGCCGTGCCGACTTCACGCTCTGGGATATCCCCGGTCCCGAATTTTTCTGCTACCAACTCGGCGGCATCCAGCCACACGCCGTTTACATCGAAGGCAAAGCTTATGTAGCCGATAAATTTTCCCCTCGTCATTCCCGCGTAGGCGGGAATCCAGTTTGAATGCATATCCTGGCCCACGGTCAGAAAATTTTTTACACAGGATTCCGAATCGCGCTTCCGTGCGTCCGGAATGACGAGCCAAGAAGGTAACCATTATGACGCTTGAACTCGACGGCCATTCACTCACGCTTACCGACCTTGCGGACTACCTGGGACACCCGAGTGACGTCCGATTGGGCGCCTCCGCGCGCAGCGCCATGGAGACCTCGGCGGCCAATGTCACCAAGATACTTACGCGCGGCGAGGCGGTGTACGGCATCAACACCGGCTTCGGGGCTCTCGCAAGCAAGCGGATTGCCGACGGGGATCTCGCCACCTTGCAATACAACCTGGTACGCAGTCACGCTGCCGGGGTGGGCGACCCGCTGGCCGATACCGTCGTACGCTTGATGCTGATACTCAAGGCCAATGGCCTGGCGACCGGATATTCGGGGGCCCGGCCTGCCCTTGCCGAAGCTACGCTCGCGCTCGCCAACGCCAGTGTCATGCCGAATATTCCCGAACGCGGCTCTGTCGGCGCTTCGGGCGATCTTGCGCCGCTCGCGCATTTGGCGCTCGCGCTCATCGGCGAAGGCGAGGCTACGCAAAAAGGCAAGCCCCTGCACAACGCGGAAGTCATGCGGGCGGCCGGACTCGAACCGCTCGTCCTGCAACCCAAGGAGGGGCTGGCGCTCCTCAACGGCACCCAGCTTTCGACCGCGCTCGCGATACTTGGTCTCATTCGCGGAGAGCGCCTGCTTGGAAGCGCGGTGGTTGCCGGCGCACTCTCGGTCGAAGCGCTGGCAGGCTCGCATGCGCCCTTTGATGAGCACATCCACAATGCCCGCGGCCAGCACGGCCAGAGCATCGTCGCGGCGGCCTTCCGGAGGCTGCTCGAAAAGAGCGAAATCTGGCGCAACCACGAAAATTGCGATCGCGTCCAGGATCCCTACTCCACGCGCTGCCAGCCGCAGGTACTCGGTGCCGTCTGGGACACGCTCGCGCATGCCGCGGCGGTGCTCGAACGCGAGGCGAACGGCGCCACCGACAACCCGCTGGTTTTCGAAGACCGCATCATTTCCGGCGGCAACTTTCACGCCGAACCCATCGCCATGGTGTCGGACTTCATGGCTATCGCGCTCGCCGAGGTGGGCAGCATTGCCGAGCGCCGCATCGATACCTTCATGCGCGGCATCAATCCGGCCCTGCCGGCCTTTCTCGCGCACACGCCGGGCCTCGAATCGGGTTTCATGCTCGCGCATGTCACGGCCGCCGCGCTCGCCTCGGAAAACAAGACGCTGGCGCACCCGGCGAGCGTGGACACGATATCCACGTCGGCTGGTCAGGAAGATCACGTCAGCATGGGGCCTTGGGCAGGTCACAAACTCCAGCGCATCGCCGACAATGTCGCCCGCATTATCGCCATCGAACTCGTGGTCGCCGCCGCGGCCCTCGATATGCAGCGACCGCTCAAGGCCGGCGCCAAACTCGAAGCCGTTCACGAACGGATCCGCGCGATCGTGCCCCCCGCCAGCGCCGACCGCCGCCATGACCGCGACATTGCCGCGCTGGCCGAATGCATCGAAGCCGGCGACATTGCCCGCCGCCTCCCCACAGACGCCTGGCAAACGCCTTTGGCCTGAGAGCCCGGGAGACCCTGGATTGTTTCATTGTGCCGAAACTGCACTCATCGGCAAAATGCACTTCGCGATGCAGCGCCCACGCCGCAAGATCTACACCCCCGGGGGGGATTCGTTTGTTTTTTGCGTCGCGCCATTGTGGCCGCATGCGGTTTGAACTCCGTATCGACGTGCCAAAGTCGAGCACAGTCACGCCCTGACGCCTTGGCCTCATACAACGCCTGATCGGCCAGGTTCAGCAACTGGTCCAAATCATATCCAGCCCTCGTGGCAAAACTGATGCCGATGCTGACGCTCAGCCGACCAATCGTTTCACTGGAACGGTCAGTCAGTCTCCTGCGTATGTCTGCCGCCAATTGCATGGGCAGGCTGTTTATTGGATGCCAGGCGGCTTTCGCAAGCGCATGGATGAAATCATACCCTGCCTTCATTTGAACGGCGGGCAAACTGCGCAGTCAATGCGATCGGGCCAGCGCGGCAAACGCCTTGTGGCGGCTCGCAAGCACAGAACCCGGAATTTTCATCAGACCGCGCAAAATGGCCTGTATTTTGCTAAAATCAATGGGTTTTACCGGTTGTCGGCCCGCCCATCTACAGGAGGTTTGCATCCATGCTCATCGGCGTACCCAGGGAAATCAAGATTCGTGAATACCGCGTCGGCATGACGCCGGCGGGCGTGCGTGAACTCGTCGATTCCGGCCACAAGGTGCTGGTGGAAACGAACGCCGGAGCCGCGATCGATTTTGACGATGCCGCCTATCGCGCAGCCGGTGCGGATATCGCCGAGGACGCCGCAACGATTTTCGCCCGGGCCGACATGATCGTGAAGGTCAAGGAGCCGCAACCCGCCGAATGCACCATGCTGCGCGAGGGCCAGATCCTGTTCACCTACCTGCATCTGGCGCCCGATCCCAGGCAAACCAGACTCCTGCTCGAATCCGGCGCGATTGCCATCGCCTACGAAACGGTTACCGACGCGAACGGCCACCTGCCGCTGCTCGCGCCGATGAGCGAAGTCGCCGGCCGCCTCGCCGTACAGGCGGGCGCCCACAGCCTCGAAGTCAAACAAGGCGGCCGCGGGCTGCTGCTGGGCGGCGTGCCCGGCGTAAGCCAGGCGCGGGTCCTGGTCATCGGCGGAGGCGTGGTCGGCATCAACGCCGCACGACTTGCCATGGGGGCCGGGGCGCGCGTTACCGTACTCGACAAGTCACTGGGCCGCCTGACCGAGCTGGACAACCAGTATGGCCCGCAACTCGAAACGCTGTATGCAACCGGTGAAAGCATCGAGGAGCGCGTGCGCGAAGCCGACCTCGTGATTGGCGCCGTGCTTGTCCCCGGCGCCGCGGCGCCCAAGCTCGTGACCCGCGATCTGCTGAAGACCATGAAGCGCCGTGCGGTGCTGGTGGATGTCGCCATCGACCAAGGCGGCTGCTTCGAAAGCAGCAGGCCCACCACGCATGACGATCCGGTCTTCATCGAAAATGACGTGGTGCATTACTGCGTCGCCAACATGCCGGGCGCCGTACCCCTTACCTCGACGCTGGCACTCACCAACGCGACGCTGCCCTTTGTCCACGCGCTCGCCGACAAGGGCTACAGGCAGGCGCTCGCCGACGATCCGCATTTGTGCAACGGGTTGAATGTACATCGCGGCAAGCTGACCTACGAAGCCGTTGCCCACGACCTCGCGCTCGACTACTTTCCCGCCCGCGAGGCCCTGACGGCATAAGCCCTTGCGCGTCGAACGGAACGCCGGGCGAGCAGCCATTCACCGAGGGCAAATCCGCGGGCACGGTTGGGGATGCCGGATATTCAGTAATCTCGAGGTTCAGCCTGTAGGCCCTTGATGTTTATTGGTATTATTTTTTCTCGTGCTGCTTTGCTTCCACCCACAAAGCCTCCAGTCCTTCGAGGCCCACGTCTTCCGGCCTGAGCCTTTGTTTCGCCAGGCTCTCTTCGATGTGGCGGAAGCGGCGCTGAAATTTTCCGACCGTGGCGACCAGCGCGGCATCCGGCTCGACACCAATATGGCGCGCATAGTTGACGACGGCAAAGAGCAGATCGCCGAGTTCATCACTCGCCTTGTCCGGATTTGAACGGCGTGAACCAACGGCTTCCTTCAGCTCGGCGAGTTCTTCGTCCATTTTCGCCAACGGGCCATCTGCATCGGGCCAGTCAAAGCCCACATCGGCAACGCGTCTCTGAATCTCCAGAGCCAGTGACAACGCAGAGGTTTCATGCGTGTTCATGGCCGTTCTCCCCAAGCCTTCCCCAATGCCGGCAGGAGCAGCCGCAACATGCCGGCGGTCGCACCCCAGATCCTTTGATCCTCCCACAACAGTTCGCGATGCGGAAAACGCCTGCCGTTGAAGTCGAGCGGACGATCCTTCCACCGCCGGGTATCCAGCAATACCGCGAGCGGTACGATGAAGATCCCGGCGACTTCCCCGGGTTGTGCGCGCAATAGGGGCAACTTCGGCACATAGCCGACCACCGGGGTTACCCGGTAACCGCTGGTGGTCGGGTAATCCGCCAGGCGTCCCAACACCCGGACGTACTCCGGCGGCAAGGCGACTTCCTCCTCCGCTTCGCGTAGAGCCGTCCGCTCGACGCTCTCGGCGCCTTCGCGTGCACCGCCGGGAAACGCCACCTGGCCTGGATGGGTCGCAATGTCGTCGCGGCGGCGGGTAAAAAGCATCCCCGTCCCGCCGGCAGTCTCGACGATGGCAATCAGTACGGACGCCGCTGCCGGTTGACCCGAAGCAAGCGTCTCGACGCGGCGCAATGCCTCGCGAGTAGGCGCATCCAGCCCGTCGCCCTGCTCATCCAGGGCGGCCGCAAGCGCTTCCACCCAACCGGGCAAAAGGGCATCCATGGCGCACGCATCCGGCTCCTGTATCTGTGACGGTTTCATCTTCCCCTGCAAGGCCCTGTAAAATATGCATTTTAATGAGAGTTGCAATTCGATGCTGGCGGAAACCTCCACCGAGGCCCTGTTTGCGCTGTCGCCACTGGACGGACGTTACCGTTCGCGCACCGAAGAACTGCGCGAAGTGCTGTCCGAATTCGGATTGATGCGCGCCCGCGTGCGGGTGGAACTCGCCTGGTTCCGCGCGCTCGCCGAGGCAGAAGACATCCCCGAATGCCCGCCGCCGTCGGCCGGGGCCGAGGCGGCACTGGATGCAATCGAAAGGAATTTCGACGGCAAGGCCGCGGCACGCATCAAGGCCATCGAGACCGTCACCAATCACGACGTCAAGGCCGTGGAGTATTACCTCAAGGAATGTTTCGCCGCCGTTCCCGAGCTTGCGGGAGCCGGCGAGTTCATCCACTTCGCCTGCACCTCGGAGGACATCAATAACCTTTCCTGGGGGCTGGTGCTGAACGAGGCCTGCAAACAAGTAGTGCTGCCGCATTTCGCAAGCGTGCTCGGCTCGCTGGACGCGCTGGCCGACGCCGAAGCCGATACTTCCATGCTCGCGCGTACACACGGCCAGGCGGCGACCCCCACGACCCTCGGCAAGGAGATCGCCGTCGTCGCCGTTCGCCTCGAGCGGGCCGCGAAACGTATCGAAGCCATCGGTCTCGGCGGCAAAATCAACGGCGCTACCGGCAACTTCAATGCGCACTGCGTTGCATACCCGCAAGTGGACTGGCCCGCGCTTTCGCGCCGCGTAGTCGAAAACCTGGGGCTCGAGTGGCGGCCCCTGACCACGCAGATCGAACCGCACGACAGCGTGGCGGAACTGCTCGACGCCATCGCGGCGGCCAACACGGTGCTGATTGATGTCTGCCGTGACATCTGGAGCTACATCAGCTTCGGCTACTTTCGCCAGCGCCTGGTGCAAGGCGAGGTCGGTTCCTCGACCATGCCGCACAAGGTCAACCCGATCGATTTCGAAAATGCCGAGGGCAATTTCGGCATTGCCAACGCTCTCGCCCGCTACTTGGCGGGCAGCCTGCCGATTTCGCGCATGCAGCGCGATCTCACCGACTCGACCGCCCAACGAGCACTGGGCACCGTCTTCGGCCACACGCTGGTGGCGCTCACTTCGCTCGTACGCGGCCTGGGGAAACTCGAAGTCGCGCATGATCGACTCGCCGAAGAGCTGGACGCACACTGGGAGGTCCTCGGCGAGGCTGCGCAAACCTTGATGCGCAAGCACGGCGTGGACAAGCCCTATGAGACCCTCAAGACCGCCACTCGCGGCAAGGCGCTTGATCGCACTACCTGGCAGGCGGTGGTCGCGCAGTTGCCGCTGCCGGATGCAGCCCGACGCGAGCTGGAGGCCTTGACGCCTGACGCATACACGGGGCTTGCCGCCCGCCTCGCCCGGACTCGCCGCCATCGCGATGACGCCTGAATTCACCGTCCGCGAAGCCGACTGGGAGCGGGATCGCAGGGCCCTGCGGGACGTGCGCACCCGCGTCTTCGTCGAAGAACAGGATGTCCCGCCGGACCTCGAATGGGACGGACTCGACGCGCAGTGTGTACACATGCTCGCCACCGCCGGCGGCATTCCCGTCGGTACGGGCCGGCTTGCGCCGGACGGACACATCGGGCGCATGGCCGTGGTGGCGGACTGGCGCGGCTGCGGCGTTGGCCAGGCGCTGCTGGAGGCACTGATGGCCGCTGCGCGCGAGCGCGGCCATTCGCATTGCCGCCTCAATGCGCAGATCAGTGCAATGGGCTTTTACAAGCGCTTCGGCTTCGAGCCCCACGGCGTGGACTTCATGGAAGCCGGTATCGTCCATCGTGCCATGACCCATGAGTTCAAACGATGAATGACCGTAGTTTCCAGCCGCATGTCACCGTTGCCGCTGTTAGTGAACAAGACGGGCATTTTCTCGTCGTACACGAGTACGTGAACGGCGCCGAACGCATCAACAACCCTGCGGGGCACATCGAGGATGGAGAATCGCCCGAAGCCGCCGTGGTACGAGAAGTCATGGAGGAGACCGGCTATCACTTCGTCCCCGAATCGCTGGGCGGCATCTATGTCTGGCGTCGTCCGGACAACAGCGAAACCTTCGTCCGTTGCAATGTAATCGGTCACTGCGATGGCCACGATGCCGACGCCGTACTCGACGCAGGCATCATCGGTCCGCAATGGTACAGCCTCCGCGACCTGCAAAACCGCGAGGCCATGCTCAGAAGCCCTCTCGTCCTGCGATCGTTCCGGGAATACCTCGATGGAGTTCGTTACCCGCTCGGTGTCATCACCACGCTGATCGGCCCGTGAGCGCACCCCTGGTCATCGTGGGGCTTTCCGGCGGAGTGGATTCCGCCGTGAGCGCGCACCTGCTTCTCGAAGCGGGCTACCGCGTCGAGGGCCTGCACATGACCAACTGGGAGGCCGACGATGGCTACTGCACCCGCGTGGACGACGAAGCCGAGGCCGCCGCCGTTGCCGAACATCTCGGCATCGTGCTGCATCGCGCCAATTTCACCCGTGAATATCGCGAAGAAGTTTTTGCCGACTTTCTCGCCGAATATCGCGCGGGCCGCACGCCCAACCCGGATGTGCCCTGCAATCGCCACATCAAGTTCGATGCTTTCTTCAGTTGGGCGCGCCGGCTCGGTGCGGATGCGATCGCCACGGGCCATTACGCGCGCGTCGAAGACATTGCCGGGCGGCCGGGCCTCGCCACGGCACAGGACCGGAACAAGGATCAGACCTACTTTCTCCATGCCGTACCGGGATCGGCATTGGCACGCACGCTTTTCCCGCTCGGCGATCTTTCCAAGCCCGAAGTGCGCGACATCGCCCGGCGTATCGGCCTGCCCAACCACGCGCGCAAGGATTCCACCGGCATCTGCTTTATCGGTGAGCGGCCCTTCCGCGAGTTTCTGGCCGAATACCTTCCCGCCTCCCCCGGCGACTTCGTGGACACGGCAGGCCTAAAGGTCGGCCGACACGACGGCCTTCACTTCTACACCTTCGGACAGCGCGGCGGTCTCGGGATCGGCGGCGTAGCGGGGAAAGCGGACGCGCCCTGGTACATCATCGGCAAGGACTACGACCGCAACCGGCTCATAGTCGCCCAGGATCCCAACCATCCGCGCGGCATGACGACGGCGCTCAAGGCCGATCGTCTGCACTGGATTGCAGGCAAGGCGCCGCCCGCCCCGGCCAGGGTTCAGCTGCGGGTTCGCTATCGGCAAACACCCGTAGAAGCGACACTCGAGTCAGTCGGGAAGCAAAGCATGCAACTGCGACTTGCACAGCCTTTGCGCGCAGTTACGCCCGGTCAGTACGCAGTGCTCTATGCTGGCGACCTGTGCCTGGGCGGCGGGCGCATCATTGCTCGCACCACCCTTGCCGACGGCGCCGAACCGGTTCGCGCCGACGCAGTGGCCAGTAGAACGGGAAACGGCAGATGACTACCGAAGCCTTGCCCGACATGACCGGCAAAACCGTCCTCATAACCGGCGCTACGAGCGGCATCGGGCTCGAAGCGGCCGTCATGCTCGCCGGCGCCGGGGCGCGGCTCATCATCGTCGGGCGCAACGTCGCCAAAACCGGAATCGTCCTCGCCGAGGTCGCGCAACGGTCGGAGTCGAAACACATCAATTCGATGTTGTGTGATTTTGCCTCGCAAGCCGCCATTCATCGCCTCGCGGACCAATTCATTGCACGTCACCAACGGCTCGACATACTCATCAACAACGCCGGCACGGTCAACGCCCATCGCAGGCTGACCGAAGATGGCGTTGAGACGACCTTTGCCGTGAATCACCTCGGTTACTTCCTGCTCACCAACCTGTTGCTCGATCGTATCAAGGCAAGCGCGCCCGCGCGCATCGTCAATGTCGCCTCGCAGGCCCACTACCAGGGTACGCTCGACCTGAACGATCCCGGCTTCGAGCACGGTTACCGGATCATGCACGCGTATCGTCGCTCCAAACTGGCCAACGTACTCTTTACCCGGGAACTCGCGCGCAGGCTCGAGGGCAGTGACGTCACCGTGAACGCCGTGCATCCCGGCGTCGTCGCTACCCACATCTGGGACGGCGCGCCGCGCTGGACGCAACCGATCTTCGCCGTCACGAAAAAGTTTTTCATGATTTCGCCTGAAGCGGGCGCGAAAACCATTGTGTACCTGGCCGCCAGTCCCGAAGTCGAAGGCAAGAGCGGCCTGTACTTCGAGAACAACCAGCCGAAAGAACCATCAAGGCTCGCCCGCGATGAAGCACTCGGCGAAACACTATGGATTGAAAGCGAACGGCTCACCCATTTCCCATCGCCATAATCAACATGCAGGAGCATGGCACGCCGGCGACACCGCCGGCAAGGCCGCGGGCCGGCTAGCCCGTGCATCGTTCTGCCGGCGTCCGGTTTGGCCAAGTCTGCCTCGATCCGTATTGCACGCGCAGATCCGGGCTCGACCGCGGAGACAATTCGGCCCTGCCTCCTTGATTCCCACCCATGCGCACATTCCGGCACGCCTCGCCATGGCCGGTTGAAACGACGGTTCCGACTTTGTTACCGTGAAGTCGATGGATGCCGCGCGATTGCAGCGACGTACAATCGTCCGCACGAGGCGCGTAATTCGCACTGCGCGGCATGTGACACGGTAACAACACACGTGGGAAACAATGGAGGACAACATGCGCAAACTATTATTGATATCCATCGTCGGAGCGGCTATCGGAGCTCTCGGTCTGGGTGGCTCGATGACCTTGGCCGCGAACACCAATATGAATGGCAATACGAACACCAATACCTTCGAAAGCTGGGACGCGAATCATGACGGCGTGATCACGATGGACGAATTTTACGGTCCGACGAGCGACCCGGGGCTCTATTCCTCCTGGGACACCAACGGCGACGGATTGATCGATCACAAGGAGTGGACCTTCATCGGCTGGGACTACGACTACGACGTCTGGGATCTCGACAACAACGGCTACCTGGATGCCCACGAATTGTATGTCGGCATGTTCACCGTCTCCGACAAGAACCACGACAAGAAACTGGACCAGAACGAATTCAATGACGCCCGCTACCTCGAATTCAGCACCTGGGACGAAAACGGCGACCGAAAGATCACCCGGGACGAGTTCTACGGCATGGTCGGCGACTGGGGCGTCTATCCCAGCTGGGACGACAATCACAACGGCGTAATAGATTCGAACGAATGGAACGCCATCGGCTGGGATCATGACTTCGCCAGTTGGGATACCGACGACAACGATTATCTGGACGCCGCAGAAATTTATGACGGTATGTTCATTTTCTACGACACCGACAAGGACGGCAGCTGGGAACGCGTCGAGTGGGCGGACTTCAACGAGGACACGGGCCTCTGGCTCAACCGGTAAATCGTCCCGTCACAGACTCGCGCGCGGTGGAGGGGGCCCCCCAGGGCCCCCCCCCCCCCCCCC